>JBMZPN010000001.1:0-82748 GCA_049620845.1 Puniceispirillum sp. (SeqCode)
CGGCCACGGCGGCGGCCGCCTCGACTGAGGTGGCGGCTGCCGGCGGCGGCGTCCTCGCCCCACTGATGTGCATGGCGGAGCCGTTGGACGCGTTGCGCGCGGCGGTGGCTTTGCGCAAGAATATGGGTGCCGGATGTGCCTTCATAGGTATAGCCATGTTCATGTGCCAGAACAGTCCAAGATCGACCGCACAGCGCTTACTGTTTTCATGTGCATTCGGCTTTTTGCTGATGGTTGCCGCATTAGTCGAGGTGAGGATTAACAATGGGGCACAGGTGCCAATACCGATCATTACCTTCTTTGCCGTGCTTGGCGTTCTGTCCCTTTTCGTTGCCTCCAGGCGGTACCAGTCATAGTGCCAAAATCACCCCAGTGATGCGCGCTTTACTGGCCAGATATACAACGATTGTCTAGACCCAACCAGATAAGGCCAAGGCAACGGCATATTTGACCCGCCCGACATTTGTGTTAGCATTTTCTAATAAGCAGTATTCGCAACGCTTGAGGGAGGGTTTCGATGTTCATGCTGGTATTAGTCACCTGCGTCACGCTGGAGGGACAAACGGTCTGTCACGAGTTTCCGCGCGACCATCAGTTCGCGTCACTTACAAGCTGCAAGACCGCTGGCGCGATAGAACGTGGCCGCTATAAATCACGGATTAATGCGCGAAAATGGGCGCAATATGACTGGGACTGCATTGCCCAAGAACCGGTGGCGCAGGCTAGTGTGATTGATGATATTGTGCCTCGCCAAGCTATTTCTCCGAATAGCTAGGGTTGTGCATCCGGCCGTATGGCCAGCTAAAATAACGGTTAGTCATGCGTTTGATGGCTAAATATCGTTCATTTTAGCCAGACCCTGTGTCGCAAATCGTTGCGCAGGCTGGGTTTTCCTGAATGATGCAAAAATTGCATCACGGTTGTTATTTATTAGCAGTATTTTATCCAACGACAAAGCCTATTGTGAATTTGTTCCTGATGCGGTCTGGCGACTGCATCACAAAATTTACAACGCAAGGCGTTTGACGCCTGCAAAAGAGGTTAAAATGAAAAAGTTACTTATCGCTTCAGCGCTTATGTGCGGTGTCGCCACACAGGCCGTCGCTGATATCAAGGTCGGCATTCTGCATTCGCTTTCCGGCACCATGGCCATTTCCGAAACAACTTTGAAAGACACGATGCTGATGCTGATTGAACAGCAAAATGCAAAGGGTGGTCTGCTTGGCGAAAAGATCGTACCCGTGGTTGTCGATCCGGCTTCTGACTGGCCGCTTTTTGCCGAAAAGGCACGCGAGCTTCTGACCGTCCATGAGGTTGATGTGATGTTCGGTAACTGGACATCGGTTTCGCGTAAATCGGTTTTGCCAGTGGTTGAAGAACTGAACGGCTTGCTGTTCTATCCTGTCCAGTATGAAGGCGAAGAAAGCTCGAAGAACGTATTCTATACAGGTGCCGCGCCAAACCAGCAGGCAATCCCAGCAACGGATTACTTCCTTGACGAGTTAGGTGTCGAGAAATTCGCATTATTGGGAACGGATTATGTCTATCCCCGCACAACCAACAAAATTCTTGAGCAGTATCTGCAAGATAAGGGCATCGCCAGCGCGGATATTTTCGTGAACTACACGCCATTTGGTCATGCTGACTGGTCAAAGATTGTTGCCGATGTTGTTGCACTTGGTGCCGATGGCAAGAAGGTTGGCGTGATCTCGACGATCAATGGTGACGCGAATGTAGGTTTCTATAAGGAGCTAGCCGCGGCGGGTGTATCTGCCGATGATATTCCGGTGGTCGCGTTCTCGGTTGGTGAGGAAGAACTTTCAGGTCTTGATACCACAAACCTGGTTGGTCATCTGGCGGCATGGAACTATTTCCAGTCTGCCGAGACAGATGCCAATGCCGAATTCATCAAGACGTGGAAAGCCAAGATGGGCGATGACCGCGTCACGAATGATCCGATGGAAGCACATTATATCGGCTTCAACATGTGGGTCGAGGCGGTGACAAAAGCAGGCACAACCGAAGTCGACAAGGTGCGTGAAAATATGTATGGCCTGACCTTTCCAAACCTGACCGGTGGTATCGCCGAAATGCTGCCTAACCACCATCTTTCAAAGCCGGTGCTGATTGGCGAGATCGAAGCCGATGGCCAGTTCGACATTATCAGCAAGACCGCCGAAGTGCCGGGTGACGCATGGACAGACTTCCTGCCTGAGTCAAAGATTCTCGTCTCGGACTGGAAAGATCTGAAATGCGGTATGTACAACACATCTACTTCATCATGTGTACAGCTGAAGTCGATCTACTAATCCCCATCCGGATTAGCTGATCCCCTCCTAACAGATCCGAAGACATTATTTTGTGGTGTCTTCGGATAACTATTTTTCGCTTCTGGATCCGTTACCATGGCACATTTCCGCCTTTTCCCTCTGCTTGCCTGTTTACTGATGGCCTTGTTCAATGCGCCAAGCGTTGCGGCACAAACATTTGAGACTTTGCTGGCGACACATGCGCCGCTGATCCATAAAAGTTCGTCAAAAACAGTCGAGCCGGTGCTGGCTGATATCACCGGGTTTGGTGGCAATATTGCAAAAACATTCCTGCTCACCTGGCAATCAAAAGACCTGTATTATGTCAAGGAAAGTGGCAAATTTGCCTATCGCGAAAAGCTCGATAACGGTGACCTAAAACTGATAAATGTCGAAACCGGACTGCCTTTCGCCATAGTAGACAAGTCAAAGATCAAACGCATCAAACCCAATAGTGGTGTGCGGGCAAAAATTTCTGCGTCGCTGGTGCCGTTTCAGCTTTCAAGCCCGAACTTGGCCGAACGCATGGCCAGCATGGATGCTTTGGCGCGTAACTTTAGCGCCAGCCATCTGCCACCTCTGGCTACGGCGATCGATGTTGAACTAGATGCCGAACTGAAAAAACGCATGGAGCGTGCCTATATCTTCGGCCTTATCGGCTTTGGGACGGATGAAGAGGCTATAGCGTCGGCTATTTACGGGCTGGCTGGCGATCTTTCGCTTGAGGTGCGCGCCGCCTTGAACCCGTTATTGACGAATAAACTATATGTTGCCGACAAGCTGCCAGATGGCGTGAATCTGGCGCGGATTATCATTCCCGAAAAAACCACCAAACGCGCTGATGGAACAGCAGGCCGGCAATCGATTATTGGCGGCGATCCGCCAGAGCTGTCGCGTGAAGCGGCCTATATGATGCTGGTTGAAGCCGGCATGGCGCCGGCGCCGGTCACAGACGAAGCGCGCAATGCCGCTTTGATTGCCGCGATTGAGAATGGCCGCATCACCCCCGAAAAAATTGCCGAGCTTGATAATGAGGCGGCACGTAATGCTGCCTATAACCGCCTTGTCGAGGATGGTAGTGCCGCGGCGATGGTTACGGCGGACGCCATGCAGGCGGCGGTTGATGATGCGGTATTTTACGCGGTCTATGACAATCCTTCGGTTAAAATCGTGACGGCAGCGAAAACCGTGCTTGCCGATATCAAAAGCAAGGTCGAGATGTATCAGATGATCGATTTGCTGGTCGATGGACTTAGCCTTGCATCGATCTGTTTTCTGGCAGCGATCGGTCTGGCGATCACCTTTGGCGTCATGGGGGTGATTAACATGGCGCATGGCGAATTCATCATGATGGGTGCCTATACCGGCTATGTGGTGCAGTTATTTGTGCCGGATTACACGCTGTCGCTGATACTGGCGATACCGGCGGCTTTTGCCGTTACCTTTGGCGCTGGCGTGTTGATGGAGCGGCTGGTGATCCGGTATCTCTATAAGCGGCCGCTGGAAACCTTGCTGGCAACCTTTGGTATCAGCATTGCCCTGCAACAGATTGCCAAAAATATCTTTGGAACACAGGCGCGTCCGCTAACCTCGCCAGACTGGCTGGATGGGGCGCTGGCGGTCAATGATGTGCTGGCGATCAGCAATATCAGGATTGCGATTTTCATTCTTGGCCTGATCTTTCTGGGGCTGCTTATTTTCGTGATGAAGCGTACCCGCTTTGGACTTGATACGCGGGCGGTGACGCAAAATCCGGCGATGGCGGCGAGTATGGGCATCAACCCTGACCGGATCAACATGCTGACCTTTGGTTTTGGATCGGGGATTGCGGGTATTGCCGGCGTGGCCATTGGCCTGTTTTCAAAGGTCACGTCCGAGCTTGGATCCGACTATATCGTGCAAAGCTTTATGACAGTTGTGGTTGGTGGCGTTGGCAATATATGGGGTACGCTAGCTGGTGCGGCGCTGATTGGTAATTTACAAAAAGGTATTGAATGGCTGAACCCGTCAAACACGCTGGCGGCACAGACCTATATGATCATTTTCATCATTCTGTTTATCCAGTTCCGGCCACGCGGCATTGTCGCGCTCAAGGGCCGCGCCGCGGGAGACTAGAGCATGGCGCACGCGATAAAATATAAGGCAGATAGCTATATTGGCAGGACTATTTTCACCAAATTCCTGTTCAGCAATCCATCGATCATGATCTTCTTTGCCGCCCTCGCGCTATTCACGATTGGCGTTACCATTCTAGGCGAAGGTTTCGGGCTTGGTATGATATCGACCAGCTTTATCAAGACGCTGGGCAAGACTTTATGCCTGTGCATGATTGCCATTGCCATGGATCTGGTCTGGGGTTATTGCGGCATTCTATCTCTGGGGCATTTCGCCTTTTTCGGCCTTGGTGGCTATATGATTGGCATGTGGCTGATGTTTGCGCGTACCAAGCTGATTGTTATCGACGCTGCGCGTAATGCGGCATTGCCTCCCACCGAAGCGGAAATAAGTGACGCTGTCGGGACGCAGATATTCGGTGTTGTCGGTGGTGCGGATATCCCGCTGATCTGGTATTTTGCCGACATATTGTGGGTACAGCTGGCATTTGTTGTTCTGGTACCCGGGCTACTGGCTTTTGTTTTTGGCTGGCTGGCGTTCAGATCGCGTGTCAATGGGGTGTATCTGTCAATCCTGACACAGGCGATGACTCTGGCTTTGTCGCTATATCTGTTTCAGAATGAAAGCGGACTTCGCGGGAATAACGGCCTGTCGGGCTTGCAGAATTTGCCCGGGCTTGATGATGTGCCGCAAGCGACCTTGTCGATCTGGTTTTTCTGGGCCAGCGCCTTTGCCCTTGGGGTCAGTTTTCTGGCGGCGATGATGATTGTCAAAAGCAAGCTTGGCAATGTCATCAAGGGCATTCGTGATAATGAAGCGCGGGTTCGCTTTCTGGGATATAATGTCGAGGGCTATAAGCTGTTTATTTTCACCGTAACGGCGATTATGGCGGCGATTGCCGGCGCGCTATATTACCCGCAGGCAGGTATTATCAATCCAGCCGAGCTGGCACCCATTGCATCGATTTATCTGGCGGTATGGGTTGCTATTGGCGGGCGTGGGCGGATTTATGGCGCGGTGATCGGCGCGGCTTTCGTATCGCTATTATCAAGCTATTTTACCGGTGGTCAGGCACCCGATATCCCGCTTGGCTTCGGGGTTTTGAAATGGACTGACTGGTGGCTGGTACTGCTGGGTTTCAGCTTTGTTGCGGTGACGCTTTATGCGCCCAAAGGCATAGGCGGGCTGTTTGACCGCTTAAGCCGGTCAGGAGACATGTGATGTCAACATTACTTCAGGTTGATAATATCTCGGTTGCGTTTGACGGTTTCAAGGCGATTAACGGTCTGAGTTTTGAAATTGGCCATGCCGAGCTACGCGCCATTATTGGCCCCAATGGTGCCGGTAAAACCACCTTCATGGATATTGTCACAGGCAAGACCCGCGCTGATACAGGCGATGTGCGCTGGGGCGCCAAGAACATGTCGCTGACGCGCAAATCCGAATCACAGATTGCACAGCTGGGCATTGGCCGCAAGTTCCAGAAGCCGACCACATTTGAGGCACAAAGCGTTTATGAGAATCTGCTGATGGCGCTGGCGAACAAGCGTAATCCCTTTGCCGTTCTTGGCTATCGCAAGTCAGCCAAGGATGAGGATAAAATTGTCGAGATTGCCGAACTGATCAATCTGGCAGACAGTCTGCATCGGGCAGCAGGTGAGTTAAGTCACGGGCAAAAGCAATGGCTGGAGATTGGCATGTTGCTGGCACAGGAGCCGCAATTGCTGCTGGTCGATGAACCAGCGGCGGGGATGACCGCATCCGAACGGGCGGTGACCGTGGCCTTGCTGAAAGATCTTGCCAAGACCAGGTCAATCGTTGTTGTCGAACATGACATGGAATTCATTCGCCAGCTGGAATGCAGGGTTACGGTTTTACATGAGGGCGCGGTTCTGGCCGAAGGATCGCTCGATTTCGTTACGCAAAGCCAAGACGTGATTGACGTCTATCTGGGAAGATAAGCATGTTACAGGCAAATGATCTGACCCTGCATTACGGGTCTTCGCAAATTCTTCACGGTATTTCGATGCAGGCCAGCCCCGGGGCGGTGACATCTGTCATGGGTTCGAACGGGGTTGGCAAAACCTCGCTATTGAAGATACTTGCCGGTGTGCATCCCAGTAGCGCGGGTCGCTATATCCTTGATGGTGATGATGTGACGGGGTTTGCATCGCATCATCTGGCCGCGCGCGGTGTCGGCTATGTGCCGCAAGGGCGGCTGATTTTTCCGATGCTGACGGTGCGCGAAAATCTTGAAACCGGATTTGCCTGTCTGCCACGCGATGCGCATTTTATACCCGATGACATTTATAATCTGTTTCCCGTTCTTAAAACGATGCTGCATCGCCGCGGCGGTGATCTTTCGGGTGGCCAGCAACAGCAACTGGCGATTGCCCGGGCGCTGATTACCAAACCCAAGCTGTTATTGCTGGATGAGCCAACCGAGGGTATCCAGCCCAATATCATCACCCAAATTGGCGAGGTGATTTCGCATCTTCGTGAGCAAAAAACCATGGCTATTATTCTGGTCGAGCAATATTTCGATTTTGCGTTCGGGCTTGCCGATCATATTTATGCGATGACGCGTGGCAAGGTTGTTTATGAGAGCAAAAAGTCTAATATAGACAAGTCAAAACTTAGAGCATCAGTGGGTGTAAGGCGTGCAACTATCGACCAAACATGAACAGCCAGCCATGCAACGCGCGCGCGGTGCCATTGATCTTGCATTTGCAACAGGCAAGTTAGAGCGGTTTTTCCAGTCGGGGTCAGCCAAGGTATTTATGCCAAAAACCTATGCGGCAACGACCGAAGCGGTGCTGGTGAATACCGCAGGCGGTCTGGCTGATGGTGACGATTTCCAAATCAGGATCAGCACCGATAGCGGCACGCATCTGACCGTATCTACACAAACCGCCGAGCGTGTTTACCGTGCGTTGGGCGCACAGACTGCCAATATGCGCATTGATATGCAATTGGCAGGAAACGCCAGTCTGCATTGGTTGCCGCAGGAAACCATCCTGTTTGACGATGCCAGATTTTCGCGTCAGCTTAATGTCGAGATGGATGAAGATGCCAGCTTTCTTGCCAGTGAAATGATCGTGTTCGGGCGCACGGCGATGCAGGAAACCGTGCGCAAAGGTAGCTTACGCGATCAATGGCGGATACGGCGCGGCGACAGATTGGTTCATGCTGAGGCCTTGCGACTTGATGGAGACATCAGGCAAAAAATGAACCATATGGCCAGCGCAGCCAACAGTATATGTCTATCGACAATAATATATATCAGCCCTGACGCCGAAGATCGTGTTGGCGCGGCACGGACATTTTTCAAGGATTATCCCGCAACAAAAACCGCAGTTACCGCGTGGGATGGCAAGCTGGTTATCCGCAGTCTTGGCGATGATACAGCGCAACTGAAAAAAACACTGGCGCAATTTATCGAACAGTTCCGCAAAATTGCGAATCCCCGTGTATGGAATTACTAGACCCGATAAGGTATCAGCAGGAGATCTAGCCGATGAAATTAACACCACGTGAAAAAGACAAGTTACTTGTGAGTGTCGCCGCCATGGTGGCAAGAGGCCGCCTTGAACGGGGCGTCAAGCTGAACTATCCCGAAGCGATTGCCCTGATCACCGATTTTGTCGTCGAGGGCGCGCGTGATGGTCGCAGCGTTGCCGATTTAATGGAAGCGGGGGCGCATGTGGTTGGCGAAAGCGACTGTATGCCCGGCATTGCCGACATGATCCATGATGTGCAGGTCGAAGCCACCTTTCCCGACGGTACCAAGCTGGTAACCGTGCATCATCCCATCCGCTAACTGAAGATATGACAGAGGAAATCCAATGATCCCCGGAGAAATTATTGTTGCGGATGGTGATATCATCCTGAATGAAGGGCGCGACGCCACTAGCATGAGTGTTGCAAATACGGGCGACCGCCCCGTGCAGATTGGCAGTCATTATCATTTTGCCGAAACCAATGAAGCGCTTGTGTTTGACCGAGACGCTGCACGCGGCATGCGGCTTGATATTGCGGCCGGCACGGCGGTGCGGTTTGAACCAGGCCAGACGCGCGATGTGCAGCTGATCCCGATAGCGGGCGCACGCCGCATTTTCGGTTTCAATGCCAAAGTCATGGGAGATCTGTAATGCCAGCAAAACTATCCCGCGGCATTTATGCCGATATGTATGGCCCAACCACAGGCGATCGCGTGCGGCTGGCAGATACCGAACTGATCATCGAGGTTGAGAACGATTTCACACATTACGGTGAAGAGGTCAAATTTGGTGGTGGCAAGGTCATTCGCGATGGCATGGGCCAGTCGCAGATGACACGCGCTGCCGGCGCTGTTGACACTGTTATCACCAATGCCCTGATTGTTGATGTGTCAGGTATCTATAAGGCTGATGTCGGGCTGAAAGATGGCCAGATTTGCGGTATTGGCAAGGCGGGTAATCCGGACACCCAGCCGGATGTCGATATTATTATCGGCCCTGGCACCGAAGCGATTGCGGCCGAGGGTCATATCCTGACCGCTGGCGGTTTCGACAGCCATATCCATTTTATTTGTCCGCAACAAATTGACGATGCCCTGCATTCCGGCCTGACCACAATGCTGGGCGGTGGTACCGGTCCGGCGCATGGCACCTTGGCAACCACCTGTACGCCGGGTAGCTGGCATATCGGACGGATGCTGCAAGCAGCTGACGGGCTGGCGATGAATCTGGCGTTTGCCGGCAAGGGCAATGCGTCAGTCGCGGCGGCGCTGGAGGAACAGGTCATTGGTGGTGCCTGCGCGCTGAAACTGCATGAAGACTGGGGTACTACGCCGGCGGCGATTGATACCTGTCTTTCGGTGGCCGAAGCGATGGATGTGCAGGTCATGATCCATACCGACACGCTGAATGAAAGTGGCTTTGTCGAAAATACGGTCAGCGCAATGAAGCAGCGGGTGATCCACGCATTCCACACCGAAGGTGCGGGCGGTGGTCATGCGCCAGATATTATCAAGATTTGCGGTGAGCCATTTGTTATCCCATCATCAACCAATCCAACGCGCCCCTATACGGTGAACACGCTGGAAGAGCATCTCGATATGCTGATGGTTTGCCATCACCTCGATAAATCCATCCCCGAGGATGTGGCGTTTGCCGAAAGCCGGATACGGCGTGAAACGATTGCCGCCGAAGATATTCTGCATGATATGGGTTCCTTTTCGATCATTGCATCGGACAGCCAGGCGATGGGACGTGTTGGCGAAGTGATTATCCGGACTTGGCAAACCGCGCATAAAATGAAGGTTCAGCTTGGACGTCTGCCCGAGGAAACCGGCGAGAATGACAATATGCGGGTCAAACGCTATATCGCCAAATATACGATCAATCCAGCGATAGCGCATGGTATATCTGGCCATATCGGGTCAATCACGGTTGGCAAAAGGGCTGACCTTGTGCTGTGGAAACCGGCCTTTTTCGGGGTGAAGCCCGAAATGGTGCTGCTAGGTGGCAGCATAGCGGTGGCACAGATGGGTGATCCGAATGCGTCAATTCCAACGCCGCAACCGGTCTATACGCGCCCGATGTTTGCCAGCCTTGGCCGTTCGGTTGAACAGTCGGCTGTGACCTTTGTCAGCGATGCCGCGCAAGCCATGGATGTCAAATCGCAACTGGGACTTGCCAAATCGACTTTGGCAGTCAGCCACACGCGGGATATTTCCAAGGCAGATATGGTGCATAACAGCCATTGTCCAGAGATCGAGGTTAATCCCGAAACCTATGAAGTGCGTGCTGATGGCGTCTTGCTGACTTGCGAACCAGCGCGTGAATTGCCAATGGCGCAGCGCTATTTTCTGTATTAGGTGTCAGGATGGATGGATCTGAAATGAGTTCAGTGCTTCTACATGCAGGTCAGACCCGATCCGCGGCAACGCCCAGCGATGCCGATATGACGATCACGCTTAATTTTGAAGCCCGTTTTCTGCGGCGCAAACGGCTGGTCAGTGACTGTGGTGTTGCGTTTATGGTCGATCTTGCCGAGACGGTTTCGCTTAATGCTGGCGATGCTTTTATACTGGATGATGGTCGCCAGATCATCATCCATGCTGCCGCCGAACCGGTGCTGGAAATCCGGCATGACAATCTGGCGCGGATCGCATGGCATATCGGAAACCGGCACACCCCATGCGAGATCAAGCCAGATCATCTGATTATCTGCTATGATCATGTGCTGGAGGATTTGTTAATCCGGCTTGGTGCTGATCTGGTGAAAAGCGAGACGCCGTTTAATCCCGAAGGCGGGGCTTATGGTGTTGGTCGCACGCATGGACATGCGCATTAAGATGACAGCACCCAAAGATTCCCGCAACGATCCAAGGACGCTTTCGCCCACTGCCCAGACGCAGATTCTGGCAGCCCTGTTTTCGCCTGCCTTTCCGATTGGGGCGTTTTCCTATTCGCATGGTATGGAGACAGCGATTGCGGCTGGCGAGATCAGTGATGTCAGTGCGGTACATGACTGGATTGAAACATGCCTGATCGGGGGCAGTGGCCGCAATGATGCGATCATGATGGCGCATGCTTTTGATGCGGCCATGGGTGATGAGAGTGATATTGAGGTGTTAAACGAACTTGCCTTTGCATTGTCGTCGGGCGCCGAGCGGGCACAGGAAAGCCGCGAACTTGGCGAGAATTTTACCCGCATTGTCGAACAGGTCTATAGTGTGGATCTGGCATTGTCGGTGCCGCTTGCCTATCCAGTTGCGGCGGGTCTGGCAACGCGTCATCTTGGCTGTGCGTTGCCTCTTAGTCTGACATTCTTTCTGCAAAGCTTTGTTGCCAATTTAATTTCGGTCGCGGTGCGGGCGGTACCGCTTGGGCAATCCGATGGGCAGATTATTCTGGCGCGTTTAATGCCGATGATAACCGACATTGCCGAGGTGGCGGCGATCGCACCGCTTGATGATATTGGCGGTTATGCTTTTATGGCGGATCATGCGTCTATATTGCACGAAACCCTTGAGACAAGGATTTACAGGACATGACGGTTCAGGATGTGACAGAACAGGATATCACGCATCAAAATGCACGCCGCAATGGCCCTATTCGTATTGGCATTGGCGGGCCTGTCGGGGCAGGAAAAACCAGTATGACCGAGGCTTTATGCCGTTATCTGGCCCCCCGCATTTCGATGGCGGTGATTACGAATGATATCTATACGCGCGAGGATGCAGAATATCTGATGCGTGTGCAGGCCCTGCCAGCAGAGCGCATTCGTGGCGTTGAAACAGGTGGCTGTCCGCATACCGCCATCCGCGAGGACGCGTCAGTAAATCTGGCCGCGGTGGCTGATCTTCGTAGTCATCTTCCGGATCTGGATGTGATCCTGATCGAGTCTGGTGGCGATAATCTGGCCGCAACGTTCAGCCCCGAACTGGCCGATCTGACCATCTATGTGATTGATGTTTGCATGGGTAGTGACATTCCGCGCAAGAAAGGCCCTGCATTGACGAAGTCGGATATGCTGGTGGTCAACAAGATCGAACTCGCGCCATATGTTGGTGTGGATATTGAGATGATGCGTGCGGATACAGCAACGGCGCGCAATGGCCGTCCGTTTATTTTTGGCTCAATGCGCAAGGATGAAGGTGTTGCCGAACTTGGCGACTTCATTCTGCATGAGGCGGGGCTTGATCGCTAAAAGGGCGCGCACGCTTTAATTGTGCAATATCGAGCGTAGTTTGGGTGCTTATGTGCCTAGCTCATGCAGGAAAGGCGGGTTGCATCCATCGCGCTGGCAGTTGATCGCGGCCACTTTATGGGCAAAGGCGAGTGCCTGTGGCAGATTGTCAGCGTCAAGCGTTGCCAGCGCCGCGGCGGATTGCAGATAGCCATGCTGCCATAATTGCGATAGCAGACCAGCCTGAAAACAATCACCAGCACCAACCGTATCGCGGATATCAGCCAGCTTTTCGACAGGCACATGAAGAGGCTGGCTGTCAGCGATCTGCGCCATGATGCCTTTTGACCCCTGGGTGATGACGATGAGCGTTGCCGCTTTGAGTTGGTCGGCACGTAACGCCTGAATATCGGCATGGCCAAATAAAAGCATGCAATCTTCATCACTGGCTTTGATGATATCGGCATAGCCAAAGGCTGTGGCCAGACGTGCTGTGTAATCCTGCATGTCGGTAATCAGGGTCGGGCGGATGTTCGGGTCGATCGAGACAAGTTTGTTCCTGTCCTTGGCGGCCTTTATCAATTTGATCCATTGATTAAAATCGTCCGCATCGGCAAGCGCGGTGCCGCCGATATGCAGCAGATCAAAATCGGCATCAAGACATTGTGCGATGAAGTCGCTGTCGATCTGCCGGTCGGCGGTGCCTTCACGGTAGAAATTATAGGACGGCACGCCCGCCGCATCCAGTGTCACGACCGCCAGCGGAGATGGCGCGCCAACACGATCAGGTGCGGCCAAGGTGACCTTTGAGCCAGTCAGCTTTTCGACAATCATATCGCCGAAACGGTCAGTCGAGACCGGACAGGCAAAGCGTACCGGTACATCGAGGCGGCCAAGCGCAAGCGCTGCATTCAAAGGCGCGCCACCAACTTTTGCGGCATAAAGCCCCGATTCATACGGGGCTTGCATGACAAGATCAATGAGGGCTTCACCAGCGGCTAATATCATGTTGTGACTCTCGATGTGGAATGGTTATGCCGATTATGTTGATATGAAATTCTAAATAGTAGCATGCGAACAGTCCAGCTTTTCCCGGGTTCATTTTCTGCGCTTACTTTTCTTATTTCATGCTGACAGATAGAGACGCGCATTGTGTCCCTAAAGGCCTGTTGCATTGATTCAGAATTCGGGTATTTCCACGCTTGGCTTTCACAGATGTTCTTGTTATGTTCTTATCCTGTTTTTGCTTTGGTTGTCGTGTTTGTTTGTTAAGTGGCATGTATCTATTATCGTTTTCTGTTTCCATTCCGTTTGTTTCTGCCGGTTTCCCCAGCCCTGCCGAGGACTATATCGATAGTCCTCTGGATCTGAACGCGCATCTGATTGAAAATCCGGCGGCGACATTTTTTCTGCGCGTTGCTGGCGATTCAATGACAGGTGCGGGGATTCATGCGGGCGATCTGCTGCTGGTGGATCGTAGCCTAACCCCCAAAGTAAACGATATCGTAATTGCGACGATTCACAATGAATTCACAGTCAAACGTTTAGGCCGGCATAATAAGGGCTGGGTTTTGCAATCTGAAAACCCTGATTACCCGAGTCTAGAGATACCCGAAGACAGTCATATCTGGGGTGTTGTCAGATATAGTATCCGGCCTTTGACATAATGTTTGCGCTTATCGACTGTAACAATTTCTACTGTTCCTGCGAACGGGTGTTTCAACCCGCATTGGAAGGCAAGCCGCTGGTCGTTCTGTCCAATAATGATGGCTGTGTCATTGCCCGCTCGAATGAAGCCAAGGCGGCTGGCGTGCTGATGGGCGATGTATATTTCAAGAATAAGGACAAGTTCCGGCAGCAAGGGATCGTCATCCGGTCAAGCAACTATACGCTTTATGGCGATATGAGCCACCGTGTCATGACCATATTATCGACCTTCGCACCGCATGCCGAGATATATTCGATTGATGAATGCTTTCTCGATCTGTCGGGTTTTTCTGCTGATGGCCTTACCGCCTATGCACGTGACATTTGCCATACGATCAAACAATGGACAGGCATTCCCGTGTCAGTGGGTATTGGCCAGACAAAGACACTGGCAAAGCTGGCTAACCGCATCGCCAAAAAGAACAAGATCGCCCGCGGTGTATATTTCATAGATAGCACCGCCCGATTAGATGCCGCCTTGCAGGATACGGCCATCACCGACATATGGGGCATAGGCAGACGTCTGGGCAAAAGGCTAAACGCACAAGGCATTCAGACAGCTGCCAGTTTCGCGCGCATGCAAGATGGCTGGATCCGCAAAAATATGGGGGTGACAGGCCTGCGGACAGCGCTTGAACTGCGTGGCACGATGTGCCTGCCGCTGGAAATGCATCAGCAAGACAAGCAGAGTATTTGCGTGTCGCGCAGTTTTGGCCACAGCATCACTGACTATGAAGCGTTGCATGATATTGTATCGACCTTTGCGACGATGGCCGCGGCAAAACTGCGTAAAGGCAAGATGGTGGCAGGCGCGCTGAGCGTTTTTATCCGCACGAATCCATTCCAGCAGGATCAGCCACAATTTTCGAACGCGCAGACGATCGGCATGATGCCTGCCACCAATAGTACGCAGGAGATTCACAAGGCCGCCCAGCAGATATTGAAAAAAATATACCGATCCGGATTTCATTACAAAAAAGCCGGTATTATGTTGCTGGATCTGTGCCGGGTCGAAGATAGTCCAGATACGCTGTTTCACGCCCCACATGCGCGCAATATAAAATTGATCGAAAGTTTTGATGTCATTAACCAGAAATTTGGTGCCGGAAGCATTCAATATGGTCAGCTTAAACGGCCTAAAGGCTGGTATGCGCCGCAGAAATATCGATCACCGCATTTTACAACAAGCTGGGCAGATATACCGCTGGCCTATGCATTGGACAATTTTTTCCAGCCTGATGACGCGCGGGCTGAAGTTTGACATTAACCTATCAATGGCTTAGTTTCGACACAGGTCGTTAATAGGATAAATTGTGCCCGTTAAAAAATTATCTTCGAATATCCTTTCAGATGGCAATATCGATAGCACGCTTGGCGGCAGAATTTTCAAATGCCGCGAGCAGGCTGGATTAAGTCTCAACATGCTTGCCCATCTTGTTGGTGTTAACCCATCAACCCTTGCATCATGGGAAAATGACAGCAGTGAACCCCGCGTTAATAAGCTTGTATCGATGGCGGGCATTTTGGGCGTCAGCCCGACTTATTTCATCGCCGAGGAAGGCCATAGTGGCAGTATGACAAAGCCATCGAAAGGCCGTACCGGAAAGCTGATATCAAATCTGAAAACTGAAATAAGCGAAATAAACGAACAGCAGAAGATACTGTCAAAACGGCTGAAGCGCATTAACCTGCTTATTCAGAAACTCTAGATCAAGCATCGATACATTACCCGCTTATGCGCCATATAGGGTGCCCATCGGCAGGCGATCATCATCGCGCCGAAGCCGTATGTACCGGATTCGTAGGCCTGATAAGCATAAGGCTGGCAAATAGAAACGCGCTTGCTGTGGCGAATATGATCATGACAGATATGAAAGCATGTTCGCTAAAGGCCAGCAGAAAGCCGCCAATACTGGGACCGATGGCCAAGCCGACAACGCGCGGCATACCGATCCAGCCTTTGGCGCGGCCATAGACATCAGCACCAAAATAAAGATTCGTCACAAAGCCAAATGACACGGTTAGAATACCGTGCCCCATACCGAATAATGCCATGGCTAAAATCGCCAGAGGTAGCGTGCCAGCCAATAGCGATATCAGCGAAAGAGGTATTAATAGGCCAGCAATAAGACCGGTTATGCGGGCATCAATGTGATGGCCGAACTTCATCTCGGCAAGGCGACCCACAACTTGAAAGGGGCCATAGATACTGGCCAGAATGACGGCAAGAAAAGCATCTTCAAATTGCAGCTGAAACCAGTTGACCCATAATAAGGTTGTTGCCGAGAACAGAAAATATTCAAAGCCGCCGGCGCTGGCGAGAATGATGATGGCGCGTTTTTCGGCGATGGTCAGCAAGCCCCAGCGAAATGGCTTGTTTTCGGTTTTGCTCTGGTTAGATGGATGATGGCGTTCATTTCTGTAAGTTGATATCAGCCAGCTAAAGCCCAGAAGCACAAAAGCCAAAACCAGACAGGCGTAAAACAGCCCCACCAGACTGATGAGAGGATAGATTGATATCCATGTGAGGGTACTGGCAACACCCCCATAGAAAGATATGACCGAAATGTTCTTTCGTGAATTGATCTCGTCAAATTGCACGGCGGCGCTAAAGGCGACTTCATAGGTGGACATGGCAAGACCAATGCCAATCAAGACAAAGCAGAAGCCAAGCCAGTACAGGCTGGTCAGAGGATCAAATTCCAACCCGCCTAATCCAAAGAAGCCACATGCACCAAGCAAAAAACCTATCTTGAGCACATTCAGCGCTCCAAATCTGTCAGCCCAACTGCCAACCAGCGGGGTTAATAATGCCTGCGTTACAATGGCCAGACTCAGAATTGTCATGACCAGCGCTTCGGATATGTCGAGTATGATGGCGATATGCGTTTTCAGGGGCGCAAACGCATAGAACAAAGCGCCATAAGCAACGATCTGGCTGATGCCAAGCATATGGACAGGCACTTTGAGGGGCTGGTGGGTGGTGCTTTGAGAATGGGACACAGTTTATATGCCTGAACAAGTTTAACGGTTAAACATACACAGCTTTGTCGCCAATATTCGAAAAAAATAGCCTCAATATGGAAACAGCTATCGCTAAATTGTCGCGCTGAGGCATTTACATGCGAATTTTAGCGCAGACGCTAGCGCGCTTGATATATATTGTGGGCATTATTTGTAGGATATAAAATCCACGGTAAAAGCATAGCCGGATGGGTTTTCAACATTTATAAAGTTTAAGAAAAGGATAGCCGCTAATGGACTATATCTTCACGCCAGCACCACAGGTGAGCCTGCCTATAGATGGACTTGATGCCCAGTTTCCGGTTCGTCGTATCTATTGCATTGGTCGCAATTATGCCGATCATGCGATTGAAATGGGGCATGACCCAAACCGCGAAGCGCCGTTTTTCTTTCAGAAAAATGCACAGAATATCGATATTAGCGGGACGTTTCCCTATCCGCCGCAAACAAGTGACGTGCATCATGAAATCGAACTTGTAGTGGCCTTGCAAAGCGGTGGTGCGGACATCAGTGAAGATGAGGCGATGCAACATGTATATGGATATGCGGTGGCACTTGATATGACCCGCCGTGACCTGCAAGGCGAAGCCAAAAAGACGGGACGTCCGTGGGAGATTGGCAAGGCGTTTGAACGGTCGGCGCCAATGAGCGCGCTCGTGCCTGCCAGTGAAACCGGACATCTGGATGCGGGTCGCATTTCGCTAAAGATCAACGATGAGATACGCCAGGATGGTGACCTGAACCAGATGATCTGGAAAGTGCCGGAGATGATTTCCTATCTTTCACGCTTCTATGACATTGCCGCGGGTGATCTGATTATGTCGGGCACGCCTGCGGGTGTCGGGCCGGTTGCCAAAGGCGATATTCTGACAGGCGAAATTGAAGGGCTGGGTACATTAGTGACACATGTTGTCTGATATGCCACTCGTGATCATCAATGACTGGAAATAGCGAAAACAACCATGACTGACTTTCTGATGATGTCTTTGCTACCGTCACTTGATCCGTACATCATTGGTGCGATCATCGCCATTTTCATATTGTCGGGGATTGTAAAAGGGTTTCTGGGGCTTGGATTGCCAGCGGCGGCCATGGCACTTTTGACCCTGATATTTGAACCGACTGATGCCATCGCGCTCCTTACATTGCCGATTATTGTGACAAATCTGTATCAATTCACACGATCCGCAGACCGTCTTGAAACAGCACGGCGTTACAAAGTTTTTGCCATAGCCATCATCGTCAGCATCTTTGTGACCGCGTGGCATATCACCGTTTTCCCGACCAATGTTCTGACGATCGTGATTGGACTGGCGATGATTACGTTTGCGGCGCAATCGCTGTTCGGATTGTCATTCAGCATTAGCGCCGGAGCTGGCTGGCAGGTGGCTGGCGGTGTTGTGGCGGGGATTCTTGGTGGCCTGAGCTCGATATGGTCGCCACCAGTGGCGATGTATCTAATCGCACGCAGGATACCGAAAGAACCGTTTATCGCGGCGACAGGCTTTCTGTTTCTTGTCGGAAGTTTTCCGCTAGCGGTAGGGCTGTTTCTATCAGGGGTGTTGACCGAGGTTGCGATGGTCAAATCGCTTTTGGGGCTTGGGGCGGCGCTGATCGGCTTCCGGATTGGCGAAATTCTGCGTGGGTATATTTCGCAAGAGGCGTTTCGTAAAGCCGTACTGATCGCTTTCCTGCTTATGGGGCTGCGTCTGGTTATCAACGGCCTGATCTAGGTCAGTCTCTGGCTTGTTTTTACGATGTGCCCGTCATAGCGTTTATGATAATATTCAGATAGCTAATAAGCAGCCGGCCAGCCCAACATTTTGGAAACCCCTATATTGAGAAAGTGCAGATGATGCCAACAATTACAAGTGATATATTGAAAGATATTCGTGATAAATTTGCCCAGGTCGATCACTGTCCGGTGCAGGGTGACCGTGTGTTTTTTGAGAATGCGGGTGGTGCGCTTACGTTAAATTCGGTTGTCGAAATATCACAACAATATGCCGCCATTCCGGATAATCAGGGACGTGACAATCCGGGTTCGCATGAACTGGTACGCGTCATTAACAAAGCCAAAGATGATATGCGGGCGATGATGAACGCTTCTACCGGACAGTTTTTTGTTGGTGAAAGCGGCACCGAGCTTTTATTCCGGCTGATCATGAATGCCTGTCTTGGGGTTGCGCCGGATGGTGTCGTTCTGGGATCAACTGTTGAGCATCCGGCCACGCGAAGTGCCTGTGGACGCTGGGCCAAAATAAGCAATAAGGAACATGTCCTGATCCCGCATGATGATGCAAGGGGGCTGGTGACTGCCGAGGATTATACGCGTTACGTCACTGCTGACACGCGCGTGGCAACCATTCTGCATACATCGCCTGTGACAGGCATGGGCATGGATGTGGGTGCCATTTCGGCGGCGATCCGCGCAATATCGCCTGACTGTTTTATCATTGTTGACGGTATCCAGCATGCGGCGCATGGCATGATCGATATCGATGCGTATGATGTCGATGGCTATGTGATCTCGCCCTATAAGATGTTTTCACGGCATGGCTATGGTCTTGCCTGGATTTCTGACAGGCTGACCGCTTTGCCGCATGATGCGCTGGTGGGTGGCCCTGCGGATAACTGGGAAATGGGCACACGCGATACGGGTGCCTATGCGGCGCTTTCGGAGGTCGCCGACTATCTGGAATGGCTTGGCGGTGAGGTCGCTGGCGATACAGACCGGCGTGGAAAATTTGTGGCGGCAGGAAAAGCCATTCACGCGCATGAGAAAGCGCTTACTGATGCGATGATTTATGGCACCGGCAATCTGCCCGGATTGGCCGATATGGATAAGGTGCATATTATTGGCGGTGTCGATAATGCCGCGCGCGAAGGGCTGGTGTCTGTCTATGTTGACGGCATACCCTCGGCAGACGTTGTTTCCAGCCTGAATGCACAAGGTATTCGCACGCATCTGCGCAAAGCGGATCATTATTCAGGCAATATTCTGGATCCGCTTGGGCTGGATGGATGTGTGCGTGTATCGATGTGTCACTATAATAGCGTGCAAGAAGTCGCACAATTTCTGACAGCGATGAAAGATATTTCGGCATAGGTACAAACCAGCCCCAGGCATATGTATTGTCATATGCCCAGAGACTGGTTTGATGATTATGTAAAATCTGTGCGAGTCAATTATCCGCCGAGGAACAGTCTGCCCACATCCGGATTTTCAAGCAGTTTATTGCCTTCATCAGCGATCGCCGTTTCACCAGAAACAAGGACATAGCCAATATCAGCAAAGGCCAAGCCTTTCTTGGCGTTTTGTTCGACCATGATGATGGTCTTGCCGTCCTTACGCTGCAAATCTTCGAGAATCTCAAAGACCATATCGATAAAGCGTGGCTCAAGGCCGATTGATGGTTCATCAACCAGTAAGACCTGCGGCTGCATGACCAATGCTCGGGATATTTCAAGAAGCCGGCGTTCACCACCAGACAGAACACCCGCAGGTTTGTTGCGGCGTTCGGCAAGACGGCTATATTTATCAAATACCATCTCGGCGGCGGCTTTGGCCTCGGCAGGCTTGTCTTTCAAAAATCCACCCATGAGCAGATTTTCCTCGACGGTCATTTGCGGAAATACTGATTTATCCTGCAAAATATAGGCAATGCCTGCATCGGATAGTTTCTGTGAAGGGGTTAGAGTTGTGACATCCTTGCCCCCGACCATGATTGAACCGGAAAAAATATTGGTGAAACCAAAGATCGAGTGCAGAACGGTTGATTTACCCGCGCCGTTTGGCCCAATCAGACAAAGCGACTGCCCCTGCGCGATGCGCAGATTAAAGTCATGCAGAATTTCCATCTTGCCATAGCCAGCACGCAGATTATTGATACTGAGGAACGAGTTGTTATTCGCCAGCTTTTCAAGTTCACCAATCTTTGGTGCTGATGCCGAGATAGAGGCCGCCTCCTTGGCAACCTGATCCACAGACATGACCACATCAACGCCACCCAAGCCGTAGCCGCTAATGTTTTTCTTGGATTTTGCACTGGCTTTCTTGGCGCTCTTTTTCACAGCGGCTTTTTTAGCGGTGCTTTTCTTTGCGGCGGTCTTTTTGACAGTAGCCTTTTTTGATCCCGCTTTCTTGGCGGCGGTTTTTTTAGTAGTACGCTGGGCCATTAGTGACCTCCCAAATATGCATCAATCACGCGTTGATCGTTTTGCAAGTCTGCCGGCTTGCCTTCGGCCAGCATCTGGCCGTTAGACAGGCAATAGATATGTGAAGCCAGATTCATGATGACCCGCATATTATGCTCAATCACGCATAAGGTAATCCCAAGTTCTTCATTGGCACGCCGCAATCTGTCAATCAAACCATTGATCAAGGTTGGATTGATACCAGCTGTTGGCTCGTCAAGCAGAAGTGCCTTTGGTTCATTCATCAAGGCCATTGCCAGTTCCAGCAGCTTTTGCTGGCCAAATGACAAATCACCTGAAATCAGGTTGCGCTTTGAATAGAGACCAACAAATTCCAGCAGATGTTCGGCACGCTCGCGGATTTCACCTTTGCGGCTGGCAAAAATCGAATTTTTAGCATCAGAACGATGTGAGATGGATATCTGCATATTGTCGACGCAATCCATCTTGCTATAAATCCGGGTTTGCTGGAAGGTACGCAACATACCAAGTCGGGCAATGTCGCTGACACGCATTTTGGAGATTTCATCACCATCAAACTTAATTGAGCCACTATCGATGGGGTGATAGCCGACGATCGAATTGAATAAGGTCGTCTTGCCACATCCGTTAGGGCCAATGATGCCGGTGATTGAACCGCGCTCGACTTTCATCGAAATGTCCACATTGGCTTTTACACCGCCATAGGATTTGGACACATTATTTACCTCAATAATCGGATCGCTCATCGGGCCTCTCCTTCACTCTGGGCGTCGGCTTGCGTGCTTGACGGGTCAACCACGATGCCAAATCGTTCTGGGAACTTGCTTTGTAACCAGCCCATAATGCCTTGCTGGAAATAGACGATATTGGCAATGAGTATCAAGCCAAGGGCGATCCACTGGAAACCTAGCAACAATGTCCAGGCGGCATCCTTGATGATATGGAAAACAATGGCGCCAAGAACAGGGCCCCAGAGCGTGCCTTTACCGCCAAGCAAAGCCGCGGCGACCATAAAGATACCGAATGTCGGAATTGGATAGGCGACTTCTTTATCAATGAAGCCAACCATATTGCCAACGACGGCACCAATACAGCCCATAAAGAAGGCCGCAATACCCCAGCCAATCCGCTTATAGACGAGAGTCGGGATACCCATAGCTTCGGCTTTGTCTTCATCGTCACGGATCGCGTTAATCGCCAGACCGAACTGGGTTGAATACAGCCATCTGAGCAAGAAATGTGCGATAACAGCCAAGGCAAAGCAGATCATGTAGAAGAAGGTCGATCTGAATTCAATGTCACCCGGGAATAGCGGCATGGAAATGCCCGAAGGCCCGCCGACATAATCAATGGTGATGGTGATTTCAGCCGCCGCAATGGCCAGACCAAGCGAGCCAATGGCAAAATAGGGTCCGCGCAAGCCAAACATGAAGGAGCTCAATATCACTGACAATATAAGCGTTACTATACCCGCGCTAATGATGCCAAGGCCAAGCCCCCAAAAATATTCAGCTTCGGTAAATTCGGGCTTAATCGACCCCATGGCCGAGGTATATTCCGCGACCCCGCCTTCATAGAAGAAAGAGACTTGCACGATTGCGGAGACGTACATGCCAATACCAAAAAAGGCAATGTTTCCGAGTGAATTATAACCGGTCTGACCACCCAACGTATCCCACGTTGTTGACATCAGCACCATAACCCAAAGAAACGCTATCGAGAGTGTGTAGGCAGGCGCGACTATGGGCCCAAGAATACCCAGGGCCGCAAGAGCCAGATAGGTTAACGCAGTTCCATTCAAATTCATCTTACTACCTGCCTCTTTTTACGCATTGTTACCTGTCGCCACATAAGAACTGCCAACAGCACCGCAACGGGAGCTGCATATTCAAATGCAGACTCAAAAAACCCGCAATATTTTGTGAACAGCCCGATGCCAAACGCCGAAACTATAACGGCAGGCAGGTTACCAAGCCCTGCTGCTGTCACGATGGCAAATGAACCCATGGAATATGTTATTCCGTAAAAAGGCTGGATAACAAAAATGATTGATACCAGTACACCCGCCGCGCCACAAAGCGCCGAATTAAATGCGAATGTAAAGGCGTAGACCCGATCAACATTGATGCCAAGAACACGGGCGGCTCTTGGGTCTTGAGCCGTTGCACGAATTGCCTGACCTGTCCGTGATCGCTTCATGAAAATAACAACGGCCAATGCAATCGTAGCCGCCAAGCCCAAAGCCAGTAACTTTGACGATGGCACAGTGACCATGCCATCAAAGAAATCAAAAACCTTTAATTGCATATCTATTGTTTGAACTTCGGGACCAAAAATACGATTGATAACCTGCTGCATAAGTAGGGACAGTCCGAAAGTTGCAAGCAAGGACACAAACATATCCTGATCGAGGATACGTCGTATCATCAGCACATAAACAATCCAGCCATAAGCAAACATGGTTACAATAACTATGGGCAAAATAATGAACAATGGAACGCCGGCCATGTTTAATCCAAAAGCCAGATAACCACCCATGATAACGAAGTCACCCTGGGCAAGGTTTTTGATGTTCATGACGCCCCACACCAGAGCAAGGCCATAGGCGCTAAGAGCAAAAATTGCACCCATGAAAACACCCTCTAAAATTAGCTGGATATTCACAACTGGTGCCCAGACGAATAGTAGCTTAAAAGTATCAAGCATTATGCCCACCACTTAATCAGATTTAGAAAAACATTAAAGAAAAAGTGGAGGCAAATTATTGAACTGCCTCCACTTGAATTAGGTTTTTAGTATTTAACGTTCCTTGGGTAAATCATGTCATCGTATTTTTCGATAAGCTTATAGGAACCATCAGCCTGAATTTGACGCATAAACATTGGCTTTGCAATATTATTGCCAGCATCAGAGAATTTGATATCACCATAGAAAGTTTCCATTTCAACGGCGGCGATCGCGTCTCTTACAGTGTCCTTGTCAAAGCTGTCAGCGGCTTCGAAAGCTTCTTTCCAAACGATAACGGCTGCTGATGCCTGGGCAGCCTGATATGGAACAGTTGTTGGATAGAACTCACCATACTTTTTCTTAAAGCCAGCATTCCAATCGGAAGCCGAGCCAAAGTATTTGTCAGACTTTGAAATGTTCTCAACCCACTGTGTCGGACACATAAAGCCTGTTGCAGTCTTCGGGAACTTTTCCTGAACCTTGGCTGCTTCACAATGTGTCATTGCAATGATTGGAACGTTGATTTTCATCTCGTCAATCTGTCTTGCTGCTGTTGCAGCTCCCTTTGAATGTCCTGAAACAATCAACAGGTCAGGCTTAAGCGCCTTAACTTTTGTCAGGGTCGTTGACATGTCAGAAAGGTCAGCTGGCAGCTGATCATCAGCAACAACTTTCATTCCATATTCTGCGAGCTTTTCCAGTACGCCGATGCGGATATCTGCGGTGAAAGGGTCGCCCTCAAAAGCAACAGCTACACGAAGCTTTGACGGATCATCTACACTGGCGGCAGACATCTCAATGGCTTTTGGCAAATACAAATCTGTCGTTGACAATACTGCAAAGAGATATTTGTAGCCCTGGGTGAAAAGAGAACGTGATGCACCTTCTGCCTCAATCATCGGTACGCCAAATTTTTCCGAGACAGGGGCAATCGCCTTGGTCATGCCAGAGCTGTATGGCCCAAGCATATAATCAACGCCGTCCTGCTGGATCAGACGCTCGGCAAGCTGAGCACCACGAGCAGGTGTGGATTCGTCATCGTAATATTTCACGGCAAGCTTGTAGCTTTTGCCACCGACTTTTACACCACCAGCGGCATTGATCACATCAACAGCATAGTCATAGCCGCGCTGGGTATGCAGACCGTTAGTTGCATATTTACCAGTCAGTGAAATTGACGAGCCAAGGATAATGGTATCGCCTTCAACCTTCGCCGCGGCCGTACCTGCGGCACCGACCGTAAGCATGGCGCCCACTGCAATTGTTAATAGTTCTTTTTTCATTTCAATCCTCCCAGATTTTTATGAAGTATTTTTGTCATCAGAAATGTGAACGAATTATTAATACTGTCTATGAATGCATAGCCTCTGTCCATAGGTATTTATGCTTAAACTGGCGCGGTTGATGGATTTTTGGCTTTGATCGTGAAATATTTTTCTAATCATCACAGGTAAATATAAACATGAGAGTTAAACCTGCTGATTATGTACATACTATTCAGGCACCACGCCGATGATCTGCTGATCATAATCAATGGTTGCACCGGTGATGATTCCCGATGACGGGCTGAGCAGATAGGCAATGAGCGGGGCGAGCTGTGTCGGTTTGGCCAATTGCCCCATCGGCATGGTGGCTTCGGCCTTTTCGACCCAGTCATCACCCGCGCCATGAAAGCGTTTCTGGATTTCAGCTTCGGCGGGGGTGTCCATCCAGCCTGGTGCCACAGCATTAACGCGGATTCGGTTTGAACGAAGCGCGTTGGCTGTATTCTTTGTCAATGTCAGCAAGCCCCCTTTTGAAGTTGAATAGGCGGTTAGAAAGCTTTGTCCGACATGTGCCGATGTTGATAATATATTGACCATACTGCCCACATCCTGTTTGGCCAGAAGATGCCGCGCCAATCCCTGCATCAGTAAAAAGGGGCCTCTTAAATTGGTGTTCATATGGTGATCCCATAAATCCAGATCGGTTTCGACAAGGCTGCCCCGTGTTGTGGTGGCGGCGGCATTGACCAGACTGTTTAACCCGTCAAAATGTGCGATTGATGTTTCAATGAGGTTTCTTGCCTGATCGGCATCGGAAATATCAGCCTGAATATAATGGCATGTGGCGCCAAGGCTGGTGATCTCGGCTTCGGCACGCGCGCCTGTTTCGGCTGTACGCCCTGCCAGAATAATTTCACGGCATCCATTTTCAACCAGTGTGCGGGCAATCGCCAGACCTAGCCCTTGTGTACCGCCTGAAATCAGAACGGAATTCGGCGCATTATCAATTTTCATAATTTCCTCATTTTGACAGATATCATGTGCCGTAACACTGACCAAAAGGCCTGCATTACCTTAAGTGTATTTTATGCGTTTTGGTGCGTCATGGCTATCAATTACATGGCTATCTATCAGTGATCGGTATAGTCTGTCCCTTATTTTGAAATGAGGCACGGCATGCATGATGTGACAATTTACCATAATCCCAGATGTAGCAAATCGCGCCAGACGCTTGCCCTGATTCGCGACAAGGGCGTCGAGCCTGAAATCGTCTTATATCTTGAGGACGTACCCGATTTTGCCAAAATTAAGGAGCTGTTATCAAAGCTGGGGCTTGGCGCGCGGGATATATTACGGACAGGCGAAGCGGATTATAAAACGCATATCGCGCCAGCTCCTGCAATGGATGATGATGCCGTTATCACCCTCATGACCCAATATCCGAAATTGATTGAACGGCCAATTGTGACCTGCGGAGACAAGGCTATCATAGGCCGCCCGCCCGAAGCCGTGCTGGCATTGTTTTAGGCATCTGTTATTCAGGCTTTATGTGACGCCTAGCTGGCTTTCTGTTGCGTCAGTTTTTCGCGATGGAATGTGTAGTAACCACCAGCGATGATGATCGCCGTGCCAATCCATGTCCAGTGATCCGGAAGCTGGCCAAATACAAGAAACCCGTACATTGTGCCCCAAATGATAAGGCTGTATTGAACTGGTGCCAGAACCACTGCCTGAGTTATTTCCAGTGCTTTGACAACAAAGATTTCAGATATGGCCGCAGATATGGTGATCGTAGCAAATAGTAGCAAATGAAGCGGTTCAGCAGGCCATTGCCAGAAAAAGGGTATTAACAAAGTCAGTAGGCAACTACCGGTCAGCGCTGTATAGGCCATGGTGGTCGATGTATTGTCCGTTGTGCTGAGATAACGGGATAGAACCTGCCGCGCGGCGAAAAGAGAGGCGGCAATAAAAACAAAGAAGATCGCCGGATGTACCGCACCTAAACCGGGTCTGATGATAATAAGTGTGCCGATAAAGCCGACAATCACCGCACCCCAGCGATGAATGCCGACACGTTCCTTTAGCCATGTCGCCCCCAGAATGGTGACAATAAAAGGAGCGATAAAACCAACAGCAACAGCATCAGCAAGCGGAACAAAGCTGAGCGCCATGACAAAGCATAGCGGCGATATGGCCGCAAAGGTGCCGCGAAGTATCTGCAATTTTCTGTGGTCAGTTTGCAAGATATGCGTGCCGCGCATAAGCAAAAGCACGATAACACCAATGAACAAACCGATTTGTCGCACCCAAACGATCTGCACGGGGTTAAAAGCTTCGGTGAGAAACTTTGCCTGCGTATCTACCGTGACGAACAGAAACATGCCAATCGCCATGAATAATAGCCCTTTGGCGGTCTGCTGTGGCTTTGCATATATGGGTGTTTGAACAGGTGGAACTGAAATGGCGGTTGATCCCTGTGATGGGTAAATTCTTATGGTAAGCCGTGTTTCTTTCCGTGGCGGCACAAAAATGTGCCATAGCCACAAACAGCCTAAGTTTCATTAGTGACCTATTTACACCCCACGTCAATGATTCGGCGACTATCTTCTGATGAGGCTCCTGATGGGGCTGGTATACGGCAAAGTGCCTGTAAGGCGGTGCCAAACTGTAATGATGCGCATTTTCTTAAAATGGGTAAAAACAGAATAAAATACCAACTCATGAGAATAATATAAAAATTTTATCTATTTGCATGGTTTATTGCTTTAATTTTGCGAAAAAAATTCTATCTAACAGGCATAAATCGATGCAGGTCGGGGACGGCCTGTGAGGACATATAAAAGCCCATATCGGATATGGCTATTGATGGAGATGATCCGATGCAGATATCAGCAAAACAATTCGCCGCAAAGCTGCTTATGCTAGCAACGCTTATTCTGGCACCAATCACCGCATTTGCGACGCCGCTGGTCTCGTCCGCGTGGCTGTCACAGCGTCTTAATGACGATAATCTTGTGGTAATCGATCTGCGCAACAAGATTGATAAAGGCAGCTATGAAACATTTCTCGATGGCCATATCCCGGGCGCGATACATTCGGATTATCTGACCGATGGCTGGCGCGTGGGTCGCGATGGCGTAGTTGGCTTGCTTCCCGATGCAGCGCAGTTTGAAAGCCTGGCCAGACGGCTTGGCGTGTCGGCATCTACGCATGTTGTGATTGTACCGGCTGGCGTTTCATCAACCGATTTTGGCAGTTCAGCGCGTGCCTATTGGACATTCAAAGTCTATGGTCATGAGAATGTGTCAATCCTTGATGGCGGCTTTGCCGACTGGCAGACAGCCTATCCTGAGCAGATTGAAACAGGTCCATTTGTAGCTCCTGAAGCTGGCGATTTTGTTGCCCAGTTCCAGTCAGAGATTTATATCGGCACCGAAGATGTGGCCAGCTATGTCGCGAATCCGGGTGAGGCTGTGCTGATAGACGGACGCAATACAAGCCAGTTTTACGCCGAAGCCAAGCATCCAAAGGCCGAGAAAGCCGGCCGCATCCCATCGGCTATCCTGATGTCGCAGGCTGATGCCTATGCTGATGACAGCAACCGGCTGAAAAGTAGAGATGATCTGGCAGAGATTTATGACGATCTTGGCGACCAGACTATCGTTAGCTATTGCAATACAGGTCATTGGGCGGCGACAAATTGGTTTGTGATGTCAGAAGTTCTTGGTCTTGATAATGTCCGGCTCTATGATGGTTCTATGGTCGAATGGACAGCGAATAGTGATCTGCCACTTGATACATCGGCCATGTCGAACATGGACAAGTTGAAAAAGCTGATGGGCGACCTGCTGGGTTAAAGCCGGCATAGATCAGCTAGATGAAGTGGACTGGTAATGCAAAAATCCACAGCTAAACAAGATAAAGCCCCGGCATCGCAGGACGTCGGGTCTTTTTTTCGACATAGCGAAAGATCCCTGTTCGTTTCGATTCTGATATGCGGATCTATACTGGCGGGTCTGGCTTTTCTTGATAGTGGTCAGCATGGCCTTAGCCTTGTCGGGCTGGGTATTGCGCTTGGCATCACCTTTAATGGGATTTCAATATGGCTTTGCATCTGGCTGGCGCCGGTTTCTGCAAACAGGCGATGGCAGTGCGGTCAGCCTGCATTTCATTCTGGCAGCCTTATGCGCATTGGTCTTTATTCCGGTAACGGCATCAGGCCTTGGCCCAAGCGGATCATTGGCACCGGTGTCATTATCGCTGTTTGTCGGTGCATTCATGTTTGGTGTTGGCATGCAGATGGCCAATGGATGTGGTTCAGGCGTTCTGTTCAGCTTTGGTGGCGGGTCTGGCCGGATGATTGTGGCCTTGCCATTTTTTGTGATCGGATCGGTTATCGGTTCGGTCATTCTGCCGGCCTTTCTGGAATTGGGATCGCTTGATCCGATTGAGATCGGCGCCGATCTTTCGGTAGCGGGCAAGCTGGGGCTTAATTTACTGCTTTTGCTTGCTGCCGCCGGCCTGTTTTTCTGGTTTGGCCGCCAGCGCGGCTTTCATCTGTCAAAGCGCATGCTGGGGGCAACAATTCTGATTGCGGTACTTTGCTGGGCTGTCTTTATGGTATCGCGACATCCGTGGGGGGTGACGTTTGGTTTCACGCTATGGGGTGCCAAAATAGCCAGCCTGATCGGACTGCCAATCGAGCAAGCGGCGTTCTGGAACTGGCCAGGCCCGCAACGTGCGCTCAAACATTCGGTGCTTTCGGATACAAGCAGCCTGATGGATTTTGCGATGATTGTGGGTGCTGGACTTGCGGCGTCGCTGTCAGGTGCTTTTGGCAAGGCTAGCTGGCCAAATGCGCCACAGCTTTTTGCCGCAGCAATCGGCGGGAGTTTTGATGGGAATTGGGGCAAGACTGTCGTTTGGCTGTAATATTGGGGCCTTTCTTGGTGGAATTGCCTCTGGCTCATTGCATGGCTGGATCTGGTTTGCGATGGCGATGGCAGGTAGTGTGCTGGGCATCCGGCTTCGGGCAGTTTTCGGCTTTTAGGATAATATCATGGGCAGAACAGCGTCACATTTATTTACCCCGAAATTTATCTATGTGCTTTTGCTTTGCGTGCTTTTTGCGCTGGCCATTGCCGATCATATGACCAGCCCAGTTTTGCCAGATATTGGCGCACCTAGTGATTTGGGCAATGCCTGCGCACCCTGTGGCGCCCCATGTAAATAATCATAATATCTTGATCCGCAATATGTAATAGCCAGCATATGGTGCATGGGACAGCATATTGCCCATTATCGCCATGCACCAGCATCTTTGCGTGATGTTTATGATCTGGCTTGCTTTATATTAGGCGCTTTGATTACATATGCGCATGGACGAAAAAATTATGACATCTTCACCCCATGACAATCTGCCCTTAACCAGCACGCATTGGGGCACCTACCGTGTCGAGGTGGCTGATGGCAAGGTTGCGGCGCTGCATCCGTTTGATGCGGATAGCGATCCGTCACCTATCGGTACAGGTATCGTTGACGTGCTGGATGCGCCAACGCGGATCAAAATGCCGATGATACGCAAAAGCTGGCTGGAGCAAGGCCCGGGCGCGGCAACCGATAAACGCGGGCAGGATCCCTTTGTGCAGGTTTCATGGGATGAGGCAGAGGCACTGGTTGCCAATGAGCTGAACCGCGTCAGGCAAGATTTTGGCAATAGGTCAATCTTTGGCGGTTCCTATGGCTGGGCAAGCGCCGGACGGTTTCATCATGCGCAAAGCCAGCTGCATCGTTTTCTGAACTGCATTGGTGGCTATACGCGGTCGGTCAACACCTATAGCTATGCGGCGGCTGAAGTGATTCTGCCGCATGTGCTGGGTAGCTTTGGTGGCATGATGTATGGCCAGACAAGTCTGGAATCAGTTGCCAGATCAACAGAATTATTTGTCAGCTTTGGCGGCTTTCCGGCGCGTAATTGCCAGATTGCCAGTGGCGGCACTGGCGATCACAGTCAGGTCGGCCTTATGGAAAAGGCACGGCAAAGAGGCGCCGAATTTATTTCGGTGTCGCCAATCCGTTCGGATATGCTTGCGCGCGTTGATGCCGAATGGCTGGCGGCGCGACCCGGAAGTGATACGGCAATCTTGCTGGCACTGGCACATTGCCTGCTAACTGAAGATCTGCATGATCCCGAATTTCTGGCACGTTATACGAATGGGTTTGATGTATTTGCAGCCTATGTGACCGGAGTCAGTGACGGGGTGCCAAAATCTGCTGAATGGGCGGCACCATTGTCAGATATTCCGGCTGATACAATTCGGACGCTGGCGCGGCGAATGGCATCATCACGGACAATGCTGTCGGTAAGCTGGTCGCTGACCCGACAGGATCATGGCGAACAGCCTTATTGGGCGGCGATTGCGCTGGCGGCGATGCTGGGGCAGATTGGCATGCCGGGTGGCGGCATCGGTTTTGGTTATGGTGCGACCAATTCGGTTGGTATGCATCGCCAGATGCTGAGCTTTGCCGCGCTACCGCAAGGCAAGAATGCGGTTGAAGATTTCATTCCCGTTGCGCGTATTTCAGAGATGCTTTTGAAACCGGAAACCGACTTTGTCTATAATGGCGGTCGTTACACCTATCCGGATATCCGGCTTGTTTACTGGGCTGGTGGCAATCCATTCCACCATCATCAGGATTTGCAACGGCTTCTGAAAGCATGGCAGAAACCCGACACCGTGATTGTGCATGAATGGTGCTGGAACACGCTGGCCAAACATGCCGATATCATATTGCCTTGCACGACGCATCTGGAACGTCCTGACATCATGCTGAATCCGCGTGATCCCTTTATTGTCATGATGGAACAAGTGATGCCGCCTGTTGGCGAAGCGCGAAATGATTATGATATTTTTGCCAATATAGCCCGGCATATGGGGGTTGATGCGGCCTTTACCGAGGGACGTGACATGATGGCCTGGCAAGAATGGATGTATGAAACATCTCGTGGCATGGCCGCTGAGAAAGGTGTGGCCTTGCCCGATCTTGACAGTTTGAAGCAGGCGGGCTGGGTGAAGGTCGATGCGCCAGACAAACCGCATATCATGATTGGCGATTTTATCGAAAATCCGGATCAGAACCCGCTGAATACAGCTAGTGGCAAGATCGAAATCGTTTCACAGACGATTGCCAATTTTGATGAAGATATGAATTGTGCACCGCATCCTGTCTGGCGCGAACCGACTGAATGGCTTGGTAATGCGGGCGCGGCGTTTCCACTACATCTGATTTCCAATCAGCCGCACACCAAATTGCATTCGCAACTTGACCATGGAAGCCATAGCCGCGCGGGTAAAATCGATAAACGCGAGCCTTTGACAATGCATCCAGATGATGCCGCCATGCGTGGTTTGCATGATGGCGATCTGGTGCAGGTTTTTAATGACCGTGGTATTTGTCTGGCGGTTCTGGTGGTAAGTGATGATGTGCGACGCGATGTGGTGCAGATGGCAACTGGCGCGTGGCTGGATCCGATGATGACGGCGGAGGGCAAGCTGTTATGCAAGCATGGTAATCCGAATGTTTTGACGCATGATCTGGGCACGTCAAAAATGACCCAAGGCCCTGCGGCGCTGTCATGCCTTGTCGAGGTTAAGAAATATGATGCTACGCCCCCACCGATGACAGCGTTTGACCCGCCGGAGATTATAACGCGCTAGACCACGCTGCTATCGTGATTGTGGTTTCAGGCTGGCACCTAAAACAGCTTTGGTATCCATTTTTCTGTCAAGTCTGCGGGCTAGGGATTCGGATGATTGCGTGGCAGCATCGCGTTCCTGTTCATAACAGAACAAGCATAATTCCACGCCCCGCCCCGAAGCGGTTGTAACTATGGCGGTGGGAATTGTTTCATCAAAATCGGGATGCGGATTTTCGGTGCGCCCGCAAAACTCACAGCGGGCATCGGGTTTGCCATAACCAAAGCGGGGTGTGGGTGCGAGTCGAGAGGTCAATACCAGTGCCTTACGGTTGTGATGAAAGCGCCATGCGGCTGGTGCGCACCACATGAAAAATCAGAACACAAAGTACAAACAGACTGCCAGCAATCATAGTTGCGGTCGGACGTTCGCCTATGCCAAGCCAGACCCAGAATGGCCCAATTACCATTTCCAGTAACATCACAAGGCTGACAATAGCCGAGCTGGTATAGCGCGGGGCAATGCCAAGACAGGTAAAGGATAGCGGTAGGATGAGCATTCCCATGACAACAATTGTCCATGTCGGCGCGGTAAAGATGGTGCCTTCAGCACTAAGCGCAAAGCCGACAACGCCACTGAGCAAAGACCCTAGCGCACATGCGGGCAGAATGCTCAAAGACGGATATTTGCGGGTCACCGTAAAGGTCAAGGCCAACCCAAAGGCGGTGACAAGGCCAAAGATTGCCCCCAGCCATACCGAACCCTCTGGCTGGCCAAGGGCATTGCCGCCATCCATAACAACAATCACAACACCCAGCATGGCAAGTATGATGGTGAGCCAGCCAAGCCAGCCCTGTTTTTCGCCAAGCATGAAAAAGGACAGCATAGCGGCAACCAGTGGCATCAGCGCCACAGCGGTCAGAACAACAATAACCGAGGTTTCGGCTATTCCCAGCGTGAAGGTGATCGAATTTAACCCGAAAGCAATAATCACCAGAATGCCTTGCCATGACCCGAGGCTGCGCAGTTCCTGTATGCGGTTCTGACTTGGAAATAACCGCCAGATAAAGAGCAGAGTGACACCCATCAACACGCCGCGCCAGCCCATCATCGGCCATCTTTCAAGTCCGGAAAGCCGCATGACCAAGGTGTCGGGTGTCAAAATAAGCACGCCCAAAACGGCCAGCAAAATACCAAAGACAGCTGGATTATAATGGCTTGTAAAATTGGAAAAACGCATAGCTATGCCTGTTATTATCTGGCAGCACGTTAGCATGCAATGCAAGGCGGGTGAAGCGTGACTTAATCGGTATAGTCAACGCCGATCATCTCGCAGCGGGAAATATCCTTTAGCTGGTCGAGCTGGTCATTCACCGTGCTGACCCATGTTTCATGGCCAAGCTGTTTCATCATTTTACCGGAGATGGTTTGCAGAATTTTGGAACATTGACCTGTATCACCGCCACCAAGGCCAGTGGCATCTTCGCCACAATGCGCGTTGGAATTGCCCATGCTTTTGCCAGCATCATCGAATAGTAACAGTGATACGCCGGAGATCGCTCGCGGCGCCGTATTTTTGATCTGTGTCGACAGGACATAAATTGTGGCAACGCCGACTTCGTCATCCTGAAACATGACGCGCACCGCGCAAGGCACAGATTTGGACTTGGCCAAAACAGGCTGGGGCAGACCAGCGACAAGACCCAATCCCAGCACCAGCATATAGCCCAAAAAACGGCTTTGGCGTATTTTACCCAAACGCATTCAAACCCTCAGATCAATTCACAGCTGTGGCAAGACAATTTATTTAACAAGACCGCGATAAATTCCTTTTTTCATCAATGGTTCAAGAAGTAATCTTTTTTCCTTATCTTCCCAGACAAATTGATCTTTGAGCATTTTCTTCTGCTTGATCCGCCCTATCACCTGGATATGGAGTGCAACTTCTTTTAAAACCACCTCAATCTGTTCGGTCGCCTGTTTTGCCTCTGGCGCTTCAATATATTCTTTATCCATTGCCGCTTTGATCCGTTGTAAGGAATCAGCTTTTATAGCAGTGGCTTTATTGATGGCAGTTGTCCGCAACTGGTCAACTTTTTCACTCAATGCCTCAAGTTGTTCAAAAGTTGGCTTTGGTATTTTCACATCCAGCATGTTTGTTCTGCCGACACGGGCAACTCTGTTAAAGCCGCTCTCCTTGATGATATTTACAATTGGATCAAGAAGTTCGTCGCGTTTAACAACAACACGCACAGATTTCCCCTTGGTAAATTCATCGTAAATCATCTCGACGAAATCACTTACGCGTCTGTTTTTTTTATCAACTTCAATTTGTTGCGCGTTTAGAGCTTTCTCGACAGCATCATCAGTACCAAGATCTTCGAGATCTTCGATGAACTTATCAAGGATATCTTCAATCCGCGCTTTTGTAGCAAGTGAATAGGAATCTTCGTTTTCTAAATCGGTTAACATACTTGCCATGGCAAGTCTCCTTCCATCCTAACCTGTGTGCCTACCCTGATCCCGAAATAAGCAATTTGCAAGCAATTACCAGATGTTCAACAAGGACATATTGCGAACCTGTTCTGCTTTATATAACCATATCAGTATATTATATATGAAAAATATATCATGTAAAATTATTGTCACTACGTCTTGAACGGCAATAAAGTGAAAACTTCAGCAAATTTGCGAAATTTTATAAAATCTGATCCAGAAATTCTCTTGTTCTGGGGTCTTTGGCCTTTGCAAAGCTATTTTATATGAAAGCAGATTTCCGGACGTGATTATCAAATTAGCCAAGGAAACTGGACAATTCATCCTCAATAATATCGGCAATGATAGTGCAATCATCCTCATCAAATGTCAGAGGAATGCGCATATCAAGCGTATTTGCCAGCACTTTATGGGTGTTGGGCAAATGCGGAATATCATCGATATATTTCCAGCTATCATAGCGGCTGGTAAAGGCTTTTGGTTCATCATCACCAAACCATTTGAGTTCAGCGCCTCGTGCATTACAGGCGGCGATAAATTCCGGAATCTGCTCACGCGTCAGCGCGTCAGCCCGAAACTGGATTGATGATCCGACATAGGCTTCTACCTGCTTGCGCTCGGGAATGGACACACCTTGCATCTGGCTAAAGCGCCGATGCAATAGATCATATCGCGCATTCCACTGGGCGGCTTTTTCTTCAATATGTGGTAGCTGTGCCCGCAATAATGCTGCGCGCATGTGATCCATACGACCTGAATAGTTTGGCGAAATGAGTTTGACCTTTTCAAAAACCTCTTCGGCAGGAACGGCGCCATGCCGCCCATACAGCATATAAGAGCCGGATGATACAATCGCCCGCGCGGCAATTTCAGGATCATTTGTTGTCCGAAACCCACCTTCGCCCGAATTCATATGCTTATAGGTCTGTGTTGAGAAGGCGGCGACCTTGCCAAAATTACCCGACCGGACGCCTCGCCATTTTGCCGCCATCGTATGCGCGCAATCTTCGATTAAAGTTATGCCATGAGATTCACAAATTTCGACAACCCGATCCATATCGGCGATATGACCGCGCATATGTGATAACAGGAGATATTTTGCACCGCTACTGGCCGCCTTGGCGTCAAGATCGTCCATATCAATGTGATAATTATCGTCAATATCGACCAGAATGGGGACACCGCCCACATTATGGATGGCACCTGGTACCGGTGCCAGCGTATAGGCATTGGCCAGCACCTTGTCGCCCGGCTTGACGCCACATACGCGCATGGCGAGCTGAATTGCATATCCACCCGAGGTTACCGCGATGCAATAATCAACTTCCTGCCATGTGGCATATTCCTGTTCAAGCAAGCTGGCTTCATTATCCTCGCCAGCGACCAGATTATAGCGATGCAGACGGCCACTGCGCATGATTTCGACAGCGCGCGCGATGCCATCTTCGGGAATGGCTTCTTGCTGGGTGAAAGGTTTGTTAAAGCTGACTTTGGACATGGTAATGATCTTTCATGATGAATTTCACAACCAAATTAGACTAGCTAATGGACGACTTCAATTCGATTCTTGTTTTAGAGAACGCGCAAAGCGTCGCACATCTTCAACCAGCATATCGGGCTGTTCCATTGCCGCAAAATGCCCGCCAGCGGTCATTTCGCTCCAATGGATGACATTATACAGGCGGTCAACGTAACTGCGCGGTGGCCATGCCAGCATTTCAGCCGGAAATAGAGCGCATCCGGTTGGCACTTCAACGCGATGACCCTCGGGGGAAAAGATACGTCCACCCTCTTCACGACGCCCGTAATATATCCATGACGCCGTATGAAAACATCCGGTGGTCAGATAGATCATGATGTTGGTAAGCAGATCATCCTTGCTATGTACAGCTTCGATATCATTGTCCCTGACATCCGACCAGCTGTTGAATTTTTCAATTATCCATGCGGCGACCCCAACCGGACTATCCATCATTGCATAGCCCAGTGTTTGCGGTTTGGTAGCCTGTTGTGTCCGGTATCCGTCCTGCATGATCTGATCGGCATTAAATTGCCTGTCCCATTCATATTCGGTAGGGGTCTGCGGACCATCCGGATGCCGCATGGTCAGGATATTGATATGGATTGCCTGACATGCAGAGGCGTGATCATAGCCAAGCCATGACGAGATTGCACCGCCCCAGTCACCGCCTTGGGCGATATAGCTGGCATAACCAAGTTTCTCGGTCATCAATATGTTGAAAATTGAGGCCATTTTTCGTGGCCCGTAAGGGTGAGGTGGCTGGCCTGAAAAGGCAAAACCGGGCAAAGATGGAGCGATCACATCGAAGGCATCTTCAATTTTGCCGCCAAAGCGTTCGGGATGCGCAAGCGGCTCAATGATATTCTTGAACTCGGCGATTGAACCTGGCCAGCCATGGCTAATCAATAATGGCGTTGGCGCATCGCCGCTTCCCTTTTCATGGATGAAATGCAGGTCGATTGAATCGATTTCAACTTTGAAATGCTGAAAGCGGTTGAGTTCTGCTTCGGCTTTGCGCCAGTCATATTCATCGATCCAATAGTCGCATAATGACTTTAGATAGGCCTTGCTGGTGCCATAGTCCCAGCCACCATCTGCGGGCATGTCATGCCACGGATAAGCGATTACCCGCGTCCTGATATGCTCAAGAACGTCATCATCCACATGAATTGTGAATGGATGTGGCAAGGTCATGTCAGTCCTTCATTGCGGTGCTGAACAGCTATTAGCCCTTGCCGCGCCATGGAATTGTCTTGCTGATAACCCAGCGCATGATGAGGTCAAAAAGCAAACCAAGCATACCAAGCAGAATGATTGTCACCCAGATCAGTTCATAATCCGAAACTGTCCGCGCAACATTTTCAATAAAGCCAAGTCCGGTTGTGCCTGCCAGCATTTCAGCCGCAACCAATGTACCCCAGCACACGCCAACAGCGATGCGAATGCCGGTCAGAATTTCAGGCATAGCATTCGGCAGGATGACATAGCGCATGATCTGCTGGTTTGTGGCACCAAGCGAATGTGACGCCCGGATTTTGGATAGTTGCGTTCCAGATGCGCCGGTGCGTGCTGAAATCACCATGATGGCAAAAGCCACCATGAATAGCAGGAAGATTTTGCCATCATCCTGAATGCCAAAAATAGTCAAAATCAAGGGCGCCCATGCCAAAGGTGGTACAGGACGGTAAAGTTCGATCAGCGGATCAAAGAAGGATTTGAAAAACCGCGATACGCCCATGTAAATGCCCAGAGGCACACCAAGAAGAATGCCCAAGGTCAGAGCCACGATAACGCGGAATAGCGAGTCCCAAATGTGCCCGTCCAGCATGGGGATGGAACCCATATAGACATCACCCTGTGCCACGGCCAGCAATTTGTCTTTATAGTTCGGCTTGAATTCGCCAGCGGTACCATGCGTGCCATAGCTTCCGGGCAAAGCATCAACCAGTCCATCTGGTATCAGGAAGTCGACAACATCAGCGATTGAAAGCCATTTCCACCACAGTAATGTCGAGCCTTTGTAACCGCCACCAGTTTCCAGATTGGGGTTCGCCAGTTGGCCAAAAGTTGCAATCACATCGGTTGGTTTAGGTAACCAGCGACCTGGCCCCTGCTCGGTACATAGAGTACGTGATTTGACGATGCCCTGTCCGGGGAAAAACAGACTTTCAATGATGCTGAGACCACCTTTTGCGCCGTCGACAGCGGTATAGATATTTGCAACAGCATTATGAATACCCTGCATTGATTCGGATGGAAAAATAACGCCGTCATCAAGGCGCTTGAAGATACGGTCTATCGCCTTGATATAGGCTTTGCGGGCTTTCTCGCCAGACTCGTCAAGCGTCATTGATGGATCAGAGGTCTTCAATGTGGCAATTGCGGCCTTGATGCTGGCGACCAGCTTTTGTGCCTCAGGCGACATATTGCGGATGTTCAGGAACTGATCCGTGATAGGTATAATATCGGCGCTGATTTTATCAAACATAACCCCGCGTGGTGTCATGGGTAGCATGGGAATTTCAACTTCCGAGGTGCCCCATTTAGGTTGTGCTAATGCGTCAGCATTTGGCGTGGCGCCATTCGGCCCTTCACGTAAAACAGCGGCAAGATCACCCAAAGCGCGCTCAATATCGGCCAGTTCGGCAATCGCTTCTGGATCAACATAATCCGGATTGGAAAGCGTTGCCATGAGCGCATGCATTTCAGCAAGTACAATATTTATTTCGGACTCTTCTTTGCTGCTGAAAATACCAGCTGGCATGGCCGCCGCCAGACTATCGACCTGCTGGCCATTACGTACAACCAATGTTGTTGATTTCAGATAGCGCGAACCGATAGGTAGTGCGGCGCTGATTGATGCCATTGATTCATCAACTTTGGCAATCTGGCATAGCTCATTCGCCGAATTCGGGAAAACCGCGCGTGCTGTGCCCCATGAATAATGGAACCATAAAAGCAATAATGCCGATACGCCGCATACAGCCCAGTACCAGCCACCTTTTGTCCGTTCCGGATCACCAAAGACTTCGTCCTTGGCGCGCAGTTCGGTTTGCCTGCGGCCAACGATGATCGACCATATGAAGCTGACGACCAAAATGATGATCATAAAGAGGGCGATTGTCGCCCGGTTATCTGATAGCCACTCAAACACCGCCCATAATCTCCTCTTCCATATCCCATATCATAGTCAGAATTTCTTCGCGGATCTTGCTGAACTGTTTTTCCTGTTTGATCTCGCGAAGCGACCGCTTCAGACCCATTTCAGCAAAAGGAAGATTATATTCACGGTGAATGCGGCCTGGCCGTGGCGCCATCACAAAGAGACGTTCGCCTAGCAAAAGTGCTTCTTCGACCGAATGGGTAATAACGATGATGGTCTTGCCGGTTTTCTTCCATAATTCGAGAATTAGTGACTGCATTTTTTCGCGTGTCAAAGCGTCAAGCGCACCAAGCGGTTCATCCATCAAAATTAGATCGGGGTCATTTACGAGGCAACGCGCCAAAGCAACGCGTTGCTGCATGCCGCCGGATAACTGATATGTCGGTGTATCGCCAAATCCCTGCAAACCGACAATATCAAGCCATTTTTCAACTTGAGCGGCGCTTTCTTCGGGATCGGTCTTTTTCATTCGCAGACCGAAATCTACATTCTTGGAAACGGTCAGCCATTCAAATAGCGCGCCTTGCTGAAAGACCATACCGCGTTCTGCACCTGGTGCCTCAATCGGTACGCCGCCAAGATCCAATTTGCCACTGGTTGGTGTAATGAAGCCGGCGATCATATTCAGCAATGTGGTTTTGCCACAGCCTGACGGCCCCAGAACGGTCAGAATTTCACCGTGCTTCAAGTCAAATTCGATATCTTTGAGTGCCTCAATTTTAGAACCTGACATCGGATCCCGAAATGTCATACAGAGGTCTTTGCAGTGCAGATCAGCCATTTGTCAAAATTCCAACTGGTGTCTAAGTAGCAAACAAGGCTCGCGAGGCGAGCCTTGTTCCATGTTTATGTCAACCAAGGTTGTTTAGTTAAGAAACTCGCCAGTAATAACTTTGGCGATTTTCTGATCAACATTCCAAGCGCCAGGCTTTTTGAAGACAAGACCAAGCGACTCAGAAGCAGCGGCTGCGATGCCGTCTTTGCCGAAATAACCACTCAGCTGTTCGTCAACAGTCGGGAAAACGAAGCCAGCCATCTGGTTTTTGGTTGTGTTGAAGTCCATACCGGCGTCAGCTGCAACTTTTCTGATTTGCGCGTCAGAAGCTGTCCACGCCTTGTTGGCTTCATCAGTGACTTCAAGGAAAGTACGCAGAAGATCAGGGTTTTCTTTCGCGAATGACTCGGTCACTGACACAACGTCAAATGAACCGATGCCGGCATCCTTCTTTTCCTGTGATGACATGATTGGTGTGCCAACTTCGCCAGCCGCGGCTGCCGAAGCACCACCAAAGATACAAGCCATAGCAACTGAACCGTCAGCCAATGATACAGCGCCATCAGCCGGTGCCTGATCGACGATTGTCATTGTTGAAGTGTCAACATCGAGTGCCGCCATCTGCTTGCGGAACGAGAAGTCAGCCATCGTGCTCAACGGCACAGCAACGGTCTTGCCTTCTAGCTCAGACGCGTTGGCAGATGTAATGCCAAGGCTGTTATTTACAAAACAGTCATTGGCTTCATAGACAACAGCGATGGAAACCATCTTCAAAGGCGCACCTTGCTGGATCGCTGTTACAAAGGGTGCCAAGCCCTGTGAATAGGCAATGTCAATATCGCCAGCCAGCATGGCTTCGGTCATCTGGACACCTGTTGAGAAGTCAGTCCAGTTCACGTCAACACCCATAGCCTCGTCATAGGCTTTGTCAACTTTTGCAATCTGGTTTGGTGTTGCCCATTCGAGGAAGAAAGCAACATTAACGCTATCAGCAGCGTGTGACACAGTGGCAGTTGTCAGCGCCATAGCACCAACGGTCATTGCCATTGCAGTTCCAAGAATCTTTTTCATTATAATAGTCTCCCTTTCATATGCATTCATAGCCAACCCTTTGGATATGACGCATAAATTAATATTTCACGTCTATAATCTGATAGCCTATTCTGGATTTGCGAAGTTTACAAGCCAACAATATCGGCGATCTTGATGATAGCTTATTGTTAGAATTGGATTTTATACTGTTCTAAACACGGCTGAATATGACGCATGTGAAACGAAATCTATTCACAATCATGTGATTTTTGGAGCCTGCGAATTGTTGGCAGATAATGCCAGCAGCATGTAATGGCCAGTTTGCAGGACATACCTAGCCCATGAATGACAAATATTTTCATCATTCATCCGAGCGCCTTGATAATGCTTTATGTCGCTATGCTTGCTGTCTAGCTTTTGACCAGTGCCTTACTGAGTTCCTTGTCAGAAATATAGCCTTTCACATTGCCTTTATCATCGACAACCGAGATCACATGGCGCTTTTCAAGGACACTCGGGATGAGATCTTCCAGAAATGTCTCAAAATGCACCGGTTCGGTTTTGCGCTTGCCAAGTTTGAAGTCTGCCGCGTTGGCCATGATCGTCTTGGCTCTGAGCACGCGTGATTTATTGACATCGGCAACAAAGGCGGAGACGTAATCGTCAGCAGGCTTGAGCACAATATCTTCAGGTTTGCCGACTTGTACCAGACGGCCACCATTGAGAATGGCAATTTCGTCGCCAAGGCGTAACGCCTCGTCAAGATCATGCGTTATGAAGACAATGGTCTTGCGCATTTCTTTTTGCAGTTCGATCAACTGGCGTTGCATTTCCGAACGTATCAATGGGTCAAGCGCACTAAAGGCCTCGTCCATAAGCAGGATATCAGGATCGGTTGTCAGGGCGCGGGCAAGTCCGACACGCTGTTGCATCCCGCCCGATAGCTGATCGGGATATTGATTTTCGAAGCCCTGCAGGCCAACCAGTTCAATCCGTTTCATCGAAGCTTTATGCCGTTCGGCTTCTTCGATACCCTGCGCCAACAGGCCAAAACCGACATTATCAAGAACCGTCTTGTGCGGCATCAGACCAAAGCGTTGAAACACCATGCTCATTTTCTTGCGCCGGAATTCCTGAAGCTGAACTTTATCCAGCGTCATAATGTCGGTGCCATCAACCATGATCTGACCCGCGGTAGGATCAATCAGCCGGTTAATATGCCGGATCAAAGTCGATTTGCCAGACCCGGACAGCCCCATGACGACAAAGGTTTTGCCAGGCTTGATCGATAGGGACACATTGTCCAGTCCCACCGTATGTCCGGTCTGATCGAGAACATCTTCCTTGGTGGCACCACTTTCGACAAGTGGCATGACTGACTGTGGGCTGGGGCCAAAAATCTTGTACACATTCTTGATTTCAACATTACTGCTCATAACCTAGGCCTCACCCTTTTTCTTTCCCTGTTGCAGACGGTCACCATAGGCTTGCGTAATGCGATCCATGACAATGGCCAGCAACACAATGGCAATACCGGCTTCGACGGCACGCCCAACATTAAGCTGTTGCAGACCGAGCAGAACCTCGTCACCAAGACCCCGCGTGCCGATCATCGAGGCGATGACAACCATGGCCAACGCCATCAAGGTGGTCTGGTTGATGCCCTGCATGATATTTGGCAAGGCGAGGGGGATTTGCACCTGAAACAGTTTCAGGCGGGGTGAAGCACCAAAACTCTCGGCCGCTTCGATCACTTCACGATCAACAAGCCGGATGCCAAGATCGGTCAGACGGATCAAAGGTGGGGCGGCGTAGATTACGGTTGCAATAATCGCCGGTACGGCACCAAGGCCGAATAGCATAATGCCCGGGATCAGATAGCAGAAACTCGGGATTGTCTGCATCAGATCAAGTATCGGCAAAACGGCGTTCCGGAAACGCGGATTGCGCGACATGGCAATCGCCACAGGAATACCAATGACAACACAGATCAAAATGGAAATGACCATGACGCCAAGCGTCTGCATCGATTTATCCCAGAATTTGGGGCTCAGGAAACCAATGAAAAACATGCAAACCGTAACTAGCACAGTTGTGCCAATCTTGCGTCCGCTGAGGAAATAGGCAAGCGCCATGGTGAAGATGACGACCAATGGCCACGGCACGGTTGTCAGGAAATTAGTCAATCCGACAACGATGCCCAGTAAGCCTTCATTAATGGCATCAAACACCCAGCCATAGGATCGAACCAATGCACGGACGCTATCATTGGTCCAGTTCTGCAAAGGCATATCCATCCAGCGTGGCCAGTCATCCAGCCATTTCAGGTCGGTGAATAATTCGGTCAGGCTTTCGGGTTTGCTTTTTTTGGAAATTGAAAAACTATGCGCTATCAGCAGGATGAACCCGATACATGACGCGCTATAAATGATGAGTTTTTTATTCTTTAACATAATGATGATGCCCCCGGGGGCTAGCTTGATGACGGCAAATGCACAGGTGTCATGCTATCTAGCGAAAAGAGAAGCGGCCAGATCAAGGTAACCTGGCCGCAACTAAATTCATGTTTTACAGAGCTGCTTTGACTTTTGCTGCAACGTCTGCGGGTACCCAGCTTTCCCAATCTTTATTGGTCTTCAGGAAATGTCTGGCTGTCACTTCGGCTTCACCTTCAGCTTCGCCAAGGTAATGCACGAGCAATTCGCTGACACCTGCAGAGCTGATTGTGTAGTTCTTCAAGAACGCAACAACACCGGCTTCTTCACGATCAAGGCGGGTGTTAATGCCGACTGGTAATTCCATGCTGGCATAGGCGGTTGCCTTGGTCGGGCGAAGCTTCTCAACACCGTTTTCCTTGATGTCATTCACCACAACCATCATTTCGTCCCATGTGTTGCGGTCAAATGCTGGCTCTTCCAGTTTAACCAGGTCAACTGACCCCATCAGCGCGGTTGGCTCCCAGTAATAGGTAAAAACAGGCTTGCCTTTTTCAAAGCCACCCTTGATGGCCGCGTCAAGCGCACCAGATGAGCCCGGATCAAAGTTTGTGTAGAATTTATCCAGACCGTAAACATTATGCTTCACAAGATTGATTGTGTAGCAGCTCCAGCCAGAAATACAGCTGGTCATGCGGCCTTTTGACGGATCCTCAGGGTCTTTGAACAAGGCGGCGATATCTGCGTTAAGCATGTCATCAACGGATTTGAGATTATGTTTTCTGGCGGTTGGGCCATCAACATAGAAACCCTGACCCGAGTCAGGCGTATTGACGCCAACCCGACGTACTTTACCGGCCTCTTCATGTGGCTTGAACTGATCGACGATGTTGTCGTACCAGACTTCCATGACCACATCGAGCTGACCTTCATATAGAGCGGTCATGATAGGCAAGGTTGAACCGGTTGTTACATTCACGTTGCAGCCATAACCTTCTTCAAGAATTGTCGTGGCAATTGCAGAATGCAATTTCGCGCTGTTCCAATCGAAGTCACCCATTTCGATAGTGCCGCACGCTTGGGCACCGCTCGAGAATGACGCGGCAGCTGCGCCCAGCGCAATTGTTGTTATAGCTGATTTGAATAATTTTTTCATAATGTCCTCCTGTTGACTATCATATCATGAGTATATGTAAGGTTAATTCAACATGTTTTCTGATTTTCATGTGACTTTTTTCCAAGCAAGTCATACAAATGATCCAGTAATTGGGCTGAATTTCAGAATGTGATATAAAATCATCTCCAGCTTTAGCCAAATTTGTAACCCGCCATTGGCGGGGTCTGTTTTATGTAATGTTTAAGGGCGTATTTAGGGGGTAGATGAATATCATGACAGCATCAGAGGCATTTCCGGATATGGATAAAAATAGTCAAAGGCGCGCGACAAAAATCGTTGCTACCATTGGCACCGTATCCTCTGATCCCGATTGTTTGCGGCAACTGATCGAAGCGGGGGTGAATGTTTTCCGTCTGAACTTCTCGCATGGCACACAGGAAGAACAAGGTGCCCGTATTGACGCGATTCGTCAGATTGAAGCCGAAACCGGCATTCCCACCTGTATATTGGCTGACATGCAGGGGCCTAAATATCGTGTTGGCGAGGTGGCTGAAGGTGTCGAGATAAAGGCTGGCGACCAGATTACCTTTGACCAAGATGAGGCGATTGGCTCGGCGACGCGCGTTGGTTTGCCGCATCCTGAAATTTTTGCCGCCATGTATCCGGGGGCGCGTTTCCTGATGGATGATGGCAAGCTCGTTCTGGTGGTCAAAAGCCTGAGCGATGACAGTTTTATTGCCGAGGTTGTCGTTGGTGGGCCTTTGAAAAGCCGCAAGGGTGTTAATATCCCCGATATCGTTCTGGACACAAAACCGCTCACCGAAAAGGATATGTCCGATCTGGAATTTGCCCTCAGCAAAAATGTTGACTGGGTTGCCTTGTCATTTGTGCAACGCGCCAGCGATATGGTCGAAGCACGGGCGTTAATTGGCAAGCGTGCCGCGCTGATGGCGAAAATCGAAAAGCCCGCCGCCTTGAAAGAACTGGGCGCGATCATCGAAGCGTCGGATGGCATAATGGTGGCGCGTGGCGATCTAGGTGTTGAATTACCACCTGAAGATGTGCCTGCCTGGCAAAAGAAAATCATCGCGCAATGCCGGCTGGTAGGAAAGCCGGTCGTGGTTGCAACGCAAATGCTTGAATCGATGATTTCGGCACCATCACCAACGCGTGCCGAAGCGTCGGATGTTGCTGGTGCCGTGTTTGACGGTACGGATGCGGTTATGTTGTCGGCTGAAACGGCCGCCGGCCAGTATCCCATCGAGTCGGTTGAAATCATGGCGCGCATTCTGTGTGCTGCCGAAGCGCATATCCGCGAGGATGCGGCAAGTAAATATGCCCAGTTACCTGTCGAGCCAACGGTGTATCACGCTGTTGCCCGTGCCAGTGTGGCATTGGCTGATGCTGTTGATGCCGATGTTATGGTCGCCTTTTCAACATCGGGCAATACCGCTGTCCGGATTGCGCGTGAACGTCCGGATACGCCATTCATCGTCATGACACCGCATTTGGATGTGCAACGCAGGCTTGCTTTATTATGGGGCACGACAACAGCACATAGCGCCTATAGTCATGATTTTGAAAACGCGATTGCCGAAGCTGCCGATCTTGTGCGCGAGAAAGGTATGGGCGGCAAAGGTGGCCATATTGTTGTTGTAGCGGGTATGCCCTTTGGTATCGCAGGTACAACCAATTCGATGCGGGTTGTGCGAATCTAGAGCGCCAGACTGTCTGGTGTCTACTGGGCTATGTGGTGTTGGACTATGTGGTGGGGGCGATGCTGAACCGACAGTATAAAGTTGTCAGTAAGGCTTTGATCCGGCTTGCATTTCAAATTTAAATCCAGATAGGGTATGGGTGTGAAAAGATCATTCATGATTAGCGCTTAACCCAACCCTAATTTGGAGATAATGATGACAACAGTCGGTTTTATCGGACTGGGAAATGTTGGCCGCAAGCTTGCTGGCAGTCTCATCCGAAATAAATTTGATGTGATCGTTCGTGATCTGGATAAAGACGTAGCACAGCCATTTCTGGATGCTGGCGCACGCTGGGCAGATACACCCAAAGAGATGGCCGCCGCCAGTGATGTGATTATAACATGCTTGCCGTCACCAGCAGCTTGTGCCGCGGTGATGGAGGCTGAAGATGGTATTCTGGCAGGCCTGTCGGCTGGTAAAATCTGGGCCGAGATGAGCACGACAGATGAAACCGAAGTCAAACGACTGGGCGAAAAAGTTCTGGCTACTGGCGCCTTTCCGTTGGATTGTCCGGTTTCAGGTGGATGCCATCGTGCCGCGACAGGCAATATTGCGATTTTTGCCGGTTGCGACCGGCATGTGTTTGAAAAAATTCTGCCTGTTCTAACCGTATTGGGGCGTCGCGTTCTACATACAGGCGCGCTGGGTTCGGCTTCGGTGCTCAAGGTGATGACTAATTATCTGGCCACGGCAAATCTTGTGACTGTTTGTGAAGCACTGGTGACGTCAAAAATGGCAGGTATGGATCTTAACACAACCTATGAAGCGATCCGTATTTCGTCGGGAAATTCCTTTGTCCATGAAACCGAAAGTCAGGTGATTCTGAATGGCAGTCGGGATATCAATTTCACCATGGATCTGGTGATCAAGGATATCAGCCTGTTTCAGGATATTGCCGACCGTGCTGGTGTGCCGCTCGAAATATCACCGAAACTAATTGATATTTTCAAGGATGGTCAGGATCGCTATGGTTCGCGTGAATGGTCACCAAATATCATCAAACGGCTGGAAGAAGCGGTTGGCGTTGATATTCTGGCACCGGGCTTTCCGGCTGAAATGACCGATGATGAACCGGAAGAAGCTGGTTATGAGGTGATTCCAAAATCATAGTGCTGACATTACAATCACGGCACGGCCTGACTATTACAGTGTAACTGATTAGAGTGCCTGGCCTTGCAGTTCCTGCTTTAAGGCATCGATCATTTTCTGCGCATTGAGCATGAACGGATTTACCTGCAACGCGGCTTCATAGGCGTTCAGTGCGCCTTTTAAATTGCCGTTTTGCATATGAATCATGGCCAGACCTGATAAAGCGCCGAAATGGCGCGGCTCATGTTCGAGCACTTTGACGATATCGGCTTTGGAGCCTTCGTGATCCCCCATCATGTAACGTACGGTTGCGCGTTTATTCCACGCTTCGGCGAAGTCAGGTTCAATATCAATAAGACGGGAAAAAATACGTGTCGCTTCGTCAAGCTGGTTAGCTTGCATCATCTGCATGCCCAGACGCATCATGCCGGTTGCGTCAGGATTGCTGTCATGCACTGTCCATAGTGACCAGATTTTGCTTTCGATATCCCTGGCTTTGGATGAGGTTGCTGTCTGCAGCGCCCGAAACAGGTCGTTAAGAGCAGGGTTGGTCTGATCTGCTGAAGCTGTTCCTGTCATCAATATCAGGAATAAGGGTATTATTTTTAGGTACCGCATCATTGAGATATAATATTCATTCGTCACTTTCCAAGAGCCCACCACGATTTCGGGTAATTTTCAATAACGTGCTTTGGCCAATACACTAACGCCATTAAACTGACGCGACACTGAAATGGAGTGTCGAATGAAAGCTGTGCATATATTGATAGTAAGCCTGTGGCTGATGATCCTGCCATATCATGTCGGGGCGTCGAGTCTTGATGCGGTTACCAAGGCGCAATTACAGACAACGATGATTACCTTTCTGGAGGAGGCTGCTGACGATAGCGGTGCGTTTGGTGTGATTGACCGCGATACGGGTTTTCGTGTGGCGGTGTTCCTCGGGGCAATCCATCCGCGTATTGTTCCCTATGGAGCGGATTATTTTCTTTGTATCGAAATGTTTGATATCACAGGCAAAAATATGATGCTGATTTTCTGATTCGAAATGGAACCGACGGATGGATGGTTGTCGATGTCATGATGAATCAGCGTGATCTGCTGCGCAAAGCAATCGCCAATTCAGGCTCGTAACGTCATGTTGTCCAAAACAGGTTGGGCAAGGATTTTTTCGCTAAACAGCCTGTTTATGCGGTTTTTTATTTTATGTGTGGCGTCGGCTGCTTTGGTTAGCTTTATTGCTGTTGTCGGATTTTATCAATATCGGTCAGTTAATGCATCAAACCGGATGGCGGTCGAGCTTGCCAATACGGTTCATATAAGTGCGCCGCTTCTGGAAACGGCTATTGACGATAACAAGCACAGCGAAGCGCGGCGTATATTGCGTCTGCCGTGCATTTCAAATCTACCATACAAAGGGATATTGTGTGGCAAGCAAGGTTTGAGTGCCAGAAAAACCAGACCCTAGCCGTTTTAGGCTTGGCAGATGCGGTCAAAATTGCTGTTATCGGCGCATAGTTTGCGCTAAGGCATCTAGCCAATAAGGGTGGAGAAACCAATGTCAAAATTTAATGCACTTGTTCTTAACCGTGACGAAGATGAAAATCTCAGTCACGCTGTCGAGCAACTTGATGAAGCCGCATTGCCTGCTGAAGGTGACGTGCTGATCGCTGTAGAATATTCGACGGTCAATTATAAAGATGGTCTGTGTTTTGCAGGCCAGCGTGGACTGGTGAAAAGCTATCCGCATATTCCGGGCATTGATTTTGCTGGCGAGGTTATCTCTAGTGGGGATGATCGTTACAGTGCCGGTGACAAGGTTATTCTGACAGGCTGGCGTGTTGGTGAAGTCTGGTGGGGTGGTTTTGCCCAGCGTGCCAAAGTCAAAGCAGACTGGCTGGTGCCGCTTCCCAAAGGTTTGACGACACGTGATGCCATGGCCGTTGGTACGGCAGGCCTGACGGCAATGCTGTCAATTCTGACGCTGGAAGATCGTGATCTGCAAAAGGATGATGGTGAAATTTTGCTGACCGGTGCTGGTGGCGGTGTTGGCTCGATTGCGACGGCGTTGCTGGCCGCGACAGGCTATGAGGTGACGGCGATGACAGGGCGTCCAGATATTGCCAGTTATCTGACCAGTCTTGGTGCCAGCAACATTATCGCACGTTCCGAACTTGAAGAAGAAACAGGACGGCCACTGGAATCAGCGCGCTGGGCAGGCTGTATTGATGCTGTTGGGGGCAAGATTCTGGCACGCGTGCTGACACAGATGAAACCAAATGCGACGGTCGCGGCGGTGGGTAATGCGGGGGGTAATGCCCTGCCGACTACGGTGATACCATTTTTGCTGCGGGGTGTCGGGCTGATCGGGATCGATTCGGCGTCATGCCCCTATGCGCGGCGCGTCAAAGCCTGGTCACGGATTGCCAGTGATCTGCCAATCGACAAGCTGAATGAGGCGGTTTCGGTTATCGGGCTGGCGGATGTGCCAAGCCATTGTGCCGACATTCTTGAAGGGCAGATTCAGGGGCGCGTTCTTGTTGATGTGAATGCCTGATCAGGGCGGTTTATCGGCCAGCAGAAAATGCTTGCTGTTTTTTAAAAACCGGTTCAGCGTGAGCCAATAAGCTTATGCTGGAGGGTGCTATGAATCAGTTGATTGTAGGATCGAACCGCAAGATCGATCCGACAAGACGTTTGCATTTGAAACCGGATAATACGCCTGACGATAATGACCGGGTGGAAATAGGCCCAACGGCGCTGGCTTTCGAAGAATGGGCAAAGCTGGGTCTGACCGCGCCGGACATGCCCGCATTGCGTGCCTATCGCCTTGAGCGTTTGCAAGAACAGATTCGCAAGCATGATTGCGCGGGGCTTTTGCTGTTTGATCCGTTGAATATCCGTTACGCAAGTGACACAACGAACATGCAGCTATGGACATCGCATAATATGGCGCGCGCCTGTTATGTGCCGCCCGAAGGCAAGATGGTTTTGTGGGATTTTCACAATTGCGAACATCTGTCGGCGCATTTGCCGCTGGTGGGTGAAGTACGCAGCGGTGCCAGTTTCTTTTATTTTGAAACCGGTGACAGAACGGCGGAAGCGGCCAAAGCCTTTGCCGACCAGATGATCGGCATCATGCACCAATATGCCCCGGGCAATAAACGCCTTGCTGTCGATAAAATGGAAAATCTTGGTTATGCGGCACTTGTCGGATTAGGTGTCGAGGTGCTTGAAGGTCAGGTGCTTACCGAGCATGGGCGTTCGATCAAGAATGAAAATGAACTGAATGCAATGCGTTGTGCGATTGCCACTTGCGAACTGGCAGTCGAAGAAATGCGCGACGTGATGCGCGCGGGCATCAGTGAAAACGAATTATGGGCAACATTGCATGCTGGCAATATCAAGCGTGGGGGTGAATGGATCGAAACACGCATTCTGTCATCGGGCCCGCGCACCAATCCGTGGTTTCAGGAATGCGGCCCACGCATCATGCAGGATGGTGATTTGATGGCATTTGATACCGACCTTGTGGGCACTTATGGCTATTGCTGTGATATTTCGCGCACCTGGCTGGTGGGCGATGGCACGCCAAGTGATGAGCAAAAACGGCTTTATCAGGTGGCCTATGATCATATCATGACCAATATCGATCTGATCGAGGCGGGTATGGCATTTTCCGATATGACCCGAATTGCGCACCGCCTGCCCGAAGAATATCGCGCTTTGCGATATGGTGTGCTGGCGCATGGTGTCGGGCTGTGTGATGAATATCCGTCAGTACGCTATCCCGAAGATGTCGAGCATCATGGCTATGGCGGCTGTTTTGAAATCGGCATGACGTTATGCGTCGAAGCCTATGTCGGTGCCGAAGGTGGCCGTGATGGCGTGAAGCTGGAAGAACAGGTGCTGGTGACCGATCAGGGCGCTGTCCCTCTATCGACATACCGTTATGAGGATGCGTTTCTGGCGTGAAGCTGAACTGCCGGTCTTTGTGACCGTTTGGCAGGCGGGATCGCGCTAGGACTTCTTGACGATTCCGATATGCGGCAGATTGCGGCCTTGCTGGGCAAAATCGATGCCATAGCCAATGACGAATTCATCCGGAATATCGAACCCAACCCAGTCAATTTTGACATCGACCTCGCGCCGAGATGGTTTGTTCAACAATGTGCAGATGGCAATCGATTTTGGCTGGCGTGTCTGCAGGATTTTCAGAACCTGTGACAATGTATGGCCGGTATCGATGATGTCTTCAACGATCAGTACATCACGACCTTTGATCGAGCCGTCCAGATCATTCAGAATGCGAACCATGCGGGATGATTCCATCTTGTCGCCATAGGATGACACGGTCATGAAATCGACCTCGACCGGCAGATCAAGCCGGCGCACAAGATCGGCAATGAAAATGAATGACCCGCGTAATAGCCCGACAACGACAAGCTGTTTGGTGCCGCTATAGTGATCCGAGATTATATGCGCCAGTTCATTGGTGCGTGCCGCAATCTCGGTTTCGGTAATCAGTATTTCAATTTCGTGCTGGCTGGACAATACAGTCATGAGGTAAACTATTCCCACTTGATTGGATGGCCCGGAGGCGAATGCTATAGGCCAAGTATAGTCAGCATTCGCAAAATGACTAGGTTCAATTCAACGTCAACAAGAATATTTTGGAACAATCAAAGGGCATTCAAATGGCAAAGGTAGCATTTCTGGGACTAGGCGTTATGGGTTTTCCCATGGCAGGCCATATCGCCGCGGCGGGACATGACGTTACGGTCTATAACCGCACCACATCAAAAGCTGAAAACTGGGTGGCGCAACATGATGGTAAAATGGCAACGACGCCCGCTTTGGCGGTGGCTGATGCGGATTTCGTGTTTGCCTGTGTCGGCGATGATCCTGATGCGCTGGCTGTGGCGCTAGGTGATGATGGTGCTTTTGACGCCATGCGCGAAGGCGCTGTCTATATCGACAATAGTACGGTGTCGGCTGATGTCGCACGGCAACTTGATGCGGCCGCGCGCGAACGCAATTTTTCGTCGCTTGATGCGCCTGTTTCAGGCGGACAGGCGGGCGCCGAAAATGGCAAGCTGACGGTCATGGTCGGGGGCAGCGATGACGCCTTTGCCACTGCTTTGCCGGTGATCGAATGCTATAGCGCGCGCGTTGTGCATATGGGGGCGGCGGGCAAAGGCCAGCAAGCCAAGATGGCGAATCAGATATGTATTGCCGGTCTGGTTCAGGGACTGTCCGAGGCATTGAATTTCGCGACTGAGGCTGGCCTTGATACGGATAAATTGCTGGAGGCGATTTCAGGCGGCGCGGCGCAATCATGGCAGATGGTCAATCGCGGCCATACGATGGTGGCAGATGAGTTTGATTTCGGATTTGCCGTTGACTGGATGCGCAAGGATTTGCGGATATGTATGGATGAGGCGGCGCAGAATGGTGCGCCCTTGCCGGTGACAAAAATCGTCGCCGGATATTATGACGAGCTGAGTGAAAATGGCTATGGCCGGAATGACACATCCAGCCTGATCCGGCGATTGCGCAAAAGCTAGCTGTTAGAAAATGACGCATGAAAAAGGCCGGAATGATCCGGCCTTTTGTTTGCTTTTGCGATGCAGAGGCTAGTCACCGATGCAGAGCAATTTGATTTCCAGAAATTCATCAATCCCGTATTTTGAACCCTCGCGGCCAAGCCCCGAATTCTTGACGCCGCCAAATGGCCCCACTTCGGATGAGAAAATACCCGTATTGACTGAAACAATGCCATATTCAAGCGCCTCGCTGACGCGGAACAGGCGGGCGGAATCTTTGGTAAAGAGATAGGCTGCCAGACCGAATTCGGTATCATTTGCGGCGGCGATCACTTCGGCTTCGTCAGAGAATTTGAACAGGCCAGCAACAGGCCCGAAGGTTTCTTCGCTGAATAACCGCATCGAATGATCCATGTCGGTTAGCACGGTGGGGGCAAAGAAGGTGCCGCCGCGTTCATGTGGCACGCCGCCAGTTGTGACCGTTGCCCCTTTGGCGCGCGCGTCATCAATATGCGCGACGATTTTGGCAAAGCCCTGTTCGTCAATGATGGGTCCCTGTTCGACGCCAGCATCCATGCCATCACCAACTTTCATGCTGGCAACGCGTTTGGTCAGCTTTTTGGCAAAGGCATCGTAAATACCATCCTGAACAAAAATCCGGTTTGCGCAGACACAGGTCTGCCCCGCATTACGGAATTTCGACATTAAAGCCCCCTCGACAGCGTCATCAAGATCGGCATCATCAAATACAATCAGCGGTGCGTTACCGCCTAGCTCAAGGCTCATCTTCTTGACCGTGTCGGCACATTCGCGCATCAGGATACGGCCAACCTCGGTTGATCCGGTAAAGGTCATCTTGCGGATACGCGGGTCATCGCATAGAGCCTTGCCAATAGCGGGGGCATCCATGCCGGTGACAATGTTCAATATGCCTGCTGGAATGCCCGCTTCATGTGCCAGCACTGCCAATGCAAGTGCCGAAAGCGGTGTCTGTTCAGCCGGTTTGAGAACGCAAGCGCATCCTGCGGCAATGCCGGGGGCGACCTTGCGGGTAATCATGGCATTGGGAAAATTCCACGGTGTTATCGCGCCAAATACGCCGATTGGCTGTTTCAATGTGAGCATACGTTTGCCCGGTATCGGGCTTTCCAGAACGTCACCGCTTATGCGGCGTGCTTCTTCGGCAAACCAGTCAATAAAGCTGGAACCATAGGCAATCTCGCCTTTGGCTTCGCTTAATGGCTTGCCCATTTCGGTGGTCAGGATCACGGCAAGATCGTCAGCATTCGCCATCGCCAGATCATACCATTTGCGCATGACCATGGCGCGATCCTTGGCGGTGCGGGCGGCCCATTCCTTTTGTGCCGGAACCGATGCATCAATCGCGGCGGTGATTTCAGCCGCGCCCAGATCTGCAACCTCGGCAATCACATCGCCCGAAACCGGATTACGAACAGCAAAGGTTTTGCCGTCAGTCGCCGATACCCATGCGCCGTTGATATAGGCTTCGGATCGCAAAAGAGAAGGGTTTTTTAATTGCATCGGATTGTCTCCATTATGTCTTACAGATTGGTTTGCTTTTGTTTCATACACCCAGTGCAGATGATTTGCCCATAATTATGATGTACAAGTTATTCGGATTTGTTAGCAAGCGGCGGCAGTGGCCGGTAATGCATATTGTCAAAAGGCGCGCCATCACTACCAAGACGATGTGCCCGCGCGACTTCGATATAATGATGCGCCGAGCGCTGATTGAAAGTCAGCTCTTTGTCTGTCAGATCACGCATTTTCTTGGCTGGCCGACCAGCCCATAATTCACCCGCCGGAATGGTTTTGCCCTGTGTCAGCATTGCGCCCGCCGCCAGCATGCCGGTAGCCTCAATCGTGGCACCATCCATGACAATCGCCCCCATGCCGACAAAGCCATAATCACCGATCGTACAGGCGTGAATAATCGCACTATGCCCGATGGTGACAAAGTTACCGATGACTGTCGGGTACTTAATGCTGTCAATGTGGACGCAACTATTATCCTGAATATTGGTGCCTTCGCCGATGGTGATATAATTATTATCGCCGCGCACGGTGACCTGATGCCAGATACTGCTATTCTTGCCGATGCGCACGGCGCCAATGATGGCAGCGGTCGCGGCGATAAAAGCCGACGCATCAATTTCAGGCGTCAGTTCCAGAAACGAGGCTATGTAGGGCTGGCGGGTAGCGCCCGCTATATTATGGCTGTCATCGGTCATCTATCTGATCTCTTACCTGTCTGCCACGCACGCTGATGGCAGTTCATCAATTCGGTTGCCATAATAATATACATTTTTTCATCTTAATGTTTATCGAAAATGAATTGCGGTGTATGAAGAGGTAGATTGAACTTCTCGAAACATCTGGAGGCTGATATGGCATTCACACTACCCGACCTACCTTATGCGCATGATGCGTTAGCCGGACTTGGCATGAGCGCCGAAACCCTGGAATATCATCATGACCTTCACCACAACGCCTATGTTGTAAATGGCAATAAGCTGGTTGCTGGCACCGAGTGGGAGAACAAATCTCTCGAGGATATTATCACCGGTACATACCAGGCTGGTGCGGTAGCGCAGAACGGTATCTTCAACAATGCGTCACAGCACTGGAATCACATGCAGTTCTGGCAGATGATGAGCCCAGGTAAAACAGCCATGCCATCCGAACTGGAAAAGGCTCTGGTTGAGAGCTTTGGCAGTGTTGATGCGTTCAATGACGAGTTCAAAGCCGCGGGCGCCGGACAATTTGGTTCGGGTTGGTGCTGGCTGGTCAAGAATGCAGATGGCGGTTTGCAAGTCACCAAGACCGAAAATGGCGTTAACCCGCTATGTTTTGGCCAGACCGCGTTGCTAGGCTGTGATGTATGGGAACATTCCTATTACATTGATTTCCGTAATAAGCGTCCGGATTATCTGTCGAATTTCCTCGATAATTTGGTCAATTGGGAATTTGTTGCGGCGCAACTCTAGCCCTGATTAGGTTACGCGTAATAGCAAGCGACTAATGAACCCGTCAGCGTTGCTGGCGGGTTTTTCATTTAGCCAATAATTGATAATAATGAACTGATTTAGTCTTTTTTACGGCTGATTTTTGCCATATTTGATAGTTAGATTAATGCCTGTCGAAAGTCTGGTATTGGTGATGCCAGAGATCCAGTTTCATTAAACCACGCCGTATTGAACAAAGGAAATATAATGCTAGAACTTATTTTAGCTGCTGGGCTAGTGGCTACATTTTCATCAGATAGTGTCCAGGAATTCCGTAAGCATAGTAACGGTAACGCGGTCTATGAATGGGCGGTGGTGACACCATGCCCGACTGGCATGCGTCAATCAGGTTTTGCACTGGCGCCGACAGGGGCTATTGTATTGAAACAGGTCAATCGCGATGGCACGGTTGGTGAAGTCTGCGTACCCGAATGAGCTTAGGCTTAAGGTCTAGTTCTTGCCGTCCTGGGTTAGCTTATTCACCCGCAGCCGAAGCGCGTTTAGACGGATAAAGCCGTGCGCATCGCTGTGATCGTAATCGACAGCACCTTCTTCAAAGGTTACCAGATCCGCATTGTAAAGCGAGTTAGGTGATTTGCGGCCTGTCACAATGACATTGCCTTTATAAAGCCGCACCCGCACAACGCCATTGACCAGATCACGACAGCTATCGATAGCCGCCTGTAGCATTTCACGCTCGGGCGAGAACCAGAAACCGTTATAGATCAATTCGGCATAGCGCGGCATCAGTTCGTCTTTCTGATGTGCGGCACCACGGTCAAGCGTGATTGATTCCATCGCCCGCCGCGCGGTCAGCAAAACAGTGCCGCCGGGTGTTTCGTAAACGCCGCGTGATTTCATGCCGACAAAGCGGTTTTCAACCATATCAAGCCGGCCAATACCATTGGCACCGCCAAGCTCATTCAGCTTGGTCAGCAAGGTGGCTGGTGACATTTCAACCCCATCAATGGCAACCGGATCACCAGCTTTGAAGGTGATTTCGATTTCGGTGGCCTGATCTGGGGCGTCTTCGGGTGAAACAGTGCGCGAGAATACATATTCTTCGGGCGCAACCCACGGGTCTTCCAGTACCTTGCCTTCAGCCGAGATATGCAACAGATTGGCATCGACGCTAAATGGCGCTTCGCCGCGCTTGTCTTTCGGAATAGGAATCTGGTTCTGTTCGGCATAGGCGATCAGTTTCGTGCGCGAGCCAAGATCCCATTCACGCCATGGCGCGATCACTTTGATATCGGGCTGCTGGGCATAATAGGCAAGTTCGAAACGAACCTGATCATTACCCTTGCCTGTTGCGCCATGCGAGACAGCTTCGGCACCGACTTCGCGGGCGATTTCAATCTGGCGTTTGGCGATCAGGGGGCGCGCAATCGAGGTACCAAGAAGATAGCAGCCTTCATAAAGCGGATTAGCGCGAAACATGGGAAATACATAGTCGCGGACAAATTCTTCGCGCAAATCTTCGATATAGATCTGCTTGATGCCCAGAAGCTCGGCCTTGGCGCGTGCCGGCTCGATATCTTCACCCTGACCAATATCGGCAGTGAAGGTTACAACCTCTGCATTATAATGGTCTTGTAACCAACGCAGGATGACCGATGTGTCCAAACCGCCAGAATAGGCGAGAACAACTTTTTTAATATTTTGCGTGCTCATGAGGCATGTCATAGCCGATAGATCGCCCTATCGCAACTGTATCTTCTAAACTTCGCGTAATAGAGGCCCAGGTTTATAGCCGAGGGTTTTGACCGCGCCAGCAAGACCTAGCAAGGCTGTTGCGCCTGCGCCTGCCAGCGTGGTGAAAAGCACCAGCATAATATCAAGCTCAAACTTTATATTCAGAATACGATCAACCAAACCATAGCTGGCTAGCGATCCGATGATGGCGGCCGCAATACCTGCCAGAATACCCAGAAAGGCATATTCCAAAAACCATGCGATGCTGATCGATAGGCGGGTAGCACCAAGCACTTTCAGAATCACACTGTCGGAAAGGCGTTGGGCTTCGGTACTGGCAACCGTACCAGCCAGAACGGCAATGCCAGCGACCAGCGTGACCAGTGCGGTGAGCTGGACAGCACCGCCAAGCAAACTAATGACACGCTGTGCCAGACTAACGGCTTCTTTGACCGAAACCGCCGATACATTCGAAAATTGACTGGTTATTGCGCGTTCAACAGCGGCGCTTGCATCATCATCAGTAGCGTCGGTTGTCGCGATCCAGCTATGAGGTGCCTTATCCAGCACCCCCGGTGTCAGTACGAACAGAAAATTGATGTTAAAGCTTTGCCATTCGATTTCGCGGAAATTAGCGATTGTTGCTGTCACATTGCGCCCTAGAACATTGACGCTGATGGTATCACCCAGAACCAGACCGAATTCGTCAGCTTCATCCTTGGCCATCGATACAAGTGGTTCCCCCTTATAATCGGCTGGCCACCATGCACCCTCGACAATATTGCTTCCTGTGGGCGGGGTGGCTGACCATGTTAGGGCGCGATCGCCACGTAAAACCCATTCCGCGCTAGGTGGGGCAGCAATCTGTGATGACGGCACGCCGTTGAGAGCCGAAACGCGACCCCGCAACATAGGTGTCTTGGATATGTTGGAAATACCGGCAATGCTGCCAGCTGTCGTCTCAAACGCATCTATCTGGTGCGGCTGAATATCGATGAAAAACCACGCCGGCGCATCTTCGGCAACACGCGCATCGATTTGCCGGTTCAGATTTGCCTCGCTTACCGATACGGCGACCAGAACCGACAGGCCAAGGCCAAAGGCAATGACCATCGAGCGTACCGGTGATCCGGGACGGGTAATGGCCGATAAAGCAAGGCGAACAGGAACCATATGCGGGGCTGGTACACGGCGCAGGACAAAAACCATCGCATCGCCCAGTCCGGCAAGCAGAATCAATGACAGAATTGACCCGCCAATAAAGCTGATCGTCATAAGTAAATTGTTAGTCGCCAGAAAGGCAAGAATGCTTAAAGCCAGAACGACCATGATGCTGATGCCCAGATAAAGTGGCTTGGGCAGACCGCCCGGCATATCATTCAGGCCACGGAACAGATGTGCGGCACGCACTTCCTGAGCTTTGGCAAGTGGCCATAAAGCGAACAGGAAAGACGTACCAATACCAAAACCGGCGGCAATCAGCAGGGGTTGCGGATAAATCGTTATATCAAGCGGAACGGTCACATAGCTTGACAAAATATGGATGGCAAACAGAGGTGTAATCGCGCCTACAGCGACACCAGCAATGACGCCAAGCATCGCGATTGACATGACCTGAAGAAGATAAACACGAAATATCAGCTTGGATGGTGCGCCAAGACATTTCAGCGTGGCGATAACCGGCATCCGGCTGATTAACCATGCGCGTACGGCACCAGCCACGCCAAGCCCGCCAATGAGCAAGGCTGTCAGACCAACAAGCACCAGAAAAATCTCGGCCTGATTGATAAATGTATCAAAGCCCGGGGCGGCATCAAGCAGGTTGCGGACACGGACATGGGTGTTTTGGGTGCGCGTTTGCAAGGCTTTTGTGGCGGCATCATTATCGACTGGATTATCAAGGGTCAGGCGTGTTTTGTAGCTGATGAAAGACCCCGGCTGTTGCAAGCCGGTTTTTGCAAGGGTGTCTTGTGAGATTAATATGCGCGGGCCAAAGCTGACAAAGCTGATCGACCGATCTGGCTCGGTCAGAAGCTTTCCCGCGATACGCACAGTCGTGTCACCAAGCCGTGCTTGATCGCCGATTTTCAGATCAAGCGCACGTAGCAAAGACGGGTCTGCCACAATGCCGCTATCTGCCAGTGCCACCGCCAATGATGGCGCGCCTTCAATTTCGGCGGTGCCAACCAATGGCCATTTATCATCGACAGCTTTTAATTCGACAAGCTTGCGCAGGTCTGCACCCTGAAGCATGGCTCGCATCTGAACAACATGTGAAACGGTGCCATATGTTTTGGCCATGGAGATGATCTCGGCGTCAGGCGGCGTGTGCCGACTGCTGAGTTCAATATCACCACCAAGTAAAACGCGCGCATTATTGGCAATGCCGTTACGCATGGAATCAGCAACCGACCCGACCGTGCCGATGGCGGCGACGCCTAATAGCAAAGCGCCCAGAAACACCCTGAACCGGCGTAAGCTACCCTGCATCTCGCGGCGGGCAAAACGCCATGCAAGTGTCCAGCTTGTTGCGCTATCTTCGATCAAGTGGTCTGTAGAAGGTGCCATGAGATCAGCCTGACGCTTTCTGTTTGCTGTCGGCAGCAAGCTTTCCATCTTCAATATGAATGACGCGGTTGCAGCGTGCCGCGAGGTTCGCATCATGTGTTACCAGTACCAAGGCAGCACCAGCATTGGCGGCACTGTCAAACAGGGTTTTGATAACCTTTTCGCCCGTTGTGCTATCAAGGTTTCCGGTTGGCTCGTCAGCCAGTAAAATAGAGGGGTTTGGCGCAATCGCCCGTGCGATGGCGACGCGTTGCTGTTCACCGCCTGACATCTGGTCTGGCAGGTGATGAAGCCGATGCCCAAGGCCGACTAATTCAAGCGCTGCGCTGGCGCGCGCTGTGGCATCCGGATCGCCTGCTAGTTCAAGCGGGATCGAAACATTCTGCAAGGCTGTCATTGATGCGATAAGGCGGAATGCCTGAAAAACGATGCCGACCTTATCACGACGTAAAGCGGCCAAGGCATCTTCAGCCATGTTGGTAATATCATGATCGGCCAGGGCTATGGTGCCGCCAGTGACATTTTCCAATCCGGCCATGACCATTAAAAGGCTTGTTTTGCCAGCGCCACTTGCCCCTAAAACGCCGACTGTTTCACCAGCCTCGATACTGAGATTTATGCCTTTTAACACATCAACCTGCTTGGGCTTGTCGCCAAAGCTGAGCTGTGCGTTGCTGAGGTCAATCACGGGCATGCTGGTCATAAAACATCCTTGGGCTTGTTCTGGTCAATCAGGTTCGTAATGATCTGGTTGGGCATAATGAACAGAGATTGTTTGCATTGCCATGTACGCATGCTCTGGACAATCATGCCATGAGTCCCCATCTCATGAATATTAGATTTGCTATAAAGGCCTTGCGGCCAAACAGATTAAAACTGAATAAAGATATGGTGTCGGATTTGGGCTTTATCAATCGCTATTCGCGTTTTTTTTACCAGTCAGTAATGGTGCTTATACTCGTGGCTGGTTTCGCTGTCGGGCTGAAACAAACAGCGGCGGCAGATGATGCGCCGGTTCGTATTCTGGTACTGGGAGATTCGCTGGTGGCAGGCCATGGTCTGCCGCAAGGCAAAGCTTTCCCCGACATGTTGCAACAGGCACTTTTGCAGGATGGTGTTGCGGCATCAGTCATCAATGCAGGTGTGTCCGGTGATACAACAGCAGGCGGTTTGGCGCGGCTTGACTGGTCATTGGCCGACAATCCCGACGCGGCTATCATCGTGCTGGGGGGTAATGATCTGCTTCGCGGACTTGAACCGGATGCTTCCTACCAGAATCTTGAGGCCATCATCGACCGGTTTAAAGCCGAGAACATGGCTGTGCTTCTGGCAGGTATGCAGGCACCGCGCAATTTTGGCACTGACTATGTCACGGCATTTGATCAGATTTACACACGGCTTGCGGCGCGCGGTGATGTTGTTTTCTATCCGTTTTTTCTTGATGGGGTGGCGATGGTGCCGGATTTGAACCTTGGCGACGGAATGCATCCAAATGAAGCAGGTATCAGCGAGATCACGCGGCGTATCATGCCGTCTGTACAAGCGTTGCTTGCCAGAATTCCGTGATCGATCACCAAAATAAACTATTAAATAATTTACTAGCTGTCCGGATGGCAAAGTGCCAGTTGGGGCTTTTTAGAGGATTGTTTCTAAAAATCTTTGCATCGCTCTGCTACCTGCCGTAAAACACACGGTAGAAATTGATGATTTGACATGCCTAATGGCGGCCTGTTGAAGATCACTATTTTGCCATATTTGATTTGTTCAATTGGGCTGTGCAAATTAACAGGTTTCCTGACGGCTATGTTAACCAAGGTTATGGGGATATCGGAAAAGATGAATAAAGGGACTAATCAATTTTTTAAGATGCTGTGGCTGGTGCCGTTCATAAGTTTATGTCTGACGGCTGTCACGCCATCAATGGCCGCATCAGAACCGATTGAAATGCTGGTCTCAAAAGATTGGGGTGCCTATCGTTACAGCGATAATGGTGTCCGTGTTTGTTTTATCAGTAGTGCCCCGAAAAAAAGCGCTGGCAAATATGACCCAGCGAACCGCGGTGAAACGCGTGTTTTCGTGTCTCACGGTCCTGGCAAGGCAGAGCGCAATGTTGTTCAGGTTATCGCCGGCTATAATTACAAGAAACAGTCAGATGTCACGGTTAAGATCGACAAGCGCAAATTTACCCTGTTCACAATCGAAGATCGCGCCTATGCCGAAAGTGAAGAAGATGACGATGCAATGATCGCGGCAATGAAGCGTGGCACCAAGATGTCAATCATTGGCACATCCAGCCGTGGCACTGTTACTACAGATACCTATTCACTGGCCGGATTTACCAAAACCAAATCGATTATAGACAAGACGTGCAAGTGACCGATCAAACCTTGCCCCCTGTTTCCGACGCTGACGAACGTATCAATTTACTTGGGCTTTCGCTGGCAACGCTCACAGAGCAAATCACCGCCGCTGGTCTGCCGAAATTTCGTGCCAAGCAGATTTGGCGCTGGGTGTGGCGGCATGGTCTGACAAATTTTGATGAAATGTCTGATCTTGGCAAGCCAGTCCGCGCGCAGATGGCAAGCATGTATAAAATTGACCGCCCTGCCGTTTCGCAACGTCTGAATTCAAAAGATGGAACGATAAAGTGGCTGTTGCGTTTCCCTGATGGCAACGAAGCCGAGGCGGTCTACATTCCCGACAAAACACGCGGTACGTTATGTATTTCATCTCAGGTTGGTTGTACGCTGACCTGTAGCTTTTGCCATACAGGAACGCAGAAGCTGGTGCGTAACCTGAAGGTGGATGAAATATGCGGTCAGGTGATGCTGGCAATGGATGAACTGGCAGACTGGCCAGCTGGACGTGATGGCCGCCGGTTGACGAATATTGTTCTGATGGGCATGGGTGAACCGCTTTTCAATTATGATAATGTCGCCGAAGCCATGCGGATTATCATGAGCGGCGAAGGTGTTGCGCTGTCAAAGCGCCGGATCACATTATCGACATCGGGTGTGGTGCCTGAAATCAAACGCGCAGGCGAAGAGCTTGGCGTAAATCTGGCAATTTCACTTCATGCCACGCGTGACGAGTTGCGTGACGAACTGGTGCCGATCAACCGCAAATACAAGCTTGCCGAGCTGATCGAAGCCTGCCGCAATTATCCGGGGCTTTCAAATGCGCGCCGGATCACATGGGAATATGTGATGCTAGATGGCGTCAATGATAGTGATGAAGATTGCCGTCAGCTTTTAGCTCTAATAAAGGGCATTCCGTCTAAACTGAATTTGATCCCATTCAACCCGTGGCCAGGTAGCCCTTTTGTCTGTTCCAAGGATGACCGGATAGATGCCTTTGCAAAGCGGGTTCTCAAGGCAGGGTATGCGTCGCCAGTGCGAACGCCGCGTGGGCGTGACATTCTTGCCGCCTGTGGACAGTTGAAATCTGCATCCCAGCGGATTCCGCGTCAAAAAAAACCGAAAACAACGGCAACTGCATCAGCTTAATATCTTGATAATAGCCGATCAGATGACTATCTTCTAAACACATTCTTACCATTTTGGGAGTAACAAAATGCAAGACAACAGATTTATGAATACAGCCGCGGCGCAATCCGCGCAAATTGATACCGGACTGCGAAGCTATATGCTTGGTGTGTATAATCACATGACCACAGCATTATTGCTGACCGGCTTTTTTGCCTTCGCCATGAAATGGGCGGTCATGACGGTGCCGGCTGTTGGCCAGCTGGTTTATGGCACACCACTTAAGTGGGTTGTGATGCTGGCACCACTTGGCATGGTTTTCTGGCTTTCAGCGCGTATGAACGCGATGTCGGCGACCAAGGCAAGGAACATGTTCTATGTCTATGGCGCATTGATGGGGCTTTCGCTTGCTTCAATCCTGTTCGTTTATACCGGTGCTAGCGTGGCACGGGCTTTCTTTATCACGGCGGGTGCTTTTGCGGGTCTTAGCCTCTATGGCTATTCGACAAAGCGTAGCCTGTCTGCCATGGGATCATTTCTGATTATTGGCCTATTCGGTCTGATTATCGCATCGGTGGTGAATATTTTCATGGCATCAACCCAGCTTGAATTTGTGATTTCAGTGGCAGGTGTGCTGATCTTTGCCGGTCTGACGGCTTGGGATACACAGCGTATCAAGTCAATGTATATGGCTGGTGACAGCGCTGAAGAATCAAGCAAGAAATCTATTTTCGGTGCTTTGATGCTGTATCTCGATTTTATCAACATGTTCCTGTTTATCCTGCGTCTGTTCGGAAATCGCGAATAGCCGTGATGGTAAATTGAATTATCATGCGCCCGGCATCCTCAGATGTCGGGCGTATTTTATTGAATAGGAGAATATGATGCCGGATCTTGATGCCGTTTTAAAACAGCATGCCGCAAAATCAGATATTGATGCTGACGTTGCGCGTGCGGTAGGCGGTTTGGCAAAAGCGGCGGCGACGATTTCCAGCCTGATCCGGACAGCTGATAAAGCCGCCAATCTTGGTGCGATCAAGGGCAGTGCAAATGCTGATGGCGACGATCAAAAGGCGCTTGATGTTCTGGCTGATGATGTGATTACGGCACAGTTGCGTGACGCCGGCGCGGCTATCTATCTGTCCGAAGAACAGGATGCACCAATTCCGCTAAATGATGAAGGTACATTGATTGTCGCAAGTGATCCGCTTGACGGATCATCAAACATTGACACGAATGTCTCGATAGGCACCATTTTTTCGATTATGCCTGCCGCGGGGGGTGCTTTGCAAAGCGGGCGCAACCAGCTTGCCGCTGGCTTTTTTGTTTATGGGCCGCAGACAACCTTGCTGGTGACGCTGGGTGATGGTGTGCTGGTATTCCAGATGGATGATGATGGCCGCTTTTGCGATATGGGCTGGCAGGTTGTCATATCACCAGATACGCATGAATTTGGCATTAACGCGTCAAACCAGCGCCATTGGCATGCACCGGTGAAAGCCTATATTGATGATTGTCTTGATGGCCGTGATGGTGCATTAAAACAAAATTATAATATGCGCTGGGTTGGTTCGCTGGTTGCTGATGCATGGCGCATTTTTCGACGTGGCGGGGTGTTTCTGTATCCGGCTGACCGGCGTGATGGCTATGCACAAGGTCGGTTGCGGCTGGTTTATGAAGCCAATCCGGTAGCGATGCTTGTTGAACAGGCAGGTGGCAAGGCGACCGATGGCACAGACAGCATTCTGGATATAGAGCCTAAAGATTTACACGAACGCGTTCCATTTATTTTTGGATCAATGAATGAAGTTGATGTAATAGTTGGTTATCATTCATAACCACTGAACCTAATCGGAGACTAAAAGAATGCTGATTTCGCTTCGACAGCTTCTGGATGACGCCGCCGAACATGGCTATGGTGTTCCGGCTTTCAACATTAACAATATGGAACAGGGTCTGGCGATCCTGCAGGCGGCCGATAAAGTCGATGCCCCAGTCATCATTCAGGCAAGCCGAGGTGCACGTGCCTATGCTGGCGATATCATGTTGCAGGCGATGGTCAAGGCGCTGGCGGAAATGTATCCGCATATTCCGGTCTGTATGCATCAGGATCATGGTAATAATGAAGCAACCTGTATGACCGCCATCAAATATGGTTTTACCTCGGTGATGATGGATGGCTCGCTGGAAGCCGATGCCAAGACACCAGCCAGCTATGAATATAATCTGGATATCACCCGCCGCGTTACCGAAATGGCACATTACGCTGGTGCGTCGGTCGAAGGCGAACTGGGCGTGCTTGGCTCGCTAGAGACAGGCGAAGGTGAACAGGAAGACGGGCATGGCGCGACAGGCAAATTATCCGAAGACCAGCTATTGACCGATCCCGATCAGGCGGTGGATTTTGTAAAGCAAACCAAAGTCGATGCGCTGGCGATTGCCATGGGCACGAGCCATGGCGCCTATAAATTCAGCCGTCAGCCGGATGGCGATATTCTGGCGATGAATGTGGTTGAAGAAATCAACCGGCGGCTACCCAATATCCATCTGGTGATGCATGGCTCTTCAAGCGTGCCGCAAGACTTACAGGATATTTTCAATGCGCATGGTGGCGAGATGCCGCAAACATGGGGTGTGCCTGTGGCCGAAATTGAGCGTGGTATCAAACATGGTGTGCGCAAGGTCAATATTGATACCGATTGCCGTCTGGCCATGCTAGGCGCGATGCGCAAGGTAACGACCGAAAACCGCGCTGAATTTGATCCGCGGAAAGTGCTGAAACCAGCCATGGAGGCAATGCGGGCATTATGTATTGACCGTTTTGAAAGGTTTGGTACAGCAGGCAATGCCTCGCGCATCAAGCCCATATCATTGGCGGACATGGCACAGCGTTATGCAGATAACAGTCTTGATCCGGTGATCGGATAGATCGTTTAGGATGCGTTTGTCTGCTCGGCATTCAAAATAGCGCGTAAACCGCTTTCATAGTCAGGATATAGCAGATCAAGCCCCAGTTCGGGTTTGATCACGCGGGAGCCGACCTTGCGCCGCGATACATAAAAGCTTTGTGCCATCGGACTTAGATTCGCCTGATCGAGGGTTTGCGGTTCTGGCGGGGTAACATTGATAAGGCCGGCAGCATATCGCACAACGTCGCCTTGTGGTGCCGGTTTTTCGTCAGCAAGATTGATGATCCGGCGAGGTCGTGGTTGTTCAATTGCCGCGGCGATGATGCGGCATATATCCTCTAAATGGATTCGGTTAAAGACCTGACCTTCGCGGGTGATAATGCGCGCTGTACCATTGCGAAGTCCGTCAAACGGGCTGCGCCCGGGTCCGTAGATACCAGCAACACGGAATAATTCACTGTCCAGCAAATTCTGCCAGCGTTGTTCGGCGATCACACGCGCCTTGCCACGATCGGTGGCGGGGGCGGTTGGCGTGTCCTCAAAGCAAAAGCCGTCTGGTTGGTCAGGATAGACCGAGGTGGCGGAAACATAACCGCTCCAACCATTGAAATGTGCGAGAACATCAGCATGCGCATCCAGCACCGGATCAGTGCCGCCAATAGCGGTGATTGTTGTCAGAATGGCATCAGCATCAGCCAGCACCGCTTCCGGTTCGACTAGCGGTCTGTCGGTGCTGAAAGGGTAAATGTCCCAGCCAGCGTCCGCTTCCTTTGAAAGTCTGGCAGGGTCGCGGGTGGTGCCTTTTATATGCCAGCCCTTTGCCGCCAGAACATGCCCAAGCCGCCGCCCCACATAGCCAAGACCAAAAATGAAAATGACAGGCTTCGAGTGCATCATTTGAACCTATGATTCGGGTAAAGCTGGCATGGGGCCAGCGATTAATGCCGCGTCTAGCCTACGTCCCTGCCAGTCAATGCGCCAGTCCAGATGCGGCCCTGTTGAACGACCGGTTGAACCAAGTGTGCCGATGAGTTCCCCGCGTTCGACGACGTCACCAACTTTTACGGCCATATCATCCAGATGCAAAAAGGTCGAGTTCACGCCAAGCCCATGATTCAAAATCACCGTCAGACCTGAAAAATATAGATCATATGCTAGCGTGATTGTGCCACTGGCAGGGGCAAGAACAGGTGTGCCGGTGGGCGCGGCGATATCAATGCCGTAATGCGGCGCGCGCGGTTTTCCGTTCAAAATACGCTGACTGCCAAAAACGCCCGAGATACGACCCAGCGCCGGCCAGTCAAGACCTTGCCAGAAATCGCCGGCTGGTGCTGGTATGACACGCGCCTCACGCACCTTTTTGCCGTCAGCCTTGATCCGGTCAAGCACCTCTTTGGGCGGTGTCACCATCGATTTTTTCAAACCGTCAATGCGCTGGATATTATAGTCACGCTGAGCCGGTGACAGAATGGTGGTGAAAACCGAACCATTGCTATCGGTGATTTTGAGTGTTGTATCGTCATCGGAATCACGGTGAAAGCCAATGACAAACAGCCCATCACTGGCAACGGTGATGGATGAATCATCCAGGGTAACTGTGTGGTCAGGTGATGTCCGCGCAATGATTAAATGCCCTTCAAGCGGATAACCCGAAATAACGTCAGCGCCATTGATTGTGAATGATGTGCTGGTTGATTGCGCCTGCAGGTTTGCGCTACCTGCTGCTGTCATAAACAAGGCAAAAAACAGAGCCAGAAAACCATAAGTATGACGAATTGATCTTGGATATTTCATTGAGCAAGGCTAGCATGTAAAACCGAAAATAACACCCCGTCAGGGCTTATCATCACTCTTATTTTCAGCCGAAAAGAGAAGTTCCATGTCTGTATCACCTTCTACCCATGAACATGTTGTCATTATTGGCGCTGGCGCTGCTGGTCTTAGTGCCGGAATATATACGGCGCGCGCTAATCTTGCGCCTGTCATTATCGCCGGTTTACAGCCTGGCGGGCAGATGACGATCACGACTGACGTGGAGAATTATCCGGGTTTTGCCGATGTTATTCAGGGGCCATGGTTGATGACTGAGATGCAGAAGCAGGCCGAGAATGTGGGCGCGCGGGTAACGTATGATCTTGTGACAGCAATTGATGCCAGCGCCCGTCCGTTCCGTATCAGTCTGGACTCAGGCGCATCAATGACCGCCGATGTTGTGATTCTGGCAACGGGTGCACAAGCACGCTGGCTGGGCATAGAATCCGAACAAACCTTTAATGGCCGCGGTGTATCAGCCTGTGCCACCTGTGACGGATTCTTTTATAAAGGACGTGATGTCGCTGTTGTTGGCGGTGGTAATACGGCGGTTGAGGAAGCCCTGTATCTGGCGAATATCTGTAACAAGGTCACTTTGGTGCATCGTCGCGATAGTCTGCGTGCGGAACAGATCATGCAAGATCGTCTGCTGAAAAAGGACAATATCAGTGTTGAATGGAACCGCGAAGTTGCCGAAGTTCTGGGAGACGATGGGGGCGTAACGGGCATTCGTCTGGCGTCGACAACTGGCGAGGCAGATAAGGATATTGCCGTGCATGGCATGTTTGTTGCGATCGGCCATGATCCGGCAACCGAAGCCTTTAAGGGGGCGATTGAGCTTGATGATGAGGGCTATATTATTGCCGAAAAAGGCGGTACGCGGACGTCTGTTGATGGCATTTTTGCCGCTGGTGACTGTGTCGATAAAATCTATCGTCAGGCGGTAACGGCGGCAGGCATGGGATGCATGGCTGCGCTTGATGCTGAACGCTGGCTTAGCGAGCAGAGCTAGCTGGTAGCAAAAGCAGGCATGTCGGGTTTTTGTTCGCGGATCAGCCAGTTCACGATAAAGGCAAAAATACCAAAACTGACATTCAGCCACCACATGGCTTCGTAATTGCCATAGGCGTCATACCAGATGCCACCAGCCCATGCGCCGACAAATGACCCAATCTGGTGCGATAAAAACACAACGCCATAAAGCATGCTCAGATGTTTGGGGCCGAAGAAAACCACGATCAGGCCGCTGGTAAGCGGAATTGTGCCAAGCCACAAAAGACCCATGGCCGCACCAAAGGCCAGCACCGAAAAGTTAGTTACAGGTGTTAAGATAAAAGCAATTATGGCAAGGCTTCGTAACAGATAGATGCTAGCAAGTACGTTTTTCTTGGACGTGATGCCGCCAAGCCAGCCACAGATGAACGCACCTATAATATTGAATAAACCGATCAGCGCCAGTGCCCATCCTGCTATATCAATGCTGATCCCTGCATCAGTAATATAGGTTGGTAAATGTGTGGTTATAAAAACCAGCTGAAGACCACAGACAAAAAAACCACTGGTCAGCAAAATATAATCACGGCTTGAAATCGCGCTTTGCAAAGCACCGGCGGCTGTCAGTTTTGCTATATCGGTGACGCTGGCATTGTTTTTGTCCGACTGGCCGTCGCCCCGCAAGCCCAGTGTCACGGCAACCATTGAGGCCATGATAACCGACAAAATGACAAGTGCGGTTTGCCAACCATAGCTGGACATTAATTCATGTGTAAAAGGTACAAGTGCAAACTGGCCAAAGGAACCAAAGCTTGTGACAAGGCCAAGCGCCAGCGAACGTTTTTCTGGCGGTGCAGCGCGCGCTACCGCGCCGACAGCAATTGAAATACCCGCACTTCCAAGCCCCATGCCAATGAAAATCTGGCCAATGAGAACGCCAGCATCAGTCACATATAATGCCATTAGTAACAGGCCTATGGTATAGAGTAGTGCGCCAGTTGCCGCCACGCGCCATGCCCCATATCTATCAGCTACAGCACCAAAAAGTGGCGAAGATAAACCCCACATAAGATTCTGGAACGCAATGGCAAGCGAGAAAAACTGAACGCCACCGCCAAGCTCATTTGAAATGGGTATGACAAAAAGCCCAAAAACCTGACGAATACCAAATGTGACCGTAACCATCGCCGAACCGGCAAGCAGGATTACGATCCATGAGCTAGGCTTAGAAAGTCGTGTCATTAAGTGCCCCCGCAGTGAAAAGCCAGTATAACTGGCTATTGCTGGGGTAGCAGAGTTTTATTCGTTGAGCAACCGGACAGCCTGAACCTGTGGGCCACGACCAGAGTCGTCAACCTTTATAAGGAGTTTCTGTCCTTGCAGAAGGGAGTGAAAGCCGCAATCGCTTAGAACGCGGGAATGCACGAACACATCATCATCGATATTTTCAGCAGTCACAAAACCATAGCCGCGCACATCGTTGAAAAATTTCACCACCGCACGCACTTCATCGTCGGCAGGTGCAGATGCCATTGGCGGGGCGGGACTGACAGGGCGTTCGACAGTCAGCAAGTCCTGAATGACTTTTCCATGTTCATTTTCTGTAAGGGATACGCTGACACGATCACCCGTCAAGAGGCGTACCAAGCCAAAGCGATCAAGCGTTGATCTGTGCAGAAAAATCTCGGTATCGTCAATCTTGACGAAACCATAGCCTTTGCGCTCATTATACCAGACCAGTTCACCTTCTTTTACTTCGCGAGACGGTGCGCTGGGAACCAGTGTTTCATCAATTTCGGTATTTTCAGTCTTTGATGACTTTGCCTTCTTCGTATCTTTTGCAATAGGTATCACCCACAATATTCACACAAATCTGCTCTATGACCACATAAAACAACAGATGCATATTGTTGCTGTTTAATGCCCTTATTCAAGCATCATAATTGCTATTTAAGGGGTGTTTGGTTCACGTTTGCGTGAGCGAGGTAAAGAAAACGGTTTTTTTGATGGTCAAATGCTGTTGAGCACCTGCTTATCAGCATCAATTTTCGCCAAAATAGCGTTATGCCATGCGTCAATTGAAGATGCGTCTCGTGCCGATTCGGGGAAAATCAGGCCACGTGTGCTGTTGATTAACCCGCCATGCCAACGATCCTGGCTTCGCACCAACCCTGCCAGTGCTTTTTCGGCACCTGCACCCTGAGCACCAAAGCCCGGAACTAGAAAAGGCGCGTTTGGTAAAGTTGCCCTGAGCGCATTCGCTTCGGCAGGCCATGTTGCGCCCGCAACGATGCCAATTGATGACCAGCCAGATGCGCCAACCCGCGCGGCGGCAATCGGCGCCAGCATATGTGCCAGATGCATATAGAGAGGCATGTCGTCAACCAGACGGTCTTGCAGATCACCTGCCCCCGGGTTGCTGGTCCGGTTCAGGATAAACAGGCCGCTATTGGTAGCGTCAGCCTGGCTGATAAAGGGTTCTAGCGTATCAATGCCAAGCCACGGATTGATCGTTAGAGCATCGGATGGGAAAAGCGCATCATGTCCGATCCATGCTTTGGCATAGGCGCTAGACGTGCTGCCAATATCGCCGCGTTTGGCATCCATAACAACCAGCAAGCCAGCATCAATAGCCGCATGGCCAAGATCCTTGAGGATTTGCATGCCTTTTGGCCCCTGCATTTCAAAAAAGGCAGCTTGCGGTTTGATAGCAGCTACGCGCCCTGTGGCAACCTTTACACATGCATCGCAGAAATTCGCAATGGCAGTAAGTGCCTCGTCACTGCCAGCCTCGGCAGCAGCATTGCCAAATAACGCAGGGATCATCGTCACATGCGGATCAATTCCCATGCAAAGTGGCGTTTGCGTTTTTCGGTTAGCCTCGGCAAGGCGGTCGCCAAAATTATCCATCTGTCTGGTTACCTATTTTGCTAGCGCAAACCTATGGCATCGCGATAGGTGTCGAGAAGCGCGTCCTGCTCGCTGAGCAGATCACGATCCATAGCCCGCATGCGCACAATCTGGCGCATTATCTTAGGCTCGAATCCGGTCGCTTTAGCTTCGGCATAGACATCTTTTATATCGGCCATCAAGGCGCGCTTTTCTTCTTCGAGACGCTCGATACGTTCAATATACTGGGTGAGCTGTTCGGCGCCCGCACCGGTGCCGGGGATTACAGACATAGGGTTGCTGACATGGATCAGTCCTTCTTTTTATGGTCGTGGGATTGTTTCATTTTTGCCAGTTGCTCGGGGGTGGCTTCAGTCTGGTAAGCGGCTTTCCACGCGGCATAATCCATCCCGTAGATAGTCTGGCGTGCTTCGGCATCGCTGAGTGTTATGTTGTCAGCCTCGGCAGCTTCACGATACCAGCGCGACATACAGTTGCGGCAGAAACCGGCCAGATTCATCATATCGATATTCTGGACATCGGTTCGTTCCTGAAGATGGGCGACAAGGCGGCGAAATGCTGCCGCTTCTAATTCTGTTTTGGTGGCCTTATCCATAGCTGTTTTTCATCCACGGTTTGATAATAATTCAGTGACGGTCTGGAGGCGTTATTTAATGCTTGCCGCCATCCTATATAAGCCAAGAATGCGGTGCAAGCTTGTTGGTTTAATAATCTGCTGATGCAGATATTATAAAAGATCTGAACAAATTTTGGTGTGGCTAAATTCTGTGGAATGCTTTAATCCTATGCCAAGAAGGATTGATGACCCATGACAGATAATGATGCCAATAACGATGTAGCGACTAGTGCGGCAAAATTCGACCGTATCCGCCGCGCGCACCAAAGCGAGGTGGCTGAGGACTATGTCGAAATGATTGCCGAGCTGATCAAGGAAACAGGCGAAGCGCGCACCGTTGATCTGGCCGCGCGTTTTGGTGTGACCAGCCCGACTGTAAATGCCATCATTCAACGCCTGCAACGTGCCGAGCTTGTTGAGAGCAAACCCTATCGGTCAATCTTTCTGACCGAGGCTGGCAAAAATCTGGCCAAGCAAAGCAAAGACAGGCATCGTGTCGTGCGCGATTTTCTGATCACCATCGGCGTGCCGGCCAATATTGCCGAGGAAGATGCCGAGGGAGTTGAGCATCATGTCAGCCCTGAAACACTGGCTATCTTTGAGCAGATAACCAAAAACAAGACAGTTATCTAAAGCATGCCGTCAGGGTGTTTGCGTCCCAGCAAAAATAAATAGCTTGCGGGTGCGGCGTTTCGAGATCACATGTTCGGAGATTGTCGAGCCAGCTTGCCATGTCACCTGTGGCAAGGCAGGTGCCTGTGCCTGCCCATCAATAGCAATTAGTTTACGCGCATTTGCCGTTACCGGATCAAAGGCATGGTTGCGTTCATAGTGATTACCGGGAATGCCATCATGATCAAGCACTGCAATTTCGATATCGCTATTATGAAAATGCCATCCCAACAATGCCGCCGTAGCGCGTCTGTCAGCAACAATCAGTCTGGCATCATGCTTATCTAATGCCGCTTTTACATCGGTGGCCAGAGCCTCCCAACTGCGCAACCGGCGAAGCGGATCAGAGGCCGGGGTAAATATACCAAGGCTGCCAATCATGCTGGTGCTGATGATTATAATGGCGATGGCCGCGTTGATACCATTTGCCAGTAACCCCCAGCGCCAGCTGTTTGTGCGGGCTATCCAGCAAGCCAGCCAGACGGTTAGCGCCGGATAGCTGGCAACAGCCCAGTTTGCATTGGCATCGCTTATGAAGGACTGAATTGTCATTAAAGCCAAGATGGGCAGGCTGAGGCAGATCATCAGCCTTTTTGTGCTATCGCTGAAAGGCGGGCGTAAAATACCCAGCATCATAATAAAAATGGCGGGGCCAACGACGCCAAGCTGACCCAGCAGAAAACCGCCAACGCTGGCAAAGTCGAAGCTTTGCTTGGCAATATTGGCATTATCGCCAAGATGCCGCACTGTGGTGAAATCATTGGTAAGATTCCAGATCAGATTCGGGCTGGCGGCCACTAACATAGCAAGGCCAAATAGCAGCAAATGTCGCACGGTGATGACATTTGCCGTTCTAGTTAGCCGATTCCACACCGCCCATAAAATGATGCCCGCCAGAAAATATATAGCTGCATATTTTGCCAGAAATCCGATGCCGACTGCCAGCCCAGAGATGAACATGCCGCGTACCGGATCAATCCGGTTTTGCTGGACGCCCACAATCATCAGTAAAGCTGTACTGAGGGCAAGCAAAAGCGGTGTGTCGGTTGAAATGACAAAGCTGCCAACCGAAATGACCGGTAGTGCAATCCATATGACAGCCGCCCAGCGTCCGGCGACTGATCCTGCTAGCCAGCTGGCGGTGCGCCATAAAATGAGCGCGGTCAGGAAATGCAACCAAGGCGCGGGCATACGTACCGCCCAGACTTCATGCCCAAACAGCGCATGCGATAGTCCGATGATCCATGCTATAAGAGGTGGCTTGGTGAAATATCCAAAATCAGGCGTTTGGCTCCATGCCCAATATTGCGCCTCGTCAACACCAAGTTCGAGCGGGCTGGTAAAAATGGCTATGCTACGTATTGCCGCGACAAAAAGTAGCAAACCCATAATCCAGCGATCAATGTTCACTTCATGCGCTATAGCGTTGCGCCGTATATCACTGTTTGGAGTATGACGACTCGGGGTCATGGGTATCCTTGATTTGGCCAATCGTGGCTGTTAGCTTTGCTAGGAACTATATGAGACAAAGGCATATCATGTCATCAGTTGATAATTTGTTTCCACCAGCTTCACATGATGACTGGGTCATTGCGGTTGAAAAAAAGCTTCGTAACGGGACGCTGGATAGCTTGCGGCGGCATGACGAAGACAATCTGACTATTGACGCATTATATGATAGCGGCACGCCCCAGCTTGCTGGCGATATGGCGGCAAGCGTGCGGCGGTTGCCGCATGACCCTGCGCAACGCGTGGCGCATGGGTGGGATGTGCGCCAGCCCCTGCATCTGGGTGATGATATCAAAGCCATGAACCGGTTTTTGCTTGCCGATATAGAGCAGGGTGCAACGTCGCTCTGGCTGCATGTCGATCAGGAAAAGCAGATTGATTTTGATGGTCTGTTTGATGGTGTCATGTTGCCAGCGGTGGGTGTGCATCTTGATAGCGGTGCCAGCACATACCGTCTGGTCGAGACATTTTTGGCACATATTGATGACGATTTGGGCAAGGCCAATCTATATGCCGGGCTTGATCCCTTTGTGGCGGCAGGGGATGCCGATCCGGATGCCGTTCTGGCGGCGGGTTTCGCGCTTGCCAGTCGCGATCAGACGCAAATGCCAACATCTGTTTTTTCGGTTAATGGCTGGCATTGGCATAATAAAGGTGTCAGTGCGGTCAATGAGCTGGCGATCATTCTGTCATCAGTTACCGACATTATGCGTTGTGCCAAGGCGGCAGGAATTGCGCCCGCTACGATTGCCCCTCTAATTGAAGTGACCATCGCCTTGCCAGCCGATATATATGCCGGTCTTGCAAAATGTCGTGCTGTTCGGCATGGCTGGGCAGCGATCATGGCGGCGCTAAGTATTGACCCTGACAAAAGCCGTTTGCGCCTGCATGCCGCCCCTTCATTGCGTATGTTCAGCCTTCTGGATCAGGATGTGAATATGCTTCGTTCGGCAACGGCTTTACTTGGTGGCGCGTTAGGCAATGCCGATGCCTTATCCGGATTTGCGCATGATATTCTTACTGGCGAAAGTGCCCGTGGCCGTCGTCTTGCGCGTATGACACAGATTTTGATGATTGAGGAATCGGGCATTGCACAGGCAATCGATCCGGCGGGCGGATCCGGATTTATCGAAGCGCGAACAGATGATCTGGCACAAGCAGCATGGTCGGTGTTCCAGTCACTGGAAAGTCAAGGGGGGGCATTGGCATGCTATAAGGATGATGTGTTTGCCAACCTTGCCATTGCGGGAAAAGCCAATGCTGAAACAGCACTGGTTGAGGGCGCGCCCAAGATGCTGGGCGTAACTTTGCAACCTGATACGGCAGCAGTTGCGAATAGGGTGGTTGATGGCTGGTGCGCCGATGAGGCCGCGATTGCGCGTCCTGCCAAAATCATTGAAGAATTTCGGCGCAAAGCCGCAGCCAGGCAACCAAGGATTATATGCCTGTTGCCATCGGGCGAGATGGATAAGGCTATGCAGTCGCTCAAGACGCAAAGTGATCAGCTTTGCGCCATCGGTGGTTTGTCAGTCATGACGCTTGTTTGCGGTGATAATACCGAGGATGACATTCGCGCCGCCAAACCCGATGTGATTATCTATATCGATCGTTCGCTTGATGATATTGCCGATTTGCGCATGACCACATCCGGGCAAATGCCGGATATTACATATGTGGCGGCGGCGGATATTACTGGCGCCAACTCGCTTATTGATGCGCTTGATTTATTGCTTGGGACAGCTGGCTGATGTCTGATTTTCCTGATTTCACCCAGATAAGCCTAGCTGATGCCGCGTCATTACATGGTGCCGCATCTGCCTATCGCGGCCAGTATAATACAGCTGAGGCTATTGATATTCAATCGATGGCCATGCCGCAGGATGCACCAATGGCTGATATCGCCGGACAACAGCCGGGCATTGCGCCATTTATGCGTGGTGTCTATCCAACCATGTATGCGATCCGGCCCTGGACCATTCGCCAATATGCCGGCTTTTCTACCGCCGAAGAGTCGAACGCATTTTATCGGCGTAATCTGGCGGCTGGCCAGATGGGGCTTTCGGTCGCGTTCGATTTGCCAACGCATCGCGGATATGATTCGGATAATCCGCTTGTTGCCGATGATGTGGGCATGGCCGGTGTTGCGATAGACTCGATACTGGATATGAATGTGCTATTCCGTGATATCCCGCTTGACCGGATGAGCGTGTCGATGACGATGAATGGGGCTGTTCTGCCGATTTTGGCGCTATTCGTCGTTGCGGCAGAAGAACAAGGCGTATCGCCCGCCGCACTGGCCGGTACGATTCAGAATGACGTGCTTAAAGAGTTTATGGTGCGGAACACCTATATTTATCCGCCCACCCCATCGATGCGGATTATTTCGGATATTTTTGCCTTTTGCGCTGACCAGATGCCGAAATTCAATTTCATTTCCGTGTCGGGATACCATATGCAGGAAGCCGGTGCCTCGGCTGATCTGGAACTTGCCTATACGCTGGCAGATGGTCTGGAATATGTGCGCGCAGGGGTTGCGGCCGGACTTGATGTTGATGCCTTTGTGCCGCGCCTATCCTTTTTCTTTGCCACGGGCATGAATTTTTATATGGAAATCGCAAAATTGCGGGCGGCGCGGCTGTTATGGGCCGAAATCATGCAGCAGAATTTTGCGCCAAAAGACCCTAAATCCTTGATGCTACGGACACATTGCCAGACTTCGGGCTGGTCGCTGGCCGCGCAGGATGTGTTTAATAATGTGCCGCGTACCTGTATCGAGGCGGCGGCGGCTGTGGCGGGACAAACCCAGTCTCTGCATACTAACTCGCTTGATGAAGCGCTTGGCCTGCCAACGGATTATGCGGCGAAGATTGCCCGCAACACGCAGCTACATCTGCAACATGAAGCGAATATGGCGCATGTCATAGACCCGTTTGGCGGTTCATATCTGATTGAAAGTCTGACCCGCGATCTGGCGGATAAATGCCGCCAGCATCTGGGCGAGATTGAAGCAATGGGCGGGATGGCCAAGGCAATAGAAGACGGCTTGCCTAAATTGCGTATCGAGGAAGTGGCAACGATCACGCAGGCCAAGATCGACGCGGGCACGCAAACAATCGTTGGCGTAAATAAATATCAGTCGGTCGATAATAATGCCGCCTCAGACGCAACTGATGAAGAGGTGCAGGTGCGCCGTATTGATAATGCAGACGTGCGTGCCCAGCAAATTGCCCAGCTTAAAAAGCTGAAGGGGGCGCGTGACGAGCCAAAGGCCATGGCGGCTTTGGCCGCGCTGGAAAAGGCCGCATCCGGATCGGATAATCTGATGCCCTTTGCCATTGAAGCGGCGCGCTGTCGTGCGACGGTAGGTGAAATATCATCGGCATTAGCGAATGAATTTGGTCGTCATAAAGCTGAAATCAAAGCGGTGAAAGGTGTTTGGCGGCAACAGATGAAAGGCGCTGAGGATCTGACAATCCTGACCGAACGCGTCGATGCTTTTATCGCGGCAACCGGACGCAAGCCGCGTATTCTGGTCGCCAAGCTGGGTCAGGATGGGCATGATCGCGGACAGAAGGTTATTGCATCGGCCTTTTCCGATATCGGGTTTGATGTCACGATCGGGCCATTGTTTCAAAGTCCGGATGAAGTCTATGAGATGGCTATTGAGATGGATGTCGATGCGGTTGGCATTTCGACATTGGCGGCAAGTCATCTAAGCCAGGTGCCAGCTTTGCGACAGCGCCTTGATCGCGGTGAGGGACAGCATATCGAGCTTGTGGTTGGTGGGGTGATCCCGCCAGGTGATATTCCGGCTTTGCGTGAGGCTGGCGCGGCGGCGGTGTTTCTGCCAGGCACGAAATCTGCCGATGCGGCATCACGACTACTTGATCTGCTGGCACGGCGTCGCAATATCAGCTAGATAATAGCGAACTTTAGGCAAATGGATGAGTGTTATGTCGGTCAATACAGCCCAAGAAGAAGCGCAAGCCATCATCGAGGAATTTTCATTTTTTGATGATTGGGAGGATCGCTATCAATTATTGATCGATCAGGGGCGTAAACTGGCAGAATTTCCAGCGCATTATCGTGATGACGATCATCGGCTACGTGGCTGTCAGTCAGTGGTTTATTTTGCCAGCGAACAGCAGGCAGATGGCAAGATTGTCTTTCTGGCAGAATCCGACGCGGCGATTGTGCAAGGGCTGGTGGCACTGTTGCTCCGCGTTTATTCCGGGCGCAATGCAGATGAAATTCGTGAAACAGACGCCGATTTTCTGAGCGCGATAGGGCTTGATTCACATCTATCGGCGACCCGCAAAAATGGCCTTGCCAGCATGTTGGGGGCGATTAAGGCCGCTGCCGCCTGATCTGCATTTCATAAGAGACTGCGTTGCATGAGGCCTAATTAGGGGCGCGTTCGGCGCGCGGTGTCCGGCCATAGCATTCGCGGTAGCATTTGGAAAAATGCGACGCCGAAACAAACCCGCAGGCAAGCGCGACAGACAGAATCGACATTGATGTCTGTCGCAAAAGATGCCGCGCCCGCGCCAGCCGTAAATTCAGATAATAACGCGTTGGCGTGGTGTTGAGATATTTTCTGAACAAGCGTTCGAGCTGGCGCGTTGACAGATTTGTCATACGGGCAATCGATGTTTGTGCCAGCGGTTCTTCGAGATTGTCTTCCATGGTTTTGACAACGGCCAGTAATTTTGGATGGCTGACACCGATGCGTGAACGCAATTCCATACGCTGGCGGTCGGTTGGTTCGCGGATGCGATCATGAATGAACTGATCCGACACTTCGGCGGCAAGCTGTGCACCATGCGTTTGCGTGATCAGGTTCAGCATCATATCAAGTGCCGCGGTGCCGCCCGAGCAGGTGACTCTTGTGCCATCAACCTCGAACAGATCATTGGTGATTTCCAGTTCAGGAAATTCTTCAGCCAGCCCGTCAATATTTTCCCAGTGAATGGTGCATCGACGCCCATCTAGCAGGCCAGCTGCCGCCATCACATATGTGCCCGTGCAAATGGCGCCGATTACGGCACCATTGCGGTCAAGACGGCGGACAATATTCAGCACCGATTTGTCGGTATTGGCGCGCACATTGACGCCAGCACAAACAAATACCATGCGGCAATTTTGCAGAATTTCCGATGTGCCATCACATGCAATGACGACCCCGTTGCTGGCTTTGCAGGGGTTACCGTCAATGCTGGCAATCACCCAGTCGAAAAGTTCTTTGTTACTTTGACGATTAGCCTGACGTAAAGGTTCGATCGCCGCTGAAAAAGCTAGCATCGAAAAATCATTTAAAAGTAGAAATCCAATCTTTTGCGCCGATGCTTGATCGTCATTTCGCAAGAGGCTTTTGATGGTTTGTTCGCTCATCAATGATATCCTTCAAAGCGGCGGGTTCTACCCTACTTATGATCATCACATTATGGCTAATTTGTCGTTTACCAAACAAAAAAGTTTAAATTCACGTCATTTTGATAGGAAAATTGATAGCCAAAATAGCGGTAATGCCGTTTTTTGGCGATTTCGCTTTGGTCTAAGATTTCTGCACTGAGCACAAACTCTGGCTTGATCATCAGGTTTTTGCTACATAGCCATGATGAAAACCAACCGAAGCGTTACGATTCCTGCACCGATCACCAGTACGGCCAATGCCGAGGTCAAGTTTCTGCGCGCTTTGCATGAACGCAAATACCGTCGGCAGTCAGGCTGGTTTTTGGCCGAGGGAACGCGGATATGCAATGAAGCTGTTGCGCTTGGCTGGGACATGCATAGGCTTGCGTTTCTGGCAGGCCGTGAGACTGAGCCACATGTGCGGGCGTTGCTGGATGCCCTTGACAGTGGTGACGGACGTGCCTTGCCGATGTCGGAAAAGCTGTTGCAGCGGATCAGCCGTAAAGATAATCCGCAAATGCTGCTTGGTGCTTTCCGGCAGAAATGGACAGGCCTTGATATGATTTCGCCCGATCCAGCGCGACCATGGATTGCGCTTGATAGGGTGCGCGATCCGGGCAATCTGGGGACAATCATGCGGAGCGCCGATGCGGTAGGTGCCAAGGGTATCATTCTGATTGATGACTGTACCGACCCCTATTCGGTTGAAGCTGTGCGCGCATCAATGGGCGCTATATTCAATGTCGAGATTGTACAGTGCAATCAGGCAGAGTTTCTGGAATTTTCGAACAGCTGGATCAGCCATAATGGCCAGATTATAGGCACAGCCTTACCGGCTTTGGTTGATTATCGTGAAGCCGATTATAGCGGGGCTTTGATGATTTTAATGGGCAATGAACAGGCTGGTCTGCCCGCTGCGTTAATGCAGGCTTGTACACAATTGATCCGCCTGCCGATGCTGGGGCGCTCGGACTCGCTGAATCTGGCAGTGGCAACAGGCATCACTCTATATGAGGCATTGCGGCACCGGCAATAAGTGTAATCAACCGGCACGCCAGCGGGCGAAATTTGCCTGCGAAACCACCCGTGGATTGATCTGACCTTTGATGGCTTCTTCCTGAACTGCCAGTTCACCGCAGGTAACATTACCACCAAGGCCGCTGACAGCTTCGGTCATGGCATAATGTGCGGCCAGCGATGATGCGCGAATTGCATAAATGGTCAAGACCATGAAAAGGGGATTGTCGGATAGCAATTGCCTGCACGCGCTCAATAAAGCGGGCATATCATCTTCGATGCGCCAGAATTCACCTTTGGGCCCGCGCCCATATTTTGGTGGATCCATAATGATGCCATCATAGCGGCGCTCACGCCTGATTTCACGCTCGACAAAACGCATGGCATCATCTGTGATGAAGCGGATCGGGGCATTTTGCATATCCGATGCGTCACGATTTTCAAAGGCCTGGGCTACTGCCTTTTTGCTGGCGTCAAGATGCGTGACGT
>JBMZPN010000002.1:0-36859 GCA_049620845.1 Puniceispirillum sp. (SeqCode)
ACCAGTTAAATCCGGTCTATCTGGCGAACAAACTTGGCTGGCGCGCCGATGAGCTTGATGGCGCAAAACATCTGACCGCGCGCACTGTTTTTGGCACGGCGCTGTTCAAGCAGACCGGATTTTCAATGATGTATAAGTCGTTGCAAGCATATAGGCCAAAAGTGCTGCATGCGCATTTTGGCCGTGGCGGCGCGCTGGCTCTGCCCATTGCACGAAAGCTGGATATACCGCTTTATGTGACCTATCACGGTGGTGATGCCACCAAATTCACCCATGAACGTAAACGCCTGTTGCCGACTATCTATCAAAGACGGCTGGCGGCAATGCAAGACTATGCCAATGGCTTTTTATGCGTATCAGATTTTGTTGCGCGCCGGCTCGAGGCACAGGGCTTTCCAAAGCACAAACTAATTACCCATTATATCGGAATTGATCTTGCCGATATACAAGCCCCGACTCAAAGAGATGGCAGGCTGTTATTCATTGGCCGCCTGGTGGGTAAAAAGGGCGTCGATATTCTGCTGACAGCGATGCGGATGCTGCACCAAAGCAACAAGGCAGACAATATAAAAGGTCTTGATATCGCTGGTACCGGCCCTGATTTAGAGCATCTTCGCGAGATGGCAAATGGTATTCCGAATATATCGTTTCTGGGTTGGCAAACGCCCGAACAACTGGCCTTGCGTATGCGGTCATGTAGCGCCGTTGTGGTGCCAAGTCATCAAGCGCCGGATGGTGATTGTGAAGGTTTGCCAACGGTGATCCTTGAAGCCATTCGTGCCGGATGCCCAGTGATTGCAACCAACCATGCCGGCATTCCTGAAATTATAACTGACAATGCCAGCGGTATTCTGGCAATAGAAAATGACAGCGCGTCTCTAGCATCGGCACTGACGCGCTTTGCGACCGTGTCTGACGTGCCAGCAATGGTGGCAAATGCCCAAAGACGGTTACGTTCCGAATTTGACGCATCAACGCAGTCAGCCAAATTGCAAAGCATGCTGGCATCGCATTACGCACCAACCCAGCCGCCAACTGTTTAAATGATTTATAGCTGAATATAGGTTGACCGGACTTCGGTATAGGCTTCGATGGCATAAATGCCGTTTTCTCGCCCAAAGCCCGAACTTTTAGCCCCGCCAAAAGGCAGTCCGGGGGGCAGAATGTTGAATGTATTCACCCATACATTGCCTGACTCAAGCTGACCGGCGACACGGTGCGCGCGTGCCAGATCCTTTGTCATAAGCCCGGCTCCAAGACCAAATTTCGTGTCATTGGCACGACTGATGGCTTCATCTTCAGTGCTGAAGGTCAGAACAGACATGACCGGACCAAATATTTCCTCGCGGACAATGCGCATATTGTCGGTACAGTTCGTCAATATCGTTGGCTCCATAAAATAGCCATTTTCAAATCCCTGTGGCCGTATGCGGTTACCCCCTGTCGCCACATGCGCCCCTTCGTTGCGTCCGATCTCAACATAATCAAGAACGCGATTCAGATGTTTTTCGGAAATCAGCGCGCCCATCTGTATATCAGCCGCCATCGGGTCGCCCACGCGCATAGCGCTGGCCTTTTCAACCATTGCGGCGATAAAGTCGTCGGCAATCGTATCCTGAACAAAAACGCGGGTGCCATTCGAACAGACCTCGCCAGCGGTATAGAAATTGGCATCAAGCGCGGTCTGGACAGCCAGATCAAAGTCGCAATCATCAAAAACGATAAGCGGTGATTTTCCGCCAAGCTCTAAGGTAACCTTTTTGAGCGTTGATGCGCTTTGCGACATGATCAGTTTTCCGGTTTCAACGCCGCCTGTGAGCGATATCTTATCAATGCCCGGATGTGCGCAGATCGCCTGACCGATACGGTAGTCACCATGAATGATTTGAAAAAGACCATCTGGCAGACCTGCATGGCTGAATAGTTCGGCGATGCGCTGGCCGCTGAGAGGGGTTTCTTCAGATGGTTTCAGAATAAAGGCATTGCCAGTTGCAAGCGCTGGCGCGGCCTTCCAGCACGCAATCTGGACAGGATAGTTCCACGCCCCAATGCCAGCGCATACACCAAGCGGGATGCGTTCAGAATATCCGATAGCATCTTCCCAGCTAAAATGATCGCCGGTCATGGTTGCCGTCAGGGATGCAAAATAATCGAGCGCGTCAGGGCCACTTGGCACATCGGCTGACACGGCTTCGCTGAAAAGTTTGCCAACATCCTGTACCTCAAGGCGGGCTAGCTCGTCATTCGCCTCGCGCATTAAATTCGCCGCTTTATGCAGGATACGCGCCCGTTCGATACGGTCAGTGCGCGCCCATATTTTTTGTGCTGCTGTTGCGGCAAGAACTGCCTGATCCAGCATCGCATCTGTAGCTGGCTCAATATGCGCGATAATTTCACCAGTTGCAGGATAGCGTTTCTCGATTGGCGATTCGGCGCTGGCTACAGGGGTGCCTGCAATGATGGACTGGCATGTCTGCATGGTTCTATGACCTTTTTAACTGTGATTCTGATGGCATCTATAGTTCTATGTTCCGGGTTCCGCTAACCAAACCTAAAGCTGATAATTTTTCTGATATCAGCCTTTGCCGATTATACGCTAAATGTCAATTCTGCTGGGCATCTGACTGGTCATTATTGGTCTGGACAAATTGCCGATTTTAACGGCACCCTGACTATAAGTGAAATGGATAAGGCTGAGAATTGCTGAAAAGCAAAGGAGGCAGACAGATGTCAAAAATAGTTGTTGATCTTGATGAGGCACGTTGCGATCTGGCGGCAATCTTTCGCTGGACGGCGCGTGAAAATATGCATGAAGGCATTGCCAATCATTTTTCCTATGCGGTCTCGGATGATGGTCAGCAATTCCTGATGAATCCCTATGGTGTGCATTTTTCGAAAATGAAAGCCAGCGACCTGTTATTGCTTGACGCCACCAAGCCAGCCAAGGAACAGGGTGACAATATTGATCCGACAGCATGGGCAATTCACGGGGCAATGCATCGTAATAATCCGCAGGCACGGTGCATCGTGCATCTGCATTCGCATTATGCGACAGCGCTTAGTGCGCTAAAAGACCCATCCTTGCCAGCGATTGACCAGACAACCTGCCGTTATCATAACAGAGTCGCAATCGATACCGGTTTTGATGGTATGGGGCTTGGTGATGAAGCAGAACGTTTATCAACCCTGCTTGGTAATAGGCGCACCATGATGATGGGAAGCCATGGTTTGATGACGGTGGCTGAATCGCCATCACTGGCATTTGACCTTGCTTACCATTTTGAGCGCGGGTGCCGCACATATCTGACAGCGCTGTCATCTGGCTTGCCATTGGCTTATATTTCCGACGAGGTTGCTGAAAAAACGGCATTGCAATGGGAAAATTATGATGCTGATGATAAGGCATATCTGACGGCGATTCGCGCTATCCTTGACGAGGAAGAGCCTGAATATAGGCATTGATTTGACGGTTTTAGGCGTTAGACTGTTTGCTTATTGTGAGTGTCTAGTAATGTATCAAGTGAGAATGGTGTGATTAAAACGCCATGTGTCGTGTTTCGACTATATTTTGAAGTGTGACACTTAATATTAGATATTAAACCGACATTAATGTGTCGAATGTTAAATAACGGGAGAGGAAACCCAAATGAAAAAAGTTCTTACCGCAGCGGCCATTGCTGGTGCAGCTATTTTAGGAATGAGTGGTCAGGCATCTGCCGATGGCCATTGTGGATCAATGACAATGGCAGAAATGAACTGGGCGTCAGCCGAGTTGATGGCCAATGTTGACAAAATCATCCTTGAAGAAGGTTATGGATGTGAAGTTGAGCTGGTTGCTGGTGCCACTATGCCGACATTTACATCAATGAATGAAAAGAACGAGCCGGATGTTGCAGCTGAGCTCTGGATCAATGCTGTGCGTGATCCGCTGATGAAGGCGTTCGACGAAGGTCGTCTTGCTTCAGCAGTTGAAGGCCCAATCACACAGCTTGGTGAAGGCTGGTGGATTCCGCCACATACAGCAGAAAAGCATCCTGAAATTGTAAATGATGTGAATGAACTGCTATCACGTCCTGACCTTTTCCCACATCCTGAAGACCCATCAAAAGGTGCTTTTGTTGGTTGTCCTGCTGGTTGGGGTTGTCAGTTAGCGAATGCCAATCTGTTCCGTGCATTTGACATGGAAGCCAAGGGCTGGTTGCTGGTTGACCCAGGTTCAGCCGCTGGTCTCGACGGTTCTATGGCAAAAGCCGCTGAGCGTGGCGAAAACTGGCTTGGTTACTACTGGTCACCAACGGCGTTGATCGGTAAGTATGGCATGGTGCCTGTGTCTATGGGCGATTGGGGCGGTCCAGAAAACTGGGACGGTTGTATCGTGAAGCCTGAGCAGGAATGTGCTGATCCAAAGCCATCTTCATGGACACATTCTGAAGTCCATACAGTCATCACAACTGACTTCGCAAATCGCGGTGGTGCTGCTGTTGACTATTTGAAGAAGCGCGTTTTCCCAGGCCCAATCATGAACGGCATGTTGGTTTATATGGCTGATGAGCAGGCTGGTGGTGCTGATGCTGCACTGGAGTTCCTGTCAAAGCACGAAGACCTGTGGTCAACATGGGTGTCAGCTGAGGCAGCTGCTAAAATCAAAAAGTCACTGTAATTTAGTGATGGTCTGAGACATTACATGGCCTGCCGGATAAGCTTCGGCAGGCCAATTATTTATTAAATGAATGCCTAAAATCCAGAGGTGCTAAAATGGATTTTTTAATCGAATTCCCTGAAATGGGTCGCCAGGATTTACGTGATTTCAAGAAAGCGATTGATGCGTCTTTCCGTGAATTCTCACGTTCATATGGTGATGCCCTAGAAGCATTTTTTGAACCTTTATTGTGGTTTCTTGTTTGGCTAGAACGGCTGCTCACGAATGCGCCGTGGCCAATTGTTATTGCTGTTGTGGCAGCGCTGGCATGGTTTGGTTCACGCAGTCTAAAGCTGGTGGCAGGCACAGGTATTGCCTTTGCGGTCATCGGCTATTTTGGCATGTGGGAAGATACCATGGCGACATTGGCCATTATTTCGGTGGCAACATTGCTTTGTATCGCCCTTGGCATTCCGCTTGGCATTTTGATGGCGCGCTCATCTCGGGCACAATCAATTGTCACACCGATTCTGGATGTTATGCAGACAATTCCAAGCTTTGTGTATCTGATCCCTGTTGTGATGCTGCTCGGTATTGGCAAAGTGCCAGGTCTTCTTGCGGTTTGTATTTATGCGATTCCACCGATTGTGCGCCTGACCAATCTTGGCATACGCCTTGTTGACAAAGAAGTGCTGGAGGCCGCTGATGCCTTTGGCGCGGATTATAAACAGCGTCTGTTCGGGGTGCAGATTCCGCTAGCATTGCCGAATATTTTTGCCGGTGTGAACCAGACAATCATGATGTCATTGTCAATGGTGGTTATCGCATCAATGATTGGTGTGAAAGGTCTAGGACTTCCGGTGTTACGCGCTATTTCTAATCAGTATCTGGCTTTGGGTCTGATGAATGGACTGGCCATTGTGGCGCTGGCGATTATTTTTGACCGCGTTTCACAGCAATATGGACGACGGTTGCAGGCACACCGTCAGGGGGCTGAGCATGACTGACATTAAAATCAAAATTAGTAACCTGTATAAGGTCTTTGGTAATAACCCAACAAGGGCGATGGAACATGTGCGTGCTGGCGCTACCAAGCAAAGCCTGCTTGACGAACATGGTCATGTGCTGGGCTTGCGGGATATCAATATCGATATTCCGGCAAAGCGTATTCAGGTGATCATGGGGCTGTCAGGTTCAGGCAAGTCAACGCTGATCCGTCATATTAATCGCTTGATTGAGCCTACCGAAGGTCAGGTGATTGTTGATGGTGAAGATGTTCTGGCGATGTCGCCCGAGGATCTGCGCGAGTTTCGCCGGCATAAATCATCCATGGTGTTCCAGAAGTTCGGTCTTTTGCCGCACCGGACAGTTGCACAGAATGCGGCTTATGGATTGACCATTCAGGGCATAGCAGAGGATGAAGCCAAAGACCGTTCCCAGCACTGGATTGAGCGGGTTGGCCTTGGCGGTTTTGAAAACCATTTTCCGGCGCAGTTATCAGGTGGTATGCAACAGCGCGTGGGTCTGGCGCGCGCGCTGGCAACCGACGCAGAGATACTGCTTATGGATGAGGCCTTTTCTGCTCTTGATCCACTGATTCGCACGGATATGCAGGATATTCTGCTTGATCTGCAGGAAGAATTGCACAAGACCATTGTGTTCATCACGCATGATCTTGATGAGGCCTTGCGTATCGGTGATCAGGTTTCGATTTTGCGTGATGGTGAAGTGATCCAGCAAGGTGACCCGCAGGACATTATCATGCGTCCGGCAGATGCTTATATTTCCGACTTTATCAAGGATATCAACCGTGGTCGCGTGATCGAGGTGCGTTCAGTCATGAAGGCAACGTCACGGGCATCCGGGCCAAAGATGGCATGCGATACACCTATTGAGGTTGCCCTGCAACAAATGGCACAAAAGGGTGTATCAACAGGATGCTGTGTTGATGAAAAAGGCAAGACAGTCGGTTCTGTCAGCCTTGAAACGGCTATTGCCGCGATGGCACGTCCGGATCGAGACGTGGCGACACCGCGCTATAAATAATAGCTGATAAAGGGAAAGCTGTTGCCATGAGTGTTGTGAATCTGACGCTTGAAGACATAAACGCTCTCATTCTGCGTGTTATGCTGTCAAATGGTTGTGATGACGCCAATGCCGAAGCCTTGGCTGATATCATGACGCGTGCCGAACGCGATGGGTCGCATTCGCATGGCCTGTTCCGCGTGCCCGGTTATGTAAAGGCATTGCGGAGTGGCAAGGTTGATGGCAAGGCAAAACCCACTGTCAAGAAAATCACCCCAGCGGTTATTCAGGTTGACGGACATGGCTGTTTTGCCCCTATCGCACAGGCCGCGGGTTTGCCAGTTCTGGCCGAAGCCACCAATGAAATTGGCATTGGTGCCTTGTCACTGATCGGCGTTCACCATTTTGCTTCGCTATGGCCTGAAACCGAATATCTGGCTGATCGCGGCCTTGTTGGCATTGCTTGTACAGCCTATATGCCGGCAGTCGCACCTGCCGGATCAAAAACGGCTCTGTTTGGAACGAATCCGATTTCCTTTGCCTGGCCACGCCCCGGATCAACACCGGTGGTATATGATATGGCGACCGCATCAATGGCAATGGGTGATATACAGATTGCCGCGCGTGATGGGCGTTCGGTGCCTGAAGGTACAGGTCTGGATCAGGATGGTAATCAAACGACTGATCCGGCGAAAATTGCCAAAGGTGTTCTGTTGCCATTTGGTGGCTATAAAGGGTCGGCAATTGCGCTGATGGTTGAATTGCTGGCGGCGGGTCTGACAGGTGAACAATTCAGCTTTGAAGCCAAAGAAAATGATAATGCGGATGGTGGCCCTGCCCGTGGCGGTGAAATGATCCTCGCCATGTCGCCAGATATCATTGCCGGGGCTGGCTGGCCGGAACATGTCGAAGCGTTTGTGGCCAAACTTGACGCCATGGATGGTGTGCGCTTGCCTGGTGCGCGGCGGCATAAAAACCGGCTTGATACCGGCGCGCGGGAGGTCAATGCGGCATTGCTTGAGACGATCGAGGGGCTTGTTGTCTAAGCACAGACCCCCTAACGGCAGTCATGGTTCGCCCTATCCAATGGATGGGGTTGCTATTTACCTTTCCAGACAGGATCGCGTTTTTCGGCAAAGGCCTTAAAGCCTTCAACACCATCTTCGGAATTATAGAGTTTGTCGACTGTCGGAAGCTGCATTTTGGTGATCCGGTTCAGAATATCCTGAAACTTCATGGCTTCGGCTTCGCGCGCCACTTCCTTAATCGCGGCAAAGACCAGCGGGGGCCCCGCTTCCAAATGCCACGCCAGTTCCCATGCCCGGTCATAGAGCGAAATACCATCATCAAACATTTCGGTAACAAGACCCCAGCGATGCGCCTCGGCACAATCCATCCAGCGTCCTGTTAACAGCATATCCATGGCGACATGATAGGGTATCCGTTTTGGCAATTTGATCGTGGCCGCATCTGCCAATGTACCAGCCTTGATTTCGGGAAGTGCAAATTGCGATGCGCTTGTTGCCAGAATAAGATCGCAAGAGAGCGCCAGCTCAAATCCGCCGCCAACGCACATGCCTTCAACCGCGGCAATAACCGGTTTGTTGAGGTCGCGTAATTCCTGCAGGCCAGCAAACCCGCCCACGCCGTAATTGTCAGTGACCAAATCGCCGCTTGCGGCGGCTTTCAAATCCCACCCACCCGAGAAGAAGCGTTCACCCGCGGTGCGCACAATGCAGATACGTAAATCGGGATTATCACGGAAATGTTTGAATGTTTCACCCATGATGCGGGACGTTTTCAGATCAATCGCATTGGCCTTCGGGCGATCCAGCGTGACTTCATAAATGCCGCCTTCGGTTTTGGTGCGAACTACATCTTGCATGATCATATCTCCAGTCTATGTGGCAGAATTATCCTGATACCGGATGAGGGCGTCAACCGCTGTCACACCCTCTCCCTTCGCACCAAGCATCAAAGGGTTAATTTCTATTTCGACAATCCCCGCATCCTTTTCGACGAGGCTGCATAGTGACATGATCTGATCAATAGCCGCATCGATATCAGCATGTGGCTGACCGCGATAGCCGCTGAACAGAGGGGCGAGTTGAAGCCCCGATAGCATATTTCGGATGAAGTCCCGATCAAGAGGCAGAATGCCCGTACAGCTATCCGCCAGTAATTCGGCATAAATGCCACCTGCGCCAAGCGTCAGGCTGATGCCATATAGCGGATCACGGCGTATGCCAACCAGAAGTTCTGCAACAGAATTTGTAACCATTTCTTCTATCAGAAACCCATCACAATCCTGCATTGCAATGGCGGTTTGCCCGAGCATATTGTGATCCAGCCCAAGCTTGACCAAGCCGGCTTCGCTTTTATGGAGATGCCCCAAACCCTTTAATGCCAGAGGCGCATGCAGATTTCTGGCACTTGCGGCCATGTCATCTATAGCGGTGATGCGGACACCAGCCGGACAGTTGATACCGGCGTCTCTAAGCAAGGCTTTGGCACCAGCTTCATCAATCAGACGTGTGTTATCTGTGATAGGCTGTGCCGGATAGGGTTGCCAGCGATCCACAGAGTTTGAAAATAGATTTGATGCTTTTTCCAGCGCCTTGAGTCCCGATGTCAGACCACAAAGAGGCACTATGCCAGCCTTGATTGATGTCCATGCCCATTGTTCGGATATGCCTTCGGGCAAAGTGGCCAGCATTGCCGCCTTGGTGCCGGTGCGCCTTACCGCCTCGCAAAGCGCATTCACAGCTGGTTGCCATGTTTGATCGCTGGATCGGTCATTGCGCGGAAAATCAATCACCAGAACGGATATATCAACCCAGTCACCCATCATCGCGGCAAAGACATTGGCCATTGCCGCTTCATCTCCCCAGATAAAGGTATGGTAATCGAGTGGGTTTGCGATCGTGACCAATGCGCCAAGCTCTTTTGCGAGATATGCCGCGTGATCTGCGGGAATGTCCGGCCATAGCAGATCATGTTCTGCTGACATGTCGCCAATCAGACCGACTTCTCCACCCGAACAGCACATCGCACTTATGCGGTTGCCAGCAAGCGGACCAAACAGATGCAAAATTTTGAGAAGTTCAAGCATGTCTTCAAGTGTATCAACTTCGAACACGCCGCATTGTGCCAGAAAGGCAGATGAGCAAGCCGCATCGCCAGCAATCGCCGCGGTATGCGTGCGGGCAGCGATCTGGGAGGCTTCGGTTTTGCCTGATTTTATAGCGACAAGATATTTGCCATTTTGGCGCGCTTTGGCAGCCATGCGCGCAAAGGCCGGCGCATCATCGATACCTTCGATATAAAGCCCGGCGGCGGTAACACGATCATCATCAAATAAGGCGTCAGCCATATCGACAAGGCTGGTTTGTGCCTGATTACCAGCGCATGCAACATAGGCAAGTGGCAGGCCGCGTGCCTGCATAGTCAGGCTAATCGCTATATTTGATGACTGGCTGATCAGGGCGACGCCAGTTTCACAGATAGCGCCACCATGCTGATCTGGCCATAATGGCACCGCGTCAAGATAATTGATAAAACCATAGCAGTTTGGCCCCAATACCGGCATCGATCCGGCGGCATCTATAAGGGCAGTTTGCAGATCAATGTCGCCAGTTTCGGCAAAGCCGGAGGCAAAGCAGATAGCCCCGCCACAATCGCGCGCGGCTAAGGCGGCGGTAACCTCGATCACTGCATGTCGGTTAATACCCAGAAAGGCCACGTCCGGCGCGCTGGGCAGGGCATCCACATCCTTGAAACAGGGAAGCCCACCCATGGTTTCGCGTTTTGGATGGACTGGCCATATATCACCTTCAAAGCCCATTTTCAGACATTGGGCGATGACATTTTCAGCCCAGATTCCACCAAAAATGGCAATCGATTTGGGTCTGAACAGGCGCGATAGATCGGTCATGACCCTAGCCACCCAAAGGACGCAACAGATCGCGGCTGATGATATGGCGCTGGATTTCCGATGTGCCATCCCATATGCGCTCAACGCGGGCATCGCGCCAGAACCGTGCCAATGGCAAATCATCCATCAAGCCCATGCCGCCATAAATCTGAATTGCCTCATCAGTAACGCGCGCCAGCATTTCGGTTGCATATAATTTTGCCGAGGCGATTTCACGATTGGCAGGTAGCCCCTGATCAAGACGCCAGGCCGCCGATAAGGTCAGCCAGTCAGCAGCATCAATTTCGGTAATCATATCGGCTAGTTTGAAGCTTACACCCTGAAATTTGCCAATCTGTTTGCCAAATTGCTTGCGCTCGGTGCTGTAATTCAGCGCATAGTCAAAGGCGCGGCGCGCGCGTCCAACTGCCATCGTTGCCACAGTGATACGCGTTGCATAAAGCCATGTATTCATGACCTCAAACCCGCCATCAACAGCGCCAAGCACATGGGCATCGCTGAGCCGGCAATTTTCAAATTTCAGAATGACATTGTGATAACCGCGATGTGATACCGAGTCATAGCCGGGCGTAACGTCAAAACCGGGATGGCCGCGATCAACCAGAAAACAGGTGATCCGCTTTTTGGGCCCATGCGGTGTGTCATCAACGCCAGTAGCCACGAAAACAATAAAAAAGTCGGCATGATCGCCACCAGAGATGAAATGCTTGGTGCCGTTGATAATCCAGTCGCCATCCTTGCCGCCATCGCGTTTCGCCGTGCAATTCATGCCACGCACATCGGAACCGGCATCGGGTTCGGTCATGGCGAGCGCGTCCATCCGTTCACCGCGCACGGCGGGTAACAGATAGCGTTCAATCTGTTCGCCTTCACAGGCCATCAGAATATTCTGCGGACGGCCAAAGAAATGCGTCAAGGCCATTGATCCGCGCCCCAGTTCACGTTCCAGCAGGGCAAAATCAAGATGCCCAAGGCCACCACCGCCAACCGACTCAGGAAAGTTACTGGCATAAAAGCCCATATCCTTGACCTTGGTCATGATCTCCTGACCCATTTCAAGTGGCACATAGCCTAGTTTCTCGACTTCATTTTCCAGGGGATAGATTTCCTGTTCGACAAATTGCCGCACAGTATTGACGATCAGATCCTGTTCTTCGGTCAAACCAAACTGCATTTATCAGACCTTTCTATTTTGCGCGTCGATGAATAGGTTTCTGGCTAGATGCTCTTGATGGCGCGGCCACTGCCATCTGGTATGGGCAGTTTGGCATGCGCCGCCGCGATTTTGGCCAGCGCTTCAGCCACCTCTGGTTCCGGAAGGCTCGAGGCACGGCTGTTCATGTCGACATGCAAAAGCATATGCTCGCCTGTCGCCAACAATCTGCCATCTTCATGCATGAGGCTGTGAAACAGGTGCAGTTTTTTACCTTCGCCATATAGCACCTGCGTTGTGGCATGGATTTGTTCCTGGGCGGTGACTTCATCAAGATGCCGGATATGCGTTTCAACGGTAAAATAACTGCCGCCAGCTGCAACATAATCAGGGGTGATGCCTATCATGCGTAACAGCCCATCCGATGCCTGCGAAAAACAGTCCAGATAGCGGGCTTCATTCATATGCCCATTGTAATCTGTCCAGCTATCGGGCACCTGCCGGTCAAGCGTGCGGATCGGCTGGCTGATATCAATATCGCCAGGTGACGATGCGTCATCGGCGGCAAAAAGCCCAGCTTCCCATGATGCGATTGTCTGACCCGCGCCCCAGTTATTGGCTTTCAGAGCCTGTAAAATCGAAACCAGATTTTTGTCGCGTATACGTTCCAGTTCACGAATTGAATAGGCGCCTGACTGGGTGTCTGACTGTTCCGAGATTGTTTCGACCAGTTCGTCAGTCAATTCCGGTACATCCATCAGCTTTGTCCACGGCCATTTAAGGCAGGGGCCAAATTGCGCCATGAAATGCTTCATACCTGCTTCGCCACCTGCCACACGATAGGTTTCAAACAGCCCCATCTGCGCCCAGCGCAAGCCAAAACCATAGCGAATGGCATCATCAATCTCGTCGGTTGTTGCGACCCCGTCATGAATCAACCACAGGGCTTCACGCCAGACAGCTTCCAGAAAGCGATCCGCGATAAAGGCCGGAATTTCCTTGCGTACATGCAAGGGATGCATGCCAATCGATGTATATATTTCACTGGCGCGGTGTACGCTTGTTTCATCAGTTTGATCGCCAGCCACAATCTCGACAAGTGGCAATAGATAAACCGGATTGAACGGATGCCCGACAATCAGTCGCCCCGGAACGCGCATCTTGGCTTGCAAATCCGTGGGCATAATGCCTGATGTTGATGATGCAATAATCATGTCATCGCTTGCATGGGCTTCGATATCAGCATAGACGGCCTGCTTTGTGTCCAGCCTTTCGGGTACCGCTTCGACGATAAATGCCGCTTCGCTGACAGCTTCTGCAATGCTGCTGGCAAAGCTTATGCGTCCCCGCGTGCCCATGGGTGCCGTTGTCAGACGTGGTACGGCATGATCGGCATTCGACATGATTTCATCGATTTTGCGGGCGGCTTCGGGATCGGGATCAAAAATCACCGTATCGACACCGTTTTGCACAAGTCGTGCAACCCAACCACCGCCAATTACACCCCCGCCTATAACGGCGGCTTGCTGAAGTCTGTTTTCCGACATGACGATTTTCCCCGGGCAAAATTGGCTTATGCTTGTGGTGCCTGTTTGGTCAGCTTAAGGCGGTCACGTACCGCTTCTGGGCCAATGATTGACGCGCCCATATTGGTCGCAACATTGACGGCTTTCTCGACAAGCTGGGCGTTGGTCGCAAAGACGCCACGCGATAGATAAATATTATCTTCCAGACCAACGCGGATATTGCCGCCAGTTAGCAAAGCGGCGGCAGGATAGGCCATTGCATTGCGGCCAATCGAAAAGGCAGAAAAGACCCAATCCTGTGGAATGTTATTTACCATCGCCATCAGCGTGTTCATATCGTCAGGTGCGCCCCATGGAATGCCCATACAAAGCTGAACCAGAGCTGGATCATCAATCAGTCCGTCCTCGGCAAGCTGTTTGGCAAACCACAGATGGCCAGTGTCAAAAGCTTCAATTTCGGGTTTGACGCCAAGTGCACGCATCTGGCTTGCCATTTCGCGTAACATAAGCGGGCTATTGGTCATGATGTAATCGCCATGCCCGAAATTCATCGTACCGCAATCAAGCGTACAGATTTCAGGCCGGCATTCGGCGATATGACGCATGCGCTCGGTAGCCCCTGCCATGTCGGTGCCGTCATCAGAAGGTGGCAAGGGCGTTTCAACACCACCAAGAACCAGATCACCACCCATGCCAGCGGTCAGATTTAACACGACATCTATATCGGCGCTGCGTATGCGGTCGGTAACTTCGCGAAACAGTTTTGGGTCACGCGATGGTGCACCTGTTTCGGGATTGCGCACATGACAATGGACAATGGCGGCGCCAGCTTTTGCCGCATCAATCGCCGCGTTGGCGATTTCGGCTGGCGTGATTGGCACCTTGTCTGATTTACCCGTTGTATCTCCAGACCCTGTCACCGCACAGGTTATAAAAGCGTCTCGGTTCATTTGTAATGGCATGTTATGTCCCCGTTCTTTTATGGTGAATGTCACCATCACCCTTCAACCCAAATATCGGATTTGGTTTGGTTCAAGATAAAGCTTGCCAGACTTTATCGGTTTGGGTTTATGTAAATCGGAAGCAAATTTATAGAAAACGGAAGCAAATAGATGTTTTCGCTCTCGTCAGCGCCGCTAGACATCGAAGTATTGTTACTGCCGCAATGTAACCTTGTGCAGCTTGCATCGGTGATCGAACCGTTGCGTGTCGCGAACAGGATGGCCAGCCGTGTATTATATAGCTGGCATATCTCGACAGCTGATGGCAATCCAATAACAACGACGAGCCAGATACCGATGCCGGCAGATAGCGCGTTTGATCCAGCCGCCCGCTCTGCCCCGCTTTTTGTCGTGGCCAGCTATGCCCCGCTGGCAGCCATGCCGGAACATTTACTGCAATCCTTGTCACAAGCACGTCGATACCGCGATGCTATCATAGGTGTTGAGAGCGGCGTGTGGCTGATGGCTGAGGCCGGTCTGCTTGATGACCGCAAGGTTGCGGCGCATTGGGAAGATGCAGATGATTTGGCTGCGCGTTATCCGCTTATAGATGTTGTCAGCCAGCGCCATGTGATTGATGGCAACCGGATAACGGTAGCTGGATCGCTGCCTACCCTTGACATGATGCTTGAGTTGATAAGGGCGCGTCAGGGTTTTGCCTTTGCCATGTCGGTATCACGGCAATTTATTTATACGCCAGTTGGCACGGCTGACAATGTATCCGCAATGCCGATGCCCGGAACCATGCGCGCGGGTGATCAGCGTATTACAGATGTTCTGTGGCATATGGAAAATAATCTGGAAACGCCGCTAACGATTAAGCAACTGGCCATGCAGGCTGGCATGTCAACACGGCGTCTGCATATGTTGTTCAAGTCGGTTCTGGGGGCGTCGCCAAAACGTTATTATCTTGCGCTTCGCCTGAATGCGGCACGCCGCCAGCTGATTGAAAGCCGCCTGCCAATTATGGAAATAGCGACAGCTAGCGGATTTGCGAGTCAGGCCGGTTTCGCATCATGTTACCGCTCCAGCTTTGGTGAAACGCCCTCTTATACGCGGCGGACATCGGCTATCCTGTAAATGCTTTATGATGCATCCAGCAGATACAATATATGCCGTTTGGCCATATTGACCTTGGCATGAATTGGCGTAAGGATAATTGCACTTGAATAAGATGCTAGATGGGCTGGCAATGCTGGTTTGGGTCAATAGTGTCTTAGGTGAAAGGCCATAAAATGACTGTTGTTAATCTTGTTGTGAATGACAAGGCGGTGTCTGCCGATGTCGAAGATACAATGTTGCTTGGCATTTTTCTTCGTGAGACGTTGAAACTGACAGGTACGCATGTTGGGTGCGATACAAGCCAGTGCGGTGCCTGCGTCATTCATTTCAATGACATGGCGGTAAAGGCATGTACCATGCTGGCGGTGCAGGCAGATGGTGCCCGAATCACGACGATTGAGGGTCTGGCTGACGGTGACACATTGCATCCTGTGCAACAGGCTTTTATTGATAATCACGGCTTGCAATGCGGCTATTGCACACCGGGTATGATTATGGCGTCTGCCGACTTTCTGGAAAAAAATCTGACAACAGATATAGATGAAATCACGCATGCGCTTGAGGGCAATATCTGCCGCTGTACGGGCTATAACAATATAATCAAATCAGTCCAACAGGCGGCGCGGATGATGGGTGCTGATGCCAAGACTGATAATATCACTGATAACGTGGCTGATGAGGTAGATCATGTATGATTTAACCTACAGGAAAGCCCAAAACTGCGATTCTGCACGTGACCTTCTGGCGGCGGCGGATGATGGAAAATTACTGGCAGGCGGTATGACGCTTATTCCAACGCTGAAACAGCGCCTGGCCGCGCCTGACATGCTTGTTGATCTTGGCGGCATTGATGATCTGGCCGCTATTTCGATGCGTGATGACAAGTTGCGGATTGGTGCAATGGCAACACATGCCGCAGTAGCGGAAAGTGAACTGGTGCACGCGCATTTGCCCGGGGTGGCAGCGCTGGCCGGACAGATCGGCGATCCGCATGTGCGTAATCGCGGGACGATTGGCGGATCCGTTGCCAATAATGATCCGGCGGCGTGCTATCCGGCCGCGCTATTGGCAACCGATGCCACTATTCACACCGATCAGCAGACATTTGCGGCAGAAGATTTTTTTATTGGCATGTTTGAAACGGCGCTGGATATAAACGAAATTATCACTGCGATAGAGTTTCCGGTCTATCAGATATGCGCGTATGTAAAATGCCCTAATCCCGCATCGCGATATGCGCTGGCTGGCGTATGTGTCGCCAGACGGCATGATGGGCAGATAAAGGTTGCGGTGACAGGTGCCGGACAGGATGGTGTTTTCAGAGCAGGTGACATCGAAACTGCTTTGGGGAAAAATTTTACACCTGATGCGCTGGATGATGTGACGATTGATCCGGATTTGTTGCTATCCGACATGCATGCCAATGCCGAATTCAGGGCGCATCTTGTTGTACAGATGGCAAAGCAGGCTGTGGCAAAATTACAAGATTGACTTTGGGTTGCTAGGCTAGCAACACCAGAATGATTGAGATGGCCAGCAACGCCATGGCGACCAGTTCCATCAGGTTGATTTTTTCTTTGAAATAGAAATAAGAAAAACCGATGCTCATGAGCAGTTCGATCTGCCCGACCGCACGCACCGGCGCCACGGCATGCATGGCAAAGGCGGCAAACCAGAACAGACTACAAAGCGTGCCCCAAAGACCGGCCATGCTACTCTCACGCCAATGCACCAGGCTGGCGATCAGTTCATGACGTCTTACGGCATAGAGCCATACACCAAAACCCACCGTCTGAATCGTGACGGCAATGGCGGCGGCCAGTCCGGCGCTCAGCATCACATCATCAGTTGGTATGTGTTTTATTGCGGCGCCATAGGCAACGGTACAGAAGCCCAGAAAGGCACCGGCACCAAGCCCAAAGCCGGTCTGTTTCGAGAAAATCGTACTGAGAATCGAACGGCTTGTTATGCTCGATTTTGCAAGTGACAGCATGACCGTCGCCACAACACCAAGCGCAATGGCAAACGCGGTTTGCAAATTGGCAATTACACCAAGAATGACAGCCTCGAATAGTGCTGCCTGTAACACTTCGGTTTTGGAAAAGGCAACGGCGGCGGCAAATGAGCGATGCGAGAACAGCATGATAAGCAGAATCGTAAAAGCGATCTGCGTTATTGCGGCGATGTTGATCCAGAACCAGAACTTTGGCGGCAGGCTAGGCATGCCGATATTGGCCATTAGCATATAGGCAAGCACGATCAGCCACGCAAAAGGAAAGGAATAAGAAAAGCGTATATAGCTGGCACCATAGCTACCTAGCTGCGGTGTCATTTTCTTTTGAACGGCGGTACGCAAAGCTTGGGTAGCGGCCGCCAAAATAGCCATTAAAACCCATAATTCCATGATTTGGTTATATAGAATCCAGCCAAAGATCATAGCGTTAAGATCAATAAATTTGCAGTTCGGAATTGCACTGACATTTAGGTTATGCAAAATATACGCTTCTTTAAACATTATGGTGGCAAGGCAATAAATGCCACGTTCGGATTTATCATGACAGATACACATTATATTGACGGATCAGCTGTAGCTGGAACCAGTGGCAGACAACAGGATGTATTCAACCCGGCAACAGGTGCTGTGGTTGGGTCTGTTCCCTTGGCAAGTACAGATGAGGTGAATCAGGCGGTTGCTTCGGCCAAAGCGGCACTGACCGGATGGGCGGCGACACCGCCAGCCAAGCGTGCACAGGTCATGTTCAATTTCCGCGATTTGCTGAAAAGTCATCACACTGAAATTGCCACGGCGATTTCAATGCAGCATGGCAAGACACTTGACGATGCCAAGGGTGAAGTAGCCCGTGGTTTGGAAGTTGTCGAATTTGCCTGTGGCATTCCGCATTTGCTGAAAGGCGATTACTCAGCCCAGGTGGCAGGTAATGTGGACAGCTATTCACAACGGCAACCGGTTGGCGTTGTTGCCGGCATTACCCCGTTTAATTTTCCGGCCATGGTGCCAATGTGGATGTTCCCGATGGCTTTGGCCTGCGGAAATACGTTCATTCTCAAGCCGTCCGAACGCGATCCGGCGGCACCACTTTTACTAGCGCGGCTGTTGACCGAAGCAGGCCTGCCCGATGGGTGCCTGAATGTTGTTAATGGTGACAAGGAAGCGGTCGATGCCCTGCTTGACCATCCGGATGTGGGTGCGATCAGCTTTGTTGGCTCTACAGCGATTGGTAAATATATTTATGGCCGTGGATGCAGTAATGGCAAAAGGGTGCAGGCATTATGCGGGGCAAAAAATCACATGGTGATCATGCCTGATGCCGATATGGATCAGGCTGTCGATGCGGCGATGGGCGCGGCCTATGGGTCAGCAGGCGAGCGCTGTATGGCTATTTCGGCAGTGCTGGCAGTTGGTGATGATACTGCCGACCGTTTTGTTGAACAGCTTGCGCCAAAAGTACGCGCCTTGAAAATCGGTCAGTATGATGAGCCAGGTGTTGAAATGGGGCCAGTCATCACGCGCGAGTCACAAAAGCGTGTCGAAGACTATATTAGCCAGGGCGAGGCGGCTGGTGCCGAGATCGTTGTTGATGGTCGTGGCTTGTCTTTGCAAGGTTATGAAGATGGCTATTTTGTCGGTGGCACATTGATCGACAGGGTAACGCCAGATATGTCGGTCTATCGTGATGAGATTTTCGGCCCTGTACTATCGGTTCTGCGGCCAAAAACCTATGAGGATGCGCGTCAGCTTGTGATTGACCATGAATATGGCAATGGCACGGCTATTTTTACCCGCGATGGTGATGCGGCGCGAGATTTCGCGGCCAATGTCAATATCGGTATGGTAGGCGTGAACGTGCCTATTCCTGTGCCTGTTGCCTATCATAGTTTTGGTGGCTGGAAAGCTTCCATGTTTGGTGACCATGCTATTCATGGCATGGAAGGTGTCCGTTTTTATACCAAGCTGAAAACGGTAACAGCGCGCTGGCCAAGCGGCATCAAGGAAGGTGCTGTCTTTAACTTCCACTCTGGAAGCGATACGAAATAGCGACTCCAAAACATCCTTGTCTGCTATGGGTATGATCCAGTTTCATATCTATAGCAGGACTTTGCCCGGGTTCAGGATATTATCAGGGTCAAGCGTGGCTTTGATTGATTTCATCATGGCATAGGCTGTCGGATCCTTAAGCTGTTTCATTTCAGCCTGTTTATCCTGACCGATGCCATGTTCGGCGCTGATTGACCCACGCCACTTTACCACGATATCGCGCAAGGCCGCCTTGATCGCTGCGGTTTCTTCGGGGTGATCTGCGGGGTCTTCATCAAAAGGGCGGGCAAAGGCATGTAGATTGCCATCGCCCATATGGCCAAAGGCAACACAGAATGGCCCTGGTGCTACAGCCGCAAAAGCAGCTTTCAGGTCGGCAACTGCATTGGGCAGATCGGCCACCTGAAAACTGACATCGCTCATGATCCAGTTACCATGCTTCTGTATGGCGTTGAGCGCGCCTTCGCGCATTGCCCATAGGTTCTGGCGCTGGGCTTCGGAGCTGGCGATAATCGCATCATTGGCAACATTTTCTTCAAATGCCGTTGCCAGAATGGTTTCAAGCTGGATGGCTAGGTTTAACCGCCCATCAGATTGTACCTTTACGTCATCCGGACTGCCTGCGGCAATTTCCATCAGGATGCTTAATTCCGGACTGTAATCAAAAGGCGCGGTCACATGATCAAGGTTGCTGACGCATAGATCATAAATCACCTTATCCATGAGTTCATAGGCTTCTAACCGGCCACCTGTTTGCTGTTGCACATGATTCATCAGCTTTAGCGCCGCATCCATATCCGGCACAACGACCATTGCTGTTGCATAGGCGGCTGGCTTTGGCACCAAGGTTAACGTGGCAGCAGTGATGATGCCCAATGTGCCCTCGGATCCGATGATCAGATTAACCAGATCATAACCGGTATTATCCTTTTTCAGGGCAGGCAGTAAATTCATGATGTCGCCAGTTGCCGTGACCACCTCGAGGCCAAGACATAATGCACGGGCGTTGCCATAGCGCACGACGTTCAGCCCGCCTGCATTCGTGCCTAGTGCGCCGCCTATATGTGCGGTGCCTTTAGCACCAAACACCAGTGGGAACATCCAGCCTGCCTGATCTGCCGCTTTATGCAGATTTTCGACAATACAGCCAGATTCGGCGATCATGTAACGCCCGTCACCATTCACTTCGCGAATAGTGTTCATGCGCTCAAGCGACATAAGTACGGCTTTTTGATCGGGATGCGCCTGCGTGGCACCGGTCAGGCCTGAATTGCCGCCAAGCGGAATCACTATCGTTTTGGTGGCGGCGCATATTTTCATCAATGCGGCGACTTTTTCGGTGCTGTCAGGACGCACAACAATTAAGGGGCTGGATGGATATCTGTCGAGCCAGTCACGTTTATATTTAGGATCAATGTCAGTGCCCGTTTCGACATGGGCGGCACCACAAACCGCACGAAATTTTTCAATTAATTCCTGTTCGGTTATTTGCATATCAATCTTTCCCGTCAGGCGGCCAATTCAAATAATCTAAGCCGGGCAATTTTATGCACTTCATCAAGTGCGGTCTTAAATTCGGTTGCCGGATCATTGCCGATACGCTGATGAAAGGCCGCTAGAATATCACCACGCGACAGGCCGCGAACGGCGATGATAAAGGGATGTCCGAATTTAGCCGTATAATCAGTATTAAGCTTGTTGAACTGTTCAAATTCTACTGCCGTACATTTATCAAGGCCGGCACTGGCCTGTTCGGCGGTCGACTCGGCGGTGAGATTGCCCGCAATAGCCAATTTGCCAGCCAATTCGGGATGCGCTCTTAGCAATGTCAGTTTTGCCGCATCGCTGGCCGCATCAACGATGGCTTTCATACGCTGTGCCAGATGGTCGGGATCATTGTCTGCCGCGGTAATGCCGCTGGCCAGCAGGCTTTCGGCAACCCATAGCGAATGTTCGTAAATGCCGCCAAGGGCATCGAGACATTCATGTTCTGACATGTCGTGCAAGGCAAGGTTATTCATCGTTCATAATGCTTTCATGATGTCGTATTTGTAATCATTGTCGATTGTATAGATTAATTTGCTAAATCCATGAAAAATTGTCATTCTAATTCGTATCAATAATCACTATTTGTCGGGAGATTACAATGGGTCGATTGACCACCCATGTTCTGGATACTGCGCGTGGCAAACCCGCGGCAAATCTTGAAATTGACCTCGTAAGCATCGATGGTGACACGCAGACGCTTTTGAAAACGGTCGCCACAAATGCAGATGGCCGATGTGATGCGCCGCTTCTTGAGGGCGCTGCGCTGGTTCGTGGCCGGTATAAGCTGGTTTTCCATGCGGCGTCCTATTTACGCCAGATGGGGGATGATTTACCTGAATTTCCGTTTCTGGATGATGTCGAGATTGCGTTTGGCATAGATCGAGACGACCAGCATTATCACGTGCCACTGTTATTATCGGCATACGGATATTCAACCTATCGCGGCAGCTAATGGAGATAGCGTGCGAAACTATCTAACTTTTATTCTGAATGGTGAAATACAGACGGTTGCCGGTATTGCTGGCGATATGACGCTACTGACATGGTTGCGCAGAGAAAAAAGACTTACAGGCTCTAAAGAAGGATGTGCCGAAGGTGACTGTGGTGCCTGTACGGTAGTTGTGGCGCGTCCCGATAGCAAAGGCCGTCTGACATGGCGGCCAGTGAATGCCTGTATTCTGTTTATGGGCATGCTTGAGGGAAGTGCAGTTAGAACGGTCGAAGGTATCAGCGGGCCGGGTGGTGAATTGCATCCCTGTCAGCAGGCTATGGTCGATTTTCACGGGTCACAATGCGGGTTTTGTACGCCCGGATTTGTCATGTCGCTCTATGCTGCCTGGTGTAACCAGACAGGGCTGGCGGCAAACCAGATTGATGACACGCTGGCTGGGAATTTATGTCGCTGTACGGGTTATCGTCCGATTGTCGATGCAGGCCTGTCATTGGCAGGCATGCATCAAGCTGAATGGGAAAGCAAGCGCCAAAGGGCGGAAAAAACACAGCTCAAAAAAATCCAGCATGATGAGATGATCGAAATCTCGGATGGGAAAAAAGCATTCGCCGCGCCGCGGAAACAAACGGACTTTGCCAGTATTTGTGCTGAAGATCCGGCGGCAACTATTGTGTCGGGTGCCACCGATATTGGCTTATGGGTAACCAAACAGCACCGCCAGCTATCGCGTATGCTCTGGACAGGTCGCGTTGACGGGTTCGATGACATTGAAGATGGGAAAACCCATCTGATTGTGCGGCCAGCTGTAACGCATCAGAAAGCAATGGAAAAGCTGGGCAAAAAATGGCCAGCTGTTGCGGTTTTGTTACGCCGGTTTGGGTCTTTACAGGTGCGAAGCTCGGGTACGGTTTGTGGTAATATTGCGAATGGATCACCTATTGGCGATGTGCCACCTTTATTGATGGCACTTGGCAGTGAGATTGAGCTTCAACAGGGTGCTAAAAAGCGCGTTATGATGCTTGAAGATTTCTTTATCAGCTATGGAAAGCAGAACCGCAATGCGGATGAATTCGTTTCGGCTATTCTAGTCCCCAAGACGAAAGCGCCTTATCTGCGATGCTACAAGCTGTCTAAGCGGTTTGATCAGGATATTTCAGCCGTGATGATGGCGGCAAATGTTACGGTACAGAATGGCACGATCACAGATGCTGTGATCGCGTTTGGCGGCATGGCCGGAACACCATTGCGTGCCAAAGCGGCAGAAACAGTTCTGATAGGTGGTTCGTTCAACGAGTCCAGCTTTGTTGCCGCCGCCGCGACACTGGGCGATGACTTTGCCCCGCTTAGTGATATGCGGGGTAGTGCCGATTACCGGATGCAGGCGGCACGCAATCTGGTGCTGAAATACGGGCTTGAAATCACCGGACAGTCGCATGTCGAACTTGCAGGGAGCGGCGTTTCCGCGCTGTTAGCTGACTAGATGACACGCTTTGATGATAAAAGAACCAAAACGACAATTCATAAAGCTGTGCGGCATGACAGTGCGCATAAGCATGTTTCCGGACGTGCACATTACACGGACGATTTGCCAGTGCCACAGGGCACATTGGAAGTTCTGATTGCACAAAGCCCACATGCGCATGCCCGCATCATAAGTATGGATTTATCCGCTGTTGCCAGCGCGGCAGGGGTTGTCACCGTCATGTCAGCGCAGAATGTGCCCGGCGTAAATGACTGTAGTCCGGTTGCTGGTGATGATCCTATTTTTGCAGATGATATTGTGTCCTATGTCGGCCAGTCGGTGTTTGCCGTTGCGGCGGTTGATATGGCCTCGGCGCGCGCCGCGATCGATCTTGCCAAAATCAAATATGAAGTATTGCCTGCCATTCTGACTATTGATGAAGCGATGCAGGCTGGCGCCTTTTTAGGGTCAGCAGCCACCATTTCAACTGGTGATGCCGATGGGGCAATTGCTGCCGCGCCCCATCATCTTGATGGACGTATTGTCATTGGTGGGCAGGAGCATTTCTATCTTGAAGGTCAAGCCGCGCTAGCGATACCGGGCGAAGATGGTGATATGACGCTGCATTGTTCGACGCAGCATCCAAGCGAAATCCAGCATAAGGTTGCCACTTCATTAGGGCTGGCCAACCATGCGGTCACTGTTGAAACGCGGCGCATGGGCGGGGCTTTTGGTGGCAAAGAAAGCCAGGGTAATTTGCCTGCCATCACGGCGGCTCTTGCCGCAAAGCTGACAGGGCAACCAGCCAAAACCGTTTATGACCGCGATGACGATTTCATGCTGACTGGCAAACGGCATGATGTCCGTATCGATTACAGCGTTGGGTTTGACAATGACGGCAAAATTCGAGGTGTGATTTTTGAACAGGCGTTGCGCTGTGGCATGTCGTGGGATTTGTCGGAGTCGATTGCCGCGCGTGCCATGTGTCATGCCGATAACGCTTATCATATCAGTAATATGCGGATTATTTCGCATCGGTGCCGCACCAATACCCAGTCCAACACAGCCTTTCGGGGGTTTGGAGGGCCGCAGGGCATGGTTGGCATCGAACGTGTTATCGATGCGGTTGCGCATCATCTGGGGCTTGATCCGCTTGTTGTGCGGGAACGGAATTTCTATCCGCATAAAAGCACATCGGATTACGGTATGACGCCCTATGGGCAGCCGGTTGAAGATTGCGTTATTCAGGACATTGTTAGCAAGCTGGCCAAAACCAGCGATTATGCAAAACGCCGTAAGGCGGTTGAACGGTTCAACAAAACCAACCGGTATGTGAAACGCGGCATCGCTTTGACGCCGGTTAAATTTGGTATCTCGTTCAATAGCAGTTTTCTGAATCAAGCAGGTGCTTTGGTACATGTCTATAATGACGGTTCCGTGCATCTCAATCATGGCGGCACCGAAATGGGACAGGGGCTTTATACAAAGGTAGCCCAGATCGTTGCACATGCGTTCTCGGTTCCGCTTGAAACGGTTAAAATAACAGCCACCACAACGGGTAAGGTGCCAAATACGTCGGCAACGGCGGCATCATCTGGAAGTGACCTGAACGGGATGGCGGCATTGCGCGCTGCCAATGCGATCAAGGAACGAATGCAGGATTTTCTGGCCGAACAATCGCAAATCGATCCGAAAGACGTTCATTTTATTGATGGCAAGGTCATGGTCGGTGACCAGTATTACAGCTTTGCCGAGGCGGCGCATCGTTGCTATATGGGGCGGATTTCACTCTCAGCAACAGGCTTTTATGCAACGCCAAAAATACATTGGAATAAACAAACGCTAACCGGACGGCCATTTTATTATTTTGCCTATGGTGCCGCCTGTAGCGAGGTTGTTGTTGATATGCTGACTGGTGAGAACCGGATTTTGCGTACTGATATTCTGCATGATGTGGGTAAATCATTAAATCCGGCGCTTGATATTGGCCAGATCGAAGGCGGCTTTGTGCAGGGGGCTGGCTGGCTGACAACCGAAGAGCTGGTATGGAACGATCAGGGGCGGTTGATGACGCATGCACCATCAACCTATAAGATACCCGCCTGTTCAGACAGACCGGTTGATTTTCGTGTAGACCTGTTTGCCGAGGGCGAGAATAGCGAGGATACAATTCACAAATCGAAAGCTGTTGGCGAGCCGCCACTCATGCTGGGCATCAGCGTTTTAATGGCGCTATCGCATGCGTTGCAATCGGCAGGTGAAAGCGGCGAATATCCCGCGCTAGATGCGCCGGCAACCAGCGAACGTTTGCTGATGCGGTCGATAGAGCTTGGGGGGCCTTGTGTCTGAGCCTTATGACAATGGGCAAAGTCCCGGTCAGGAGCATACAGGCTGGCTGGGCATGACCCTTGAAATGCTGAAAGATGTGAGCGTGGTGATCCATGCCAGCGTCATTCAGGTTCGTGGGTCGGCGCCACGTGCCGTCGGTGCCAATATGCTGATCACAGCCGACAATATCTGGGATACGATTGGTGGCGGTGCGCTGGAATTTGAAGTGATGCAGCAGGCGCGCAGTGATATCGACATGATCCATGCAAGTCAGGTTGCGTGGCATCGGCGTGTTATGGATATCGCCCTTGGCCCCGATATGGGGCAATGCTGTGGCGGGCATGTACGCGTGTTGATAGAGGCTCTTACCATCGCCGATACACCCATTTTGCGCATGCTGGCAGCTAGTGATCAGCCGCTTTTACATCCGCTGGCGTCGGGGCAACCGCTTGCGCTGGCAGATAGTGAACTTGGTGATAAGGGCGCAATAATAACGGCTGATAAAACTGGTTTTATATTGCCGCAACGTCCCTATCAACGGCCATTGTTCATTTATGGTGCCGGACATGTTGGGCGGGCACTGGTACCTGTCATTGATGGGCTGGGCTTTGATGTCTATTGGGTTGATATTGCGCCTGACAGGTTCCCGTCAGTCATGCCCAAAGGCGTTTCCGACGTGATCGCAATCGATCCAACTTTGATTGCGGCGCACGCGCCAACTGACGCCTTTCATCTGGTCATCACGCATTCGCACGCGCTGGATCAGGCCATCTGTCACACTGTGCTGGCGGGAGAAGGGTTTGCCCGCCTTGGCTTGATTGGCTCAAAAACCAAAAATGCCCGCTTCCGGAGTCGTCTTGGCAAGGCAGGCATTAGTGATGATATGCTGGCGCGATTGATCTGCCCTATCGGCATTGAGCTTGTTACCGGAAAGCAACCTGCTCGCGTCGCCATTTCGATTGCCGCGCAACTTGCTATCTGGCAACAGGAACTTGATAATGAGGGGATGTTTTCATGATCGTGCATAGTGTAAGTATAATCTATAATCGCAGATACGGTGAGCATGCTTGTGTGCTGGCAGAAATGGAGATTGACTGGTGATTGATTATCTATGGATATGGTCAGAAATGCTGATCCGTTGGGTTCATGTGATTGCCGGCATTGCCTGGATTGGGTCATCCTTTTATTTTATCGCGCTTGATCTCAGCCTAAAGCCAGGCAAACAGCTACCCGATGAAGCGCATGGTCAGGCATGGCAGGTACATGGCGGCGGCTTCTATAACATGGTCAAATATCTGGTCGCGCCGAAGCGCATGCCAGATGAGCTTACATGGTTCAAATGGGAAGCCTATGGCACATGGATTTCCGGTATTGCCCTGATGGCGCTGGTCTATTACGGCGCGGCAAGCCTGTATATGATCGATTTTGAAATTCTTGATATTACCGAATGGCAGGCCGTTGCTATCAGCCTTGCTGGTATCGTACTTGGCTGGGCTGTTTATGACGGTTTGTGCCGTAGTCCGCTTGGGCGCAATGACACGATGCTTGCGGTGGCAGGTTTTGCTTTTCTGGTCGCGCTTGCCTATGGCTATACGCAGATTTTCTCGGCGCGCGGTGCTTTCATGCAGATGGGGGTTACGATCGGCACAATGATGGTTGCCAATGTGCTGATGGTGATTATCCCCGGGCAAACCAAGGTGGTGGCGGCATTGAAAGCAGGGGATACCCCTGATCCGGTGTATGGTATCCGTGGCAAACAGCGTTCATTACACAATAATTATCTGACCTTGCCAGTGATTTTTGTCATGATTGGTGGTCATTATCCCATGGTGTTCGCGACTGAATATAGTTGGATCATTCTGGCACTTGTTCTGATTATTGGGTGCGTTATCCGGCATTTCTTCAATACCAAGCATAAGGGATTGCCAGCACCGTACTGGACATGGGTTGTTACCGCCATCCTGACGGGGATGGCTATTTTCCTGTCCTATGCGGGCGCGCCGCGGGCAAGCTATGACGAGGCAAGCTATGGGCGTGGCGCAGAGTTGCATGCCAATGCTGTCGAACTTGTTATCGAACGGTGCAGTGTCTGTCATGCGCAGACGCCGCAATGGGATGGTCTGGCGTTTGCGCCCAAGGGCATTATGCTGGAAAATGAAAAGCAGGTGATGGCCTATGTCGATCAAATCTTCTGGCAGTCGGCGCAATCTCATGCGATGCCGCCAGGTAATGTGATCTGGGTTGAAGATGAAGAGCGGGCGTTATTAGCCGAATGGCGGGCGGCTGTTCGTGCAGGTGAAATTGAGGATAGTTAATGACTGATTATCCGCGTGATCTGATTGGCTATAGTGACCAGCCACCACATGCGCATTGGCCAGATGACGCGCGCGTTGCTGTACAATTTGTGCTGAATTATGAAGAAGGTGGCGAAAATTGCATTTTGCATGGCGACCCGGCTTCGGAAAAGTTTCTATCCGAAATCATTGGTGCCGAACCGTTTGAGGATGCACGCCATATGTCAATGGAATCGATCTATGAATACGGATCGCGGGCTGGTGTGTGGCGTATTCTGGAATTGTTTCGCGCGCGTAAAATTCCGATCACAGTTTTTGCCGTGGCGATGGCCATGCAGAGACATCCACAGGTCATCGAGCAGGCGCTAAAAGACGGGCATGAAATTGCCTCACATGGCTATCGCTGGATCAATTATCATGGCATGAGCATCGAGGAAGAACGTGCGCATATGGAAAAGGCGATTGCAATCCATAGTGATATTTGTGGCGCACGGCCACTGGGCTGGTATACAGGCCGCACCAGCGCACATACACGTGATCTCGTCGCCGAAGAAGGTGGTTTTATCTATGATGCCGACGATTATTCGGATGATTTGCCATTCTGGAGCAGGCAGGTTGACGCACCACATCTGATCGTGCCCTATACACTTGATACAAATGATATGCGCTTTGCCACCGCGCAGGGCTTTCATACTGGCGATCAATTCGCCAGCTATCTGATTGATGCCTTTGACACTCTATATGCCGAAGGGGCAACAAGTCCAAAGATGATGTCGGTTGGCTTGCATTGTCGTCTGATTGGCCGTCCCGCGCGTTTTGCCGGTCTGGTAAAATTTATTGATCATGTGCAAAAGCATGAAAAAGTGTGGATGGCCAGACGGCTTGATATTGCCAAGCACTGGATCAAAACGCACCCCTATTCCGGACAATGACAATTTTACTAAGTTTCGTAATCTAAAGAGGCAAACATGAATAATGAATTTCCGCCCGCCGAAGCTATGGGTCTGGTTAATTTGGCATCACCTAGGATGGGTACAGAAATTCATTCGGTAAGCGATGATTTTTTTGCTGAAGCGCCGCGTATGCTGGCTGATACGGTGCCAGTATTTGTGCCGGATAAATTTGATGACCATGGCAAATGGATGGATGGATGGGAGTCACGCCGCCGCCGTCATGGCGGCCATGACTGGTGTATTCTGCATCTGGGAGAAACCGGAACCATTCGCCTTGTCGATATCAACACAGCCCATTTTACCGGTAATTATCCGCCTGGTGCGATGCTGGAGGCTGCCTATTGCGCAGATGGTAATATCGATAAAGCCGAGTGGAAAACGGTGATCGATGACACAAAGCTCGGGCCGGATGCGCATCATCTGCTGACAGCACATGACGTGGGGCCTGTAAATATAGTGCGGCTCAACATCTATCCGGATGGCGGTATTGCCCGCCTTCGTCTTTTTGGCGATGTCCAGCGCGACTGGTCAGATCAGGGTGATGCGCCAGCCGAATTATCGGCGTTACGTTCGGGTGGCTGTATTCTGGGCTATAATGATGCGCATTATGGTGATGTCAATGCGCTGATCTCTGAAGGGCGCGGCCAGACTATGGGTGATGGCTGGGAAACCCGCCGCCGCCGTGAACCAGGACATGACTGGATTATTGTGCGCCTTGGTACGGCTGGCCTGATTTCAGATATTGAAGTGGATACGGCGCATTTCAAAGGTAATTATCCGGATAGATGTAGCCTTCAGGCCGCATTAATCGAAGGCGATGTTGATCTGGATGCCGCCGAAAACTGGCCTGAACTGATGGGCGAAAAATCATTATTGGCAGATAATATTCATAAATTTAGCCATGCCGATATCAATGATGTGGGTCCGATAAATGTTGTGCGTTTGAATATTTTCCCCGATGGCGGCGTGTCGCGATTGCGTTTATTTGGCAAAGTGGTGACATAATGGCCAGCCGAGAACTCGTTATTCAGCCGCTTACCAAGGCTGCTTTTGCGCCCTTTGGCACTGTGATTGAAACAGATGGTGCCAAACAGATTAGCATCAATCAGGGGACAACAACACGGTTTGATGCGCTGGCTAAAATTGATGTGACACATGAAGGCGGCATCCCGATCATTTCGCTGTTTCGGGGAACGCGTCGTGCCAGCCCGATTGCGATATCCATGCTTGAACGGCATCCATTAGGCTCGCAGGCTTTCATGCCGCTTTCCGAGCATGACTGGCTGGTTGTTGTGGCATCTGGCAATGCTGATGACAGTGCGCCTGATTTTGACAGCCTTGTCTGTTTTCGCGCCACTGGCAGTCAGGGGGTCAGCTATAATCGCGGTACATGGCATCATCCATTGCTGATTCTGCAGGACAGTCAGGACTTTCTGGTGATGGATCGGTCTGGCGATGGCCATAATCTGGATGAAGTCTGGGCAGAACATCCCGTCGCCCATATCGATATCTGATATCTGCTTGGGATATAAAGTCAGGCAGTCATTAAATGATGTGACAGGCGTTTATGCTCGCTAAGCATCTTATTCATATCCATCGTGGTGAGTTGCCCCTCGGCGACGACAATCTTGCCATTGATGATGGTATAATTAGTTTTGACTGGCCCACAGAATATCAGTGAAGCCACCGGATCCCAGTCACTGCCAGCAAAATCGATTGTACGTCTGTCAAAGGCGGCAATGTCAGCTGCATAGCCAGGTGCCAGAATACCGATGTCATTCCGGTTCAGCACCGATGCACCGCCAGCCGTTGCCATATGCAAGGCTTCGCGTGCATTCATGGCGTCACCACCTTTATTGACACGTTGCAGAAGCATGCTCTGGCGGGCTTCGTTCAACATATGGGCACTGTCATTCGACGCTGACCCGTCAACGCCCAGCCCCACCTTCATGCCAGAATCCAGCATGGCACGGACGGGGGCAATGCCGCTGGCAAGCCGCATATTGGAACAAGGACAATGTGCCACGCCAGTGCCGGTGCGCGCAAACAGGTTGATCTCGTCATCGTTCAACTGCACACAATGTGCGTGCCAGACATCGTCACCTGTCCAGCCGACAGCTTCGATATAGTCACCTGGCCGCATACCAAAGGTAGCCAGGCTGTAGTCAATATCTTCGACATTTTCGGCCAGATGCGTATGCAGATGAACCGACTTATCACGCGCCAATAGCGCCGCTTCACGCATCAGATCCATGCTGACCGAGAATGGTGAACAGGGGGCAAGCGCAATGCGTTGCATCGCATGCGGGCTGGCATCGTGATAATCTTCGATCAGACGCTGGCATTCGGCCAGAATGTCAGGCTCATTTTCGGTCAGATGATCCGGTGGTAAGCCGCCTTTGGATTCGCCGATGCTCATTGAGCCACGTGTGCCGTGAAAGCGAACGCCAATATCAGATGCTGCAGACAAGGCGTCATCCAGCCGCGCACCATTGGGATAAAGATAGAGATGATCCGAAGAGGTCGTACATCCACTCAAGGCAAGTTCGGCAAGGCCAAGTGCCGTTGACCAGTAAATATGTTCGGGGCCAATGTGACTCCATATTGGATAGAGTGTTTGCAGCCAGCCAAATAGCGGCGCATTCTGCGCGGCAGGCACCGCGCGGGTCAAATTCTGAAACAGATGATGATGCGTATTGACCATGCCGGGGATAACAATATGTCCGGTAAGGTCGAGAACGGTGTCAGCCGAAGCAGGAAGCTGGCTAGTTTCGGCAACCTGCATGATGACGCCATCACGTGCGAATAAGCCACCATTCTGAATTTCATTCACTTGGTTGGGGTTGTCATGCCCATTTGGTGCCATTGTGCAAAGAATATCAGCATTTTTGATCAGAAGTGTTTGCCCTGACATTTGTCTATCCGTTTATTGCCATTGACACTGACTAAGCGCCGTCAAATTACTTTGACGGCGCTCATGGTATATTTTATTGCGAGAGATGCAGATTAATCAGCATCTTCGGGTAGTAATGCATTCATTGCCACAGCAAGCACAGCAACGGGTAACAGGCCGGAAACCATTAGCATTTCCAGGCTATCAGGCAGATGCTGCATAGATTTCGGTACAGCTTGCAAGCCAAGGCCAACAGATAGTGATGTGGCCAGAATAACCATGTTACGGCGACTCCACTGCACATCAGACAGCATATTGATGCCAGCTGATACGACCATGCCGAACATCAGGATCACGCCACCGCCAAGCACCGAAATGGGCATCGCGGAAATAATCGCACCGATCTTTGGAATGAAGCCACAGATAATCAGGAAAATACCGGAAACGGTAACCACGCCCCGACTCATGACACCGGTCATTGAAATCAGACCGACATTCTGGCTGAAAGAGGTATTTGGCAAACCGCCAAATATGCCCGCAACCGCACTGCCAAGTCCGTCAGCATAGGTGCCGCCAGATAATTCTTCGTCTGTCGCTTCACGTCCTGCACCACCTTTGGCAATACCTGAAATATCGCCGACAGTCTCAATCGCGCTCACAATAGACATCAGCATCATGCCGATGATTGCAAAGGCGCTGAACTCAATGCCATATTTGAAAGGTGTTGGCACAACAAACCATGCCGCTTTGGCGACGCCACCAAAATTGACAACGCCAATTGCGATACCAACCAGGTAACCAGCTATCAGGCCAAGCAGGATAGCTGCCGAGGACGCAATGCCGCGGGCAAAGAACTTAAAGCCAAGGGCGACAAAAATGACGACGAGCGCCAGACCCCATTTGCTGAAATCACCCCATTCTGGTGCATTCATCTGGAACGCGGCAGCACCACCCGCAGCATATTTGATGCCGACAGGAAGCAGCGCGATACCGATCGCCATAATCACCATGCCAGAAACCAGAGGCGGAAATAAATGACGGATACGGCCAATGATGGCGCCAAGGAATGTGTGGAATATGCCAGCAACAACAATAGCTCCCATCAATGTTGCCATGCCGCCAGCCTTAACAATACCTATCATAATGGGGACAAAGGCAAAGCTGGTGCCCTGCATAACAGGTAGACGGGCGCCAACAGGCCCCATACCAATAGTTTGAAATAAAGTTGCGATGCCAGCAAAAAGCATGGCCATCTGGATTAAGAACACCATATCTTCGCCGCCAAAGGCAAAGCCTGCCGCGCCAGCGATAATGATTGATGGTGTTACATTACTAGCAAACATTGCCAGTACATGTTGAAGCCCCAGTGCCACTCTTGGCCCCATAGGTACCTCAAAATTCGGATCTTGTAGCTGTTCGCTACTGCCGATCTGATCGTTGGTCATGTCGTCCCCCATACTGTTACAAATAAGTGAAGTTACGTTGGATGAGACGCTAGGGGAAGAAAAAAGTTTTTATTGGAATTAGCCAGCTTTTCTTGGCTGGTTTGCGGAGGCTGTTAATAAGCTGTCTTTAGGACAAATATTGGTAGTTTGTAATCTTGCCCAATAATGAAAATTGGGTTGCCACCTGAAACCGAATGTGTAGGGTTAATAGAGGGTTAGTGAAAAAAGAATGTTTAATGAGTAGGGAGAGTAATAAATGAGAAATTCTATTTTTGTAAAAGCTGCCGGTGTTGGTGTTGCGGCACTATCATTCCTAGCTATGCCATTGAGCGTTTCGGTGGCAAATGCCGATACCGTTTTGACAGTTTCTTCATGGGCGAGCCCAAAGCACGCCATGAACGCATCAGTATTCCCGTGGATGAATGATGAGCTAAAGGCTTGTTCAGGTGGTAGTCTCAGTTTGAAAGTCGAATATGGTCTGGCGCCGCCGCCAGCCCAATATGATACTGTGCGTGATGGTGTTGCCGATCTGACCTGGATGGTACATGGCTATACGCCAGGAAAATTCGAAACCACAAAGCTTGCCGAACTTCCGGGACTATATGGAAAGTCCGAAGCTGTTTCAGCTGCGTTTCAGGCAACATGGGAAAAGCATCTGAGTGCTGCCAATGAAGCCAAAGGTGTTGAAATACTAACCAACTTTGTGCATGGCCCGGGTATGGTTCATACCGTCAAGCCGATTTCGTCTTTCAAAGACCTGAAAGGCATGAAACTGCGTGTTGGTGGTGGTGTTGCTAATGCGATTGGCCGTGCTCTAGGTGTCGCCGGTGTAAATGTGCCTGCACCAAAGGTATATGAAACCATTTCATCTGGCGTTGCCGATGGTGTGTTCTTCCCAATGGAAACAATGTACGCATTTAAAGTTGCAGAAATTGTAAAACACACATACCGGAATACAGATGGCATTTATACAACGTCATTCGCCATTCCGATGAACAAAGACACATATAATGGTCTTTCAGCGGCGCACCGCAAGTGTATTGATGATATGCGTGGGGTAAAGATGGCAGCTAAAGTTGGTTCATTCTGGGATGCGGCTGATGATCTTGGCATGGCCAAGGGTCTTGAGGCTGGTCTTGTTGTTACCGATGCTAGCGATGCCGATAAAGCCTATTTCAAAGAACTGACAGCTGGTATCGAGGCCGACGTTCTGGCCGCGATCGATGGCCGCGGTGTTGATGGTAAGGCAGCACTCGCCTATTTCAAGTCACAACTCTAAGCCGGAAAAATCTCTTTTGTGTTTGGGTTGATAAAAACAGCGGAACGGTTGGCAGAATATGCCAGCCGTTTCGTATCTAACTTGGCGGCAATCATTCTGTTCCTGCTGGTTGTTCTGACCTGTGTGGATGTGATTGGACGCTATTTTCTATCGATGCCTGTGGTGGGTGCGGTTGAGCTAGTGCGCATGTGTATGGCTGGCATCATTTTCTTTTCACTTCCGGCCATGTTTTTTCGCAATGATCATGTGACAGTTGACCTCATAGGTTTCTTTGCCAGAGGCCGCATCGGCTGGATTGTCAGTATCGTTATGCTGATTGTGTCTATTTATGTGGCCTATCGGATTGGCGACCGTGTATTTGATTATGCGGTACGTGCATTGGAAGATGGTGATACGACCGAATATCTGGGCATCCCCCGGGTGATTACCGTCTCATTTATTACTTTATCTATTTATGCGGCGGCGGTAATGGCCTTTATCCGTTTGCTGGTTGTGTTTTCAAGTCCCGGCAAAGACTTTTCTGCCGATGGTGAGGATGTTAAATGACCGTTGCGTTGATTGGTTTTGCCGCTGTTCTTGTTCTGGCATTTATGCGCATGCCGCTGGGTATTGCGCTTGGTCTTGTCGGCGTTATTGGCTTTGGTGAGCTGGCCAGTTATCGCGCGGCGATTTCGAGCGCCAGCCGGCTGGTAATTGACTCAGGCCAGTCTTATGGCTTGTCGGTTGTTCCACTGTTCATTCTTATGGGTTTGATGGTTGAACGAGGTGGCATGGCCAAGGAATTATACCGTGCGGCCTATGTGTTTCTGGGGCATCGCAAAGGTGGCCTAGCGATGTCGACGATTTGCGCATGTGGCATGTTTTCAGCAATTTGCGGATCTTCATTGGCAACAGCGGCAACCATGTCCAAAGTGTCGATGCCTGAAATGCGCCGCTATAAATATGATGACTCACTCGCCACTGCATCAATCGCGGCTGGCGGTACATTAGGTATATTGATCCCGCCAAGTGTTATTCTGGTGATTTATGGACTGATGACCGAAACCTCGGTCGGCAAGCTGTTTATTGCAGGCGTTTTGCCCGGACTTGTGGGCGTTTTATTCTATCTGCTTGCGGTTACGGTTGTGGTGTCACGCAACCCTGCAGCAGGTCCGGCTGGTGAAAAAAGCAGCTGGGCTGACCGTTTTATTGCATTACGTGATGTCTGGACCACATTGGGTCTGTTCATCTTTGTCATTGGCGGCATCTATCTGGGTGCTTTTACACCGACAGAGGCCGCCGGCATGGGCGCGGCAGGTGCGATGTTGATCGCGTGGCGTCGTGGCGCGCTCAATATGTCTTCGGCAATGGAAGTGTTGCGCGAGACAGCGGTAACTTCGGCCAAGCTGTTCTTGCTGTTGTTTGGTGCCTTGATCTTTTCAAATTTTGTCAATCGGGCAGGATTGCCGCCAGCGCTGATCGATATTGTGACCAATTTCGACGTATCGCCTCTGGGTGTGATTTTCATCATCCTGCTGATCTATGTCTTGCTGGGATGCGTATTTGAGTCGATGTCGATGATCCTGTTGACGGTGCCTATTTTTGCGCCGCTGGTCGAAGGCTTGGGATTTGATTTGATCTGGTTTGGCATTCTGGTGGTGGTCGTTACCGAAATCAGCCTGATAACACCACCTATAGGTTTGAATGTCTTTGTGCTGAAAGGGGTGCTGAAAGACGTTTCGGTTAAAACCATTTTCAAAGGGGTCACGCCATTCTGGGTTGCTGATATCTTTCGACTGACATTGCTGACACTCGTGCCAGCTATTTCATTATTGCTACCTTCGATGATGTGACGGGCTTCAAGCCGGTATTTAGTCAGCTTATTTGTGCCGCCAACGGTCGTAAAACTGTGATATTGCCAGTCCTGCCAGAATAATCACCAAGGCGGTTATGAAATGTCCGGGCAAAGCCTCAGACAGCGCGATGGTTCCGATAAGAACAGCCCAGATTGGCACCTGATAATTCACCAGTGACAAGAAGCTAGGCCCTGCACGATTGATCAATACAGTCAGAAGCAAAGTCGCCAGTGCGGTTGGGAAGATGGCTAGATAGAGGATACCTGCAATGGCACCTATTTGCGGGGCATTAGGTATGCCTTCGAAATAAAATGCTGTCGGCAAAAGCATAAAACTGCCAAGCATAAGGCCGGTAGCCGAGTAGGATAAAGTGCTAATCGGTGGGCAAAGGCGTGTATTAATTGAACCGATGGCATAACAGCAACTCGCTATCACACAGGCAAATTGCGCCATCATCATAAGTTTTGACTCGG
>JBMZPN010000003.1:0-34296 GCA_049620845.1 Puniceispirillum sp. (SeqCode)
TCAAGATCGGCAAAATCTTCATCGGTAAAGCTGTCATTGGCAATGCACACACCGCGATAATTCGCCGGATTATGCTTGATGGCGTCCAGCATCGCGCGGTTATCAGGGCCATGACAGCTTGCCTGAACAATCACCGCGCGTTCAATGCCCAGCTTGGCATGCAGTTCGGCCAGTTTTTCACGCGGCCCATCTGGCGGGTGATAAGTCGAGCTAGGATGATAGGGAAACAGATCATGCGGGCCAAATACATGGCAATGCGCGTCACATGCTTTGGCCGGCGCCTTGAAAACAGGGGTGCGTGTATCGGGATCGGGCGGCATACAGCTTTTTTTGCCTGTAATATTTGTATCGCTCATTTTTGCTATCCTATGCACCTTTCCAGACTGAAGTGGGGATAAAAACCTCACCACGCGCCAGTAATCGCGCTGTGCGTAACAGGCCTGCCCCCAGAATATCGAAATCACTGCCTGTAGCCAGCTTCAGCGTCACATCGAACACGCCGGATGGATGTTCAATCGTCATGTCTTTCTGTATCGCGTCTGCCTGACCCCGTTCATCTGTCTGTGGGATAACGGCAAGGTCATGGACGGCGCTATCGGGATGTATTGCCGCTGTAGCCGCCGATACCGCGCCCAGCACGCCAATCGCCTTGTGGCATGTCTTTGGGATAAAGGTACGCGTATGAATGGCACCACCATTGATGGGCGCGGATATCAGACACATTTTTGGCACCGCCTTGCCTGACACATCGCCAAGCCCCATGGCATCACCTGCCAGCAGACGCACCGCCTCCAGCTTTTGTTTCAAATCGTCATTGGCATTCAATTCTTCGGGTTTTTCCTGACCGCTAATGCCAAATTCCTCGGCACGCAGAGCCACAACGGGCATGCCATTATCAACACAGGTGGCACTAAAGCCCAGAAATTCATCACGGACTGCGCCTGTCGGCCATAATGAACCGCAGGCCGAACCAGCCAGATTGGCATAATGGCAGATCACGGGGGCTGATGTGCCACATACACCGTCAATGCGCGCGTCACCATCATAGACAGGCAATCCACCCCTGATCGGAAAAGAAAGCCGGCACCGGTTGCCACTATTGGTCATAAAGACATCAATATCGGCGTCACTTCCATTGCGCGAAAGCAGTCCGGCCTCCAGTGCAAAGGCACCTACCGCCGAGAGCAAATTGCCACAGTTCGGGGTTTCATCAAGGCGATCCTCGCCAACAAGTGCCTGTACAAAGCTGTAATCGATATCACAGCCTTCACGCGACGATTTACCGATAATCGCAATTTTCGAGGTCAGCGGATCAGCTCCGCCCAGCCCGTCAATCTGGCGCGGGTCGCCATATGCGCCCATCACCCATTTCAATATATTCCTGCGTGTTTCAGGATCGGCAGGCAGATCGGATGCCAGAAAATAGACGCCTTTGGAACTGCCGCCGCGCATCTGCATATAGGGAATGGCGGTCTGGTTGCTCACTATGCACTCATCTTTTCTTCAATCATATGCATCACCTGCATCGCTGGCAGACATTGTGCCAGACTGCCATTTGGCTCGCGCCCTTCTTTGATGGCGCTGATAAATTCGCGGTCAATCAGCTCGATACCATTCATCGACACGTCAACTTTCGACACATCAATCGGGGCATCACGTCCGTCAAACAGATCATCATAGCGGGCTATATAGGTGCCGTTATCGCAGATATAGCGGAAAAAGGTGCCAAGCGGCCCGTCATTATTAAAGGATAATGACAGCGTGCAGATTTTGCCGCTGGGTGTTTTCATCAGGATGGACATGTCCATGGCAATGCCAAGTTCGGGATGAACAGGGCCTTGCACGGCATGTGCCTCGGTAATCATTTCACCTGTCTGATACATGAACAGATCGATCGTGTGGCAGGCATGGTGCCACAGCAGATGGTCAGTCCATGATCGTGGTTCGCCTTTGGCGTTCATATTGCTACGACGAAAGAAATAGGTCTGCACATCCATCTGCTGAATGGATAGCTTGCCGGCACTTATTTCGTTATGCACATATTGATGCGAGGGGTTAAAGCGGCGCACATGCCCGGCCATTGCGGTCAGGCCGGTTTCCGCCTGGCGTGTCACCAGCCTTTGCGCGTCAGCCAGCGTATCAGCCATCGGGATTTCGATCAGCACATGCTTGCCGGCATCCATGGCGGCGAGTCCCTGTGCCGCATGAAGCTGTGTTGGTGTTGCCAGAATTACGGCGTCAAGATCATCACATGCCAGAAAGGCGTCAAAATCGTCAAAACGATAGGGCACGTCAAACGGATCAGCCGCGCTATCAGCCTTGGCCATTGACGTGGCCATGACAGCGGTGATCTCGGCATCTTCAATGGTGCTGATGGCATCCATATGTTTCGAGCCAAAGGCACCATTCGCGCCCGCAACACCAACTCGTATTTTACCCATTAAGCACTCCCTGAAAATATCAGCCTATTCGCTGTCTTTTAAAATCTGAAGCCCATAAGCCGTATTTGACACAGGCACATGATAGAAACGGTATAGTTCTTCGACTTTTGGCGCCATGGCACCACGCATGATATTCCACATGATCATCTCGATGCCTTCTGATCCGGCTTCACGGATAAAATCTGCATGCGTGAGTTTGGTGTTGGCGACCGGATCATTGACCAGATTATCCATGAATACAGTATCAAAGTCGGAATTGATGACGCCGGCGCGCTCGCCCTGAAGCTGATGCGAAAGCCCGCCTGTGCCCCAGATTGAAACATTGATATCTTCGCGATAACTTTGAACAGCCTTGCGGATCGCCACACCCAGATCATGACATCTTTTGGCGGTTGGCTGCGGATATTGAATCACATTCACGCAAAGCGGAATGACTTTTACAGGCCACTCTGTCGGCTCGTCATAGGCCACCGACAATGGGACTGTCAGCCCATGGTCAACGGGCATGTTATTGCTGATTGCCATATCGAATTCGTCAAGCACCAGGCTTTCCACCAGATGCCATGCCAATGCCGGATGCCCCTGAACGGCAGGTACGTTGCGCGGGCCATAGCCTTCATCCGCAGGCAGGAACTGATCCGATACACCAATGGTAAAGGTTGAAATCTGTTCCAGCGAAAAGGCCGAAGCGTGGTCATTATAGACAATGATCGCAACATCGGGCTTGTTCTGGGCGTGCCATGCGCGTGCTGGCTCCAGTCCTTTGAAATAATCCTGCCAGTATTCTTCGCCTTGCTTGCCATGGTCAATGGCCGCCCCAACTGCCGGAATATGTGACGTACCCATACCTGAAAAAACGTTAGCCATTGTCGCTTTCCCCCTTATAGCGGTTGCCGTCAATCGGGCGGCCACCATTCAGCATCATTTGCTGGAATTCTTCAAAACTCATGCCGGTACCAGACATTTTGGCACCAACCTGCTGCATATTCAGCCCGTCAAAGGCAGCAATCTTGAACGTGTAATAGATATTGCCGCCAAGCTGTAACATGCCTAGCCAGTCACGCTCGAGAACGGCGGTACGCTGGGCAGGGCTCATGTCAAACTGACCAATATATGCGGCTTCATCCGCCTTGAATTTGGCACGGTTTTCGGCATTGTTCAGCGACATGCAGAACATGTTCAATCCATAGCCGTTCTGGTAATGCGCGGCGTCCTGCACATAGGTGCCGGGGATCGACTCGAAATCATTTTCAGGTGCTACTTCGGTCATCATCTTGCCTTTTGACAATTAGCATAATATCTGACAGTAAATTAGATTGAAATTAAGAACAATAATCAAAAAGAAAACGGATCGTTCATGAAATGGAACGTTAATGACATTCCTGTTTTTGTAGCCGTAGCCGAACATGCGGGCATCAGCCTTGCCGCGCGCAAGCTTGGCATGCCCAAATCATCCGTATCCCGCGCGATCACCCGTCTTGAAGCGGCGCTTGGCCTCAGCCTGTTTGATCGCAATACGCGCAATGTACGCCTGACCGATGAGGGGCAGGTGTTCCTGTCGCATGCCAGCCTGATTGTCGAACAGGCCGAAGCCGCCAGTGCCGCGCTGGCCGGTATCCAGAAACGCCCTTCGGGTAATCTGACGGTGGCGGTTCCGATGGCCTTTAGCCGCGAGATCATTGGTGGGCGTCTGGCAGAATTTAATGCTGCCTATCCTGACATAAATCTTGATATCCGCGTTGTTGGCCATCCGGTTAATTTGATGACCGATCATATTGATCTGTCCATCTCGCCGGATGTGCAGGAAGATTCGGATCTTTATTGTCAGACCCTGATGCGGACAAAGCTGATCTGGGTTGCCAGCCCGACCTATTCGGGGCTTGATGCGGTGAAACCCGATATAGACTCAATCATGGCGCATATGCGCTTTTGCGAGCAACGCTATCTTCTGCGTAAAATGCCGGTTCTGTTTGATGATCCTGCACCCGCACCGCGTCGTTTTCTGAATTGTCTGGGTGCGATGCCGGTCAATGATCCCGTGCTGTTACGCGAAACCGTAAAACAGGGCGGTGGCATCAGCTTTATGCCCGATATCTATTGCAAATCTGCTCTGGCATCGGGTGAACTGATCCATATCTTGCCCGACGTCAGGCTGGATATGGATGCCACCGTGTCGGCACTCTATCTGCGGCACCGGTTTGTACCGCAGAAAATCCGTGTTTTTATCGATTTTGCCAAGGCGTGCGTGTCTCACGCGAGATAACAGGGTCAGTTCTAATTGACGCGCTTATAGGCACCGGAATGTCTATTTTCCGCTCCATTTGGGAGGGCGCTTTTCGAGAAAGGCGCGTGGCCCTTCCTTGGCATCATCGCTTGCCAGCATCGCTTCGAAAGCGCTATAGCGTCCGGCAAAGGCTGATTGGATGTCACGCGCAGACAGCCCCTCCAGAATCATCTGTTTGCTTGCTTTGATAGCAAGCGGTGCTAATTCACCTATGCTGCATGCCATTTCAATCGCATCGCCCAATATGTCATCGGTTGAATAAATTTGATTTATCAACCCCATCGTAACGGCAGTTTCGGCATCAATCATTTCGGCGGTCAGAGCTAGCTTCATGGCGTGTTTTAAAGCGAGTGTGCGCGCGAGACGGTGCAATCCGCCACTTGCTGCCAGTCCGACCTTCGGTTCGGGCAGACAAAAGCGGGCATGCGGCACCGCAATGGCTAGATCGCACGCCATCACAATTTCCAATCCCCCGCCAATCGCATCGCCATTGATCGCGGCAATGACTGGCTTATAAAGATCAAACCTTGTGGTCAGCCCGCCAAAGCCAGATACAGGCATGTCATCTGGCTTCAGATCATCGATAAAATTAAGATCACTGCCACTGCAAAAGGCTTTGTCCCCTTCGCCAGTGATAATGGCAACATGCAGGCTATCGTCGGCTGCAAAGCGGTCAAAGATTTCCGCCAATGCAAAATGACAGTCAGGTGTTAGGGCATTACGCACCTGTGATCGGGCAATCGTGACAATCATGATATTGTCGATAGTGCGACAATGGATTGTGTTGTGGGCGGCGTTCATGATTGGCCTTTATATATTTACCCCATAGCCGCGCGGATTTCCTCATCGGCCATTTCGCGTCCCAGATAGGCTTCCACCACCGCCGGATCATTTTTCACGAATTCCGGTGTGCCTTCAGAGATTTTCTGGCCATGGTCAAGAACGCTGACCGTCTCGCATGTATTCATCACAACTTTCAGAATATGCTCGACCACAACGATGGTCAGGTTATAGCGGTCTTTCAGCGTCATGATCGTGGCCATCAGATTATCGACATTGACCGGCGACAGACCCGCGCCCGGTTCGTCAAGCAACAGCAATTTAGGCCGTGTGGCGATCGCCCGCCCCAGAGCCAGCAGGCGGCGCTGACCGCCTGATAGTTCGGCTGCCGGAATCTCGGCATGTTCTGCCAACCCGATAAATTCCAGCAATTCCATCATTTCATCACGGACAATGGCATCCTGACGCCGTACTTCTGCGCCGCGGAAAAACGGGGCAAGCGGGCTATATTTGGTATGCGGATGATAGCCAACCATGACATTGTCCAGCACGCTCAATTCGCCATATAGACGCAGCAGCTGAAAGGTTCGGGACAGACCCTGTTCAGCAATGAAATGCGCTGGTTTGTCGGTGATATCGATACCATTAAACTCTATATAACTGCCCGCGTCAGGCTGATACACGCCTGTCAGCAGATTGAAAAAGGTCGATTTGCCCGAACCGTTCGGCCCGATCAGGCCGTGGACAGTGTTCGGCTCTACTTTCAGGCTGACATCATTGATCGCCTGCAAGCCGCCAAAACTTTTACTAAGATTGCGCGTTTCAAGCAGTGCCATCTAACCGCTCCTCACTTTGTTTGATAAAGCGACGGTTGCGCTGGAAACCTTCGATCCAGCCCCCAATACCGCGCGGCATGAACAGAACCAGCAACACCATGGACAGGCCAAACACAATCGGCTGGATGATGATCGGACGATCCATGAAATAGAACACCAGATCCTTGGTCTGGTCATAGGCAATGGTCACGACAATCGCGCCAATGACGCCGCCCCACACATTGCCGATACCGCCAAGCACGACCATCAGCAACAGCGTGACCATCTCAATGATGGTAAAGTTGTTATGGTGCAGATAGCCCGGGGGCATATGCGCAAATAAAGCACCAGCCAGACCTGCATAAATCGCGCTCAGGACAAAGGCAAGAAGCTTGTATTTGACCACATTGATGCCATTGACCGACGCGGCGATGGTATCTTCGCGAATGGCCTGAAAGGCGCGGCCAGTTGCCGAACGCAAGATCGAGAATGAAAAATAGATGCCGACAATGGCGGCGGTCATCACCAGATAATAATAGCTGGTGAAGCTTTCGAATGCGAAACCGCCAATAGATGGTGGCGGGATCATCATCAATCCGGTGCTTGACCCCAATTGTGGTGTTACCGCAATCATGATACGCACAGACTCGCCAAGACCAAGCGTGGCCAAAGCCAGATAAGCACCTTCAAGCCGAACTGATGGCAGGCCAACGATCACGCCAGCAAGTGCGGTTACCAAAACGGCAATCGGAATGGCCACCCACACTGACAGGCCAAAGCCCAATGTGTCGCCAAAGCCACCGGGCTCCAGTGCCAGAACAGCCGAGGTCACGGCACCAATCGCATAGAGGCCGATATGTCCGACTGTTACCTGGCCACAAAAGCCTTTGACGATATTCAGGCCAACCGCCAGCAGAATAAACAGACAGGCACGATTGGCCAGATCAATCAAATATTCACTAAACAAAGCTGATAAAATAAAAGGCAGCGGCAGGAGTACAATATAGGCAATTATCCATGGCAACAGCCGATGTTTGCCCGCCAGCATCTCACCAAACGCTACAAATTTCGCAATAATTAAAACAAAGATATTCATTTGTTCAATTGTCCATATTACAGGGGAAAGAAAAGCTGGGGCAGGGATATCTGCCCCAGCTTCATTTGATGGCTAAGACCTATTCAAGGCCAAAATCAATAGGCATGGTTACACGGGCGAGAACTTCAGTTTCAAAGTTTTCACCACCCTTTGTGTAACCGATCAGAACAGCTGTTCTGTTACCGTCACGGCACTGCGGTGTTGGCGCGGCACAGAAGCTGATTGGGCCTGATGCCAGACCTTCATAGTTCTTGACGCCGGCAATCGCATCGCGAATGGCTGTACGGTCAGCTTTCAGTGAGCTGCTATCGAGGCTCAAATCGGTGCTTTTCAGAGCCTGTTCCATGATACGTACAAGGTCATAAGCCTGTGAGAAATCATGGTCAGGAGCATGGATGTCATACTTCTCTTTAACCATGGCGTTGAACAGCTTGGCAATTGGGCGCTGGTCAGCGGCGGCATAGGCAGCTGTAAAGAACACGCCTTTGACAGCATCACCAGCAATCCGTGGCACAGGTGCGTTAGATGCTGATGATGAACCGATACGACGAACATCATCGCCAATACCTGCTTCATATGACTGCATAAGCGCACGTGCCATTGTCTCGGCCAGTGCCGCAACCATGATACCGTCAACATTCATTGACTTGATTTTCTGCATGTGCGAGCGGAAATCGACTTCCTTTTCCTGCACATCGGCAATATAGGCTGGCTCGGCACCAAACTGCTTTCTGATCTGACCCTGCATGGCAGCACAGTCATTGACTGAGGCCGCATCAGCCGCACAGATATAGGCAATCTTTGTACCAATGTTGTCACCAACATATTTTGCGTTCACACCACCGTAATAACGGCCAGATACAGGAACGCGGAATACCCACTCACTGCCTTTCTGGGTGATTTTTGCATTTGTTGAGTGCGGGATCAGCTGGGCAACGCCAGCTTTGGCTGTCACGTCAACAATCGGCAATGACACTGAAGAACAGGTCGAACCGATCAGCATATGAACCTTTTCCTGGAAAATAAGCTTGTTGGCGTTCGCAACACCTTTGTCTGACTTACATTCGTCATTCATCAGCGTGGCTTTGATCATGTTGCCATTGATACCACCAGAATCATTGATGGCTTTGATTTCATCCATCATCATCTGGCCATATTTCTGGCCGTTTTCACTGACCATACGCATGGTGATGCCAACGCGGATATCACCTGCAAATGCAGCTGTACTGGCAAGGGCTACACCCCCGACAAGCAAGCTGGCAAAGGTTGATTTCATGATATTCATCTTCTCCTCCATTTTAGCAATTATTATGTTTTGCCTTCCTTAGTAGCGTAGCGCGAAATGTTTATTGTTCGCTATGCCTTTACCTTTGCTTCGATTCCAAACAGTCCCGACGGGCGGAACATAAGCACCAGAATCAAAAGCAAAAATGCGTAAATATCTTTATGGCTTGGCGATATATATGCCGCGCCAAGATTTTCGAATATACCAACCATGATGCCGCCAAGGATCGCCCCCGGCAAAGACCCGAAGCCGCCAACAACAGCCGCCGCAAAAGCCTTCATCAACATCAGATAGCCCATCTCGACCTGAACCGACTGCATCGGTCCGATCAGCACGCCAGCCGCTGCGGCCAATGCGCATGCCAGACCAAAGATCAATGAAATCATCAATGGCACGTTAATACCCATCAGATAGGCGATATCTTTATTATGTGCCACGGCGCGAACCGCCAGCCCCGCCTTTGTATGACGCAGAAAATAATGCAGTGACGCCATCAAAATGACGGAAATGATCGCCGTCAGCACATAGCTTTCAGGCACTTCGATATCACCGGCAAATTGCAGACGCGGGATATAGTCCAGATTGGCGCGGAATGGCTCGGCCTCGGCACCCCAGATGAAATAGGCAACATTAACCAGCGCGACTGACATGCCAAAGCCGCAAATGATCATGCCCATGCCGGCCACTGTGTAGCCGCCGCCAGCCCGTGTTAATCGTCGATAAAAGACGCGTTCGACAAACATGCCCAGACACGCCGTCATTATCATCGCCCCGATCAGGGCAATCGGATAGGGAAGCCCCACATCATGCGCCAGCACAAGGCCAAAAAATGCGCCAAACATATACATTTCACCATGCGCGAAATGTACGATGTCCAGACCTGAGTAAATCAGCGAAATGCCCAGGGCAACAATGCCGTAAACCACACCGATAGTGATGCCAAAAATAATGAAAGCCATCAGAGAATTGTAATCGAAGCCCATGATATTTTAGTTCCCTAATTTATGCGCTTAGTGTTTTTGACGTATCCGCTACCGACCCGCCGAGGAATGACTCCTTGACTGCCGGATCGCTGATGAGTTTCTTGGCTTCACCTTCCATCATGATGATGCCGTCACGGATAATATAACCATATTGTGCAAGAATAAGTGCCATGCGAACATTCTGCTCGACCACAAGAATGGTGACGCCCGATTTTGCGATCTTGTTGATATTGGCAAAAATCTCCAGCACCACTTTCGGTGCCAGCGCGGCGCTTGGTTCATCAAGCATCAGCATTTTCGGATTTGCCATCAAGCCGCGCCCGATCACCAGCATCTGCACTTCACCACCCGATAAAGTGCCTGAAAGTTGTTTGCGTCGTTCGCGCAGAACCGGAAAAAAGTTATATACTTTTTCAAGATCGGCCAGCGTGCCAGCCCGATCTTTACGCGTATAGGCGCCAAGAACCAGATTTTCTTCAACCGTCATGGCTGGATAGGCCTCTTTCGACTGGGTGACCTGCACCAATCCTAGACGCATCCGTTCATGCGGTTTGAGTGCGCCAATATCAACGCCGTCAAAGGTCATACTGCCTTCCATTAAAGGCAGTAGACCAGAGACAGTTTTCAGCAAAGTCGATTTGCCAGTACCATTACCGCCAAGCAAGGCAACTATAGAGCCGCGCTCGACCTTCATGTCGATGCCGCGTAATATCTTTAACTTGCCATAGCCAGCATGAACGTTTTTTAGTTCAAGCACGGTTTCCCCCCACTTTCTTATTGCCAAAATCCTAACATTTTTATTTTGGCGCGACATAGCTTATGTGCCAATCAAAATGTCAAAATTGATTGAAAGCCATCATTTTATGAATTGATCTTTTTTTTCTTGTTAAAAATGCCGGTTTGCCCGCGCCAGAATTGTTTCAACGACATGCTGCGGATCGGCCTGCCACCAGTGACGTGCCGAAAAAATTTCGATTTCAACCAGCCCGCTAAATCCGGTGGCTTCAACCGCGTTTCTTAATGCGGGTAGCGCGATTATGCCATCACCAGGCATGCCGCGATCCAGCCTCACATCCCTGGTTTCGGCCAGCCAGTCGGCAACATGATAATTGACGATGCGGTTACCGGCGCGGCTGATCTGCGCAATCAGGTCGGGCTCCCACCAGATCGCATAGCTATCCAGCGCGATTCCAACATTATCTGAGCTGTCTAGCTGATCGAGTATATCATTAGCCTCACGCAGGCTGCTAATCACCGATCGCAAGCCACAGACCATCGGATGCAGAGGTTCCAGCGCAATAGTGATATTGTGAGAGTGGGCAATTGGCAGCAGCTTGGCCAGCATGTCCATGGCGTTGTGACGCGCGTCTTCTAATGTTGTGTTATCGGCATCAAAGCCACCGGTGATGGCGACTACGCTTTTGGCGCCAATGGTGGCGGCTGTCTCCAGCATGCGCGTGCCATCCTCAACACCTTTCAAAAGTTCCAACGCGCATAGGGCGTGCGCCTGCACACCGCTATCATCCAGCATTTTTCTGGCTGTCTGTGCGCCAACCGCATCAAGCATAGGCCGCCATATAGCTGTCTTTGTAACCTGATTGCGCGCCAGCACATCCAGCGATGATGCAAAGCCGCATTGCTCAAGCAGGCAGACCTGATGAATACATATATCGGCCGTGGTCAGTGTGCGCATAGCGTTACCATGTTGCCCGCCCGCCAGTGACATCAAAAATCTGGCCGGTGGTGAAACTGCATTGCGGCGAGGCAATCCATGCGGTCATGGCGGCGACTTCTTCTGGTGTGCAAAACCGTCCCATCGGAATCCGGCTTTTCTTGTCGCTGATATAATCTTGCGACATGCCAGTCAGCAAATCGGTTTCGGTGATCACTGGTGCGATGCAGTTTACCGTGATTTCAGATGGCATCACTTCGCGTGCCAGCCCTTTCACATAGCCAACCAGTCCGGCTTTTGCCGCGCCATAGGGAACCGCGCCCGGATTCCCTTCCTTGCCAGCGACCGATGACATCACGATGATCCGGCCTTTGCCTTTTGTACGCAGATGCCTGAGAACGGGTTGTACCGACAAAAACACGCCGGTCAGGTCGATATCGATAACCTGTTGCCATTCATCGAGCGAATAATCCCATAGCGGCTTGGTTGGGCCATTAATGCCGGCATTGGCGACGATACCGTCAACATCACCCAACGCCGCAAGGCTGGCGGCAAAGGCATCGGCCACGCTGGCTTCGTCACTGACATCGGCAATCTGGTAATCGGCAAAAACCGGATTGTCTTTCATACCGGCATCATCCAGATCCCAGCCGCTGACATGTGCGCCAAGCTTATGGAAATAGTCACTTATAGCCAGCCCGATTCCGCGCGCGGCACCGGTCACGATGTATCTCTGTCCGGCCAAGTCAAGCAGTCGTTCCATCGGTTCCCTCCATCAGCTCTGGCTTAGTTATTTGGTACCCATTGCAGAATATGATTACCAACGGCAACAAGTTCATCATCCTGATTGGTGATTTCGATGTCGCCCACTGACCGCCGCCGTTTCGTATCAATCGATGATATGCGGTAGACCAGCGAAACAGTATCACCCAGAAAAACTGGTTTGAGAAACCGTATCTTGTCATAACCGACCGATACAGGCGTTTCGTCGGCATCACGGCAATGCGCAATGACCATCGTCGAAACGGTCGACATGAAACCCACCATCAAGGCACCATGCGCCATCAACCGGCCATAGGATGATTTTTCCATATAGGATTTATTGACATGATTCGGTGAAAAATCGCCTGTGATACCGGCAAACATATAGACATCGCTCTCAGATACCGTCTTGGTAAAGCGCGATTCATCGCCAATTTTTACATAGAAATCATCCATCTGTTTATCCCCTCTGAAAAGCTATCTTATTCACGCATGCTATTGCGCTAGGTCTATACGTTGCCCGCTGGCTGCTGATTCCATCACGGCCAATGTGGCCATTAATGATTTGGTGGCATCGGTGGCGGTGATTTTTGGTGCTTCCTCGCCACGTACAACCGCACAAAGATGCGTGCATTGTGCCTGATAGGCATCGATGAAATCAGTTGCAATCGATGTGCCGCTGATGACATCGCCCCAGTCGCCAGGTACCACATCGTGCCGCCATAATACTAAATTCGGAAATTCCAGTGCCGCATCCGCGCCCAGAAACCGGATGCTGTTATGACCGCTTTTTGGAAAGCGGTCACTTTCGCCAATGCCAAATTCCCATGTCCAGGGTGATGGTGTGCGGTCTGACAACAGAAACGTGCCAACTGCCTGATTGGCGAAACGCAGGCTGATGGCAACGGCATCTTCCTTGTCAAAATTCTGGTTATGGTTGGTGACTTCGGCAGATACCGACACGATATCGCCGCAAATATAGCGAAGCAGATCCATTTCATGAATCAGATTGGTCAGAACAGGCCCTGCCTTGGCATCCTTGCGCCAGTCCGGCTCGTAATAGGGGGCGTCCTTTTTGGCATTCCACTGGCCAGTCATGCCGATAAGCTGGCCTAATGTGCCGTCGGCGATCATCTGCTTGGCAGTGAGCGCACAGGGATAATATCGCCGCTGATGCCCGACCAGTACATGCAGATTATGCTGGGTTGAATAGGCGATGATCTGCTTTGCCTCTGCCACCGTAGCGGTAATGGGCTTTTCGATTAGCAAATGCACGCCTGCCTGCATACAGGCCATCGCATCCTCAAGATGCCGTTCGGTTGGCGTGGCAATGATAATCGCTTCGGCACCACTTTTTGCGGCCATTTCACCTGCGCTTTTATAGATAGGCACGTCAAGTGATGCCGCATATTCAGCCGCCGCTGGCAATGGGTCGGCGATGGCAACCAGTTCGCCTTGTGCTATCTGGCCAAGCGCTTCAACATGGCGTTTGCCGATGACACCAGCGCCGACAAGGCCGATTTTGACGGGCTGCATTATAAAGTCTCCGTAAAAAAGGATGTATCCATGATCTTTAGATTATCGGCGATTAGCGGGGTGAATGACATTTTGTCAAGAATATCATCATGCAGGTCAATACCGGGGGCAATCTCAATCAGGCAGACGCCTGCCTCGGTAAGCTGGAAAACGGCTCTTTCGGTGACATAAAGTATTTCCTGTTTCTGGCTCAGCGCCTGTGCACCCGAAAAGGTAATCTGGTCGACATTCTGCTTGAATTTGCCGATCCTGCCTGGGGTGATCACCGATAAGGTGCCATCGCCCACGGCCAGTTTGGTGCCGCCTGTATCAAATGTGCCGCAGAACACGACCTTTGCTGCATTTTGCGCGATATCGATAAAGCCACCTGGCCCCACCGTATTACCCGCCAGCTTGGATACATTGACATTACCTTGTGCATCAATTTCGCCAAAACCAAGAAAGGCAATGTCGAGGCCCCCTCCCGAATAAAAGTCGAATTGTGACGGGCCATCAATCATACAGCTGGGATTGAGGGCATAGCCAAACAGATCACCATCCAGCAAGGTGCCGCCATAGGTGCCATGTTCAATGGTCTGGTAATAGCGCTCTTCGGCATGTTCGGCGGCGACAATTTTGGCCACCTGATCGGGGATGCCAAACCCGTAATTAACCACCGCACCATCATGCAGTTCGGTACGCGCGCGTCGGGCAATCACCATGCGCGCCGAAAAGGCTGGCATGTCACGCTGAACATCAGGGTTTATTTTCTGGCCAGAAACAGCCGCGTCATAGACAAGTTCATAGCCCTGTCTTTGTCCGGAATCAATTACAACCGCATCGACCAGTGCCGATGGGATACGCACTTCACGTGCTGTCAGACTGCCGCGTGCCACTTTGCGTTTGACCTGAAAAATGACCTTGCCACCACTATTATGTGCTGCCGCTGCCATTGCATAGATATCAAGGTTGGCTGGTTCTTCTTCCAGCGAGATATTGCCATCTTCATCGGCGACCGATCCGCGCAGCAATGCCACATCAACGGGTATCGGCAAATAGCGCAGATAGTCTTTGCCATCGATTGTCATAACCTTGACCAGATCATCGGAGGCGGCGTTATTCATGCGTCCGCCATCAAGGCGCGGGTCAACAAAGGTGCCCAGCCCTACATGGGTGATCAATCCGGGGCGTCCGGCAGCCACCTCCCGCATCAGTTGCATCACAACCCCGCCAGGCAGAACATAGGCTTCAATCTCGTTTTGCCGCGCCATCTCCTGCATTCGGGGTGACCACACCCAATGGCCGCCAATCACGCGTCGGGTCATATCTTTATGCGCAAAGCGGTTCATGCCGCGACTTTCCCGATCACCAATGCCAAGCGCATGAATACAGGTCAGCCCGCGAGGGTGGCCTGAGTCCAGAAAACGTTTCTCGACCGCCGCATGCAGGCTTGTTGCTTCGACCAGCCCGCCGCCGCCGCCAATCAGACCGATTGTGGCATTGTCGGGAATCAGGTCTGCGGCTTGATCTGCCGAAATGAATTTATCATCACTCATTGTCTAAGTCCGTTATCAAGGATCATCATGCGCATTCTGTCTGGCCTAATCGATATTATATAAGGATGTGTCACCTTTCATCAGGCTCTTGGCCATGACGACACGATGAATTTCCGATGCGCCGTCATAAATCCGGTAAATGCGCGCATCACGGTAATAGCGTTCGATTGGCAGATCGCGGCAATAGCCCATGCCGCCAAAAATCTGGACGGCGCGATCCACCACATGCCCTAGCATTTCGGCGGCCTGCACTTTCAGCATTGAAATTCTGGCGCGCGGGTCATGACCCTGATCGATCTGGCTTGCGGTCTGCCATAAGGCCAGCCGTGTTGCGTTAATGTCCATCGCCGAGTCGGCCAGCATCTGCTGTATCATCTGAAAGGTGCCGATCTGGGCGCCAAACTGCTTGCGCTCTCTGGCATGTTCCAGCATCAAACCCATGATATGCGTGGCTTTGCCGGTCGCGCGTGCCGCCACCTGTGCCAGCCTGACCCGCCCTAAAGTCGACAAGGCCATTTTCAACCCTTTGCCTTCGGTGCCCAGCAAATGCGCCTTGGATAACCGCACATCGTCAAAGCTCATTTCAACATGCGAGGTGCCGCGTAATCCCATCATTGGCTGGTCACGGCCAATGCTAAAACCCTTCATGCCTTTCTCGACGATAAAGGTGGAAATGCCGTTATGACCGGCATCGGGGTCGGTCACTGCTGTTACCACGAAAAAGTCGGAATAAAGCCCATCTGAAATGAAATGCTTGGCTCCGTTCAAAATCCAGTCATCACCATCACGCACCGCGCGCGTCTTTATGCTGGCGGCATCTGATCCCGCGGCAGGTTCGGTAAAAGCCACCGAACAGGTGCGTTCGCCGCGCACGGTTGGCAAAAGATAGGTCTCGATCTGTTCGGGATTACCTTCAAGCAGGATTTCATAAACATTGCCAAAGGCACGGCGGATCAGAATATCGCTGGTATGCCCAAATTGTTCTTCTGCCAGCATCCAGTCAAAAACCGACAGACCGCCACCACCATATTCGGCTGGAATATTGACAGCATACAGCCCCAGATCGCGCGACTTTTGCTGAATTTCGGCAGCTATGTCATCAGCCAGAAACCCTTGCGCCTCGACCAGTTCTTCAAGCGGCATCAATTCGCGTTTCACAAACTCGCGGATGGTGCCTACAAGAAGCCGCTGTTGGTCATCCAGCGCAAATTGCATCAGAAATATCCCTTCGTTGCGCCACCATCGACACTAATGCCGGTGCCCTGAATATGGCGGGCTTCGTCCTGACACAGATAATGCACCAGACTGGCAACATCATCAGGCTGGCCAAGTCGGCGGATACCTTCGCCATGCATCCGTTCGGCGCGCACATCATCGACTGTTTTGCCTTCGTCGCGGGCGCGTGTTTCCAGCAGCATTTGCAGACGTTCGGTTTCGGTCTGCCCCGGATTGATCCAGTTGACATTGACATCATCCATATTGCCCTGTCCGGCCAGTGCCTTGGTATAATTAGCCAGTGCCGCATTGACCGCGCCGCCAACCATAAAGCCGGCATCAGGGGTTCTTGATGCCCCGCCAATAATCATGATGGCGGTGCCATGCGCCGCTTTCAGCATTGGCCAGAACAGCCGTGACAAGCGCACGCCAGCGTGAAATTTCAACGCAAAGCCATCGATGAAATCTTCATCGGGCTGGGCAGGGAAAACGCCGCCTTTGGTCGCGCCAGCACTATGCACAAAAATATCACATTTATCATATTGCGCTTGATAGGCGGTAAAGGCGCTTTCGCATCCTCCCAATGTCCGCAGATCGGCGGCATGCGTTGCCACCGTTCCAGCTATGCTGTCCTTGGCACGTGCCAGATTGTCGGCATTTGATCCTAGAATCATTATCTCGGCACCGCTAGCGGCAAGTTTCTTGGCAATCGCCAGCCCGATGCCGCGTGACCCGCCAGTGATAATAGCTGTCTTGCCTGCCAGAGACTTAACGGCATTCGACTGTCCGTTTTCAGACTGCATGATATTCTATCCTTTCACGTAATGTGTTTCGATACCCTTAACCAGACTATATAAACTGTGCAGGGTTGGCACATTCAGATTGGCTTTTTTGGCCAGAGCCAGCGGGCGACCATAGATAAATTCAACCTCGCTTTGCCGTCGGGCAAGAATGTCGAGACATAAAGATGATTTATTATCGCCGGTTCCCCCCGGCTGGGTCATCATTTTCAACCCCGCGATGACCTCATCCTTATCCAGATTTACATTCTGCGACTTGGCGATGCTAATCGCTTCGTCAAGGCCGCGGTAACACATATCATGTAAGCTCTCGATATTAAGAATCTCGGTACTGGTCAGATTGGTAATGCCAGATACCGCACTCATGGTCAGATTGCCGATCAGCTTTTTCCAGATATCAGCATTGATATCTGCGCTTGCCTTGGTTTCCAGTCCGGCAGCGGTAAAGGCTCTGGCTATATCGTCAACGCGCCCTGAAATGCCGCCCTCCATTTCACCAATATAGGTGGGTACGCGGTCAAAATCCTGAATATGGCCTGCGCCCAGCCGTGCCCCCGCCATTGAGGTCAGACCGCCAAGCACATTATGCGTCCCCAGAACTTCGCCCAGAATATCCTCATTTCCCAGACCATTCTGAAAACTGATGAACACAGTATTTTGATCTGCCAGATGCTTCATGCTTTCGGCGGCAACTCTGGTTGATGTACCTTTGCATTGCACCAGCACAATATCGATATCATTGATGCCTTCAGGTGATGTCACGATATGCATCTTGCGCGTACGTTCGCCGCCAAGGCCGGAAATTTTCAGCCCGTCCTTCTGGATTGCCGCCACATGCGCTTCGTCATGATCGACCAGCGTTACATCCATGCCGCCTTCATCCAGAATCATGCCAAATAGCGCGCCCATACCGCCCGCACCCATGATCATTATTTTTGGTTGTTTATTGGTCATTTTCATTCCTCTGATGCCGCATTCAACAAGCCTTCGACAGCCTGTATCCCCAGCAGATATGAGTTAAGGCCAAAGCCCACAATCGTACCATCACACACTGGCGAGATGGTGCTGATCTGGCGAAAGCTTTCACGTTTGAAGTTCTTTGACAGATGCACCTCGACCTTGGGGCCATCGAACAATGCCAGCGCGTCCCTTACGGCAAAGGATGTATGCGTATAGGCGGCAGCATTGATGACGATGGCACGCGCATTCTGGCTGGCCTGTTGCAGTCTGGTGATAATGGCACCTTCGCTATTTGACCAGAACCAGTCCAGCGTCAATCCCAGATTGCCTGCTTTTTCACGGCTGGCAGCTTCGATTTCATCCAATGTCATATGGCCATAGATATGCGGCTCACGCGTGCCCAGCATATTCAGATTGGGACCGTTCATAACCAGAATATCTGCCATTACCTTATCAGCCACATCATTCACTTTCTAAAATGTCAGTTCAATCATGCCAAGCGTGCCAAAATCGGCATGTACATTACTGCCAGCCTGAAAAGGCTGTGGTACGGTGGCCGCGCCGGTTGATAGAAAATCGCCCTCATGCATGGAAATATTGCGGCTTGCCAGATGGTTGACCAGATCGGCGGCAGCTTGTGCTGGCACACAGCGCATATCGCCGAGGAAATTTTCAGCGGGCGCATTATCATCAACGCGCAGGGTGATGACATGGTTCTGAAAGTCCAGATCCTGCCAGTCATCAATCGGGTCGCCAAAGACAAATCCCATGCCGCCACCATTATCGGCGATGGTCATAAGCGAATTCTGGGCTTTGCTGGCACCTTCCATCCGGTAACGATTGCCGATGATTTCGATGGCCGGATGTAATGTCATGATCGCGGCCATATCTTCGGCTTGCCATGGCGCAGAACGCAAGGCTGGTGTTTCGGTCAGGCGAAATGCAAATTCGGTTTCAGCGCGTGCATTGGGAAAACGGGATATGGGCAAATTCAATTGCGTGCCGACATAGCAGGTTGATGATAGAATGCGCCCGGGAATCACATCATCATGCCCGTCCAATGCGCGCATCTTGGCACTGGTGGCACCCACTTTCCACCCTGCCAGATTTTCATCCAGCGCGTCGAACATGCAATCCTGCACATGATAGGCTTCATCGCGGTTTCGCGGACATTGGCCTGGCTCCAACTCTATCGGCGATGTCGGGTCTGGCCATTTTCTGGCAAGCTGATCTGCCAGCGTCTTAAGCGCGCTATTTCCGTTATTCATGTTCTGCTCCCCCGATGCGATTAGCAAAGCAACAACTGGGGTTAATAAGACAGTCAAAAAATGATGAAAAATCATCATGCGTTGAGGCATATCCGCCGCGATGATCCTCTGATCTTCGTTTCGCCAAAGCGGGACGGATGGTTTAGAAATAGCTTTCGGGAATGTTGTCCGATGTGAAAATCTGAAAATCAACCAGTTCGCTTATGCTGTCAGACGCCATACCATGATAGGCCGATATGATTTCAATCGCGCGCAGAACCTGACGTGCCGGATTCGAGTCGATCACGATATCAATCAAACCCGATCTTAGATGTGTGATTGTCTGACTATCAAGATCATGGACGATTTTTACGAAGTCAAAATTTTGCGTCTCATCCTGACGGCTTTTGAGTAGCATTTCCAGCATATCGTCATTTGTTGTCGAATAGAGCGCCCTGATATTTGGGTTTTGCAGAACGATATTACGAATTTTTGACAAGGTATGATCGAAAATCGGTTCGCGTTTAATGATAACCAGCTGGTCTTTTTTCCCCATCGTTTTGAAGAAATCGGTAAAGCCGCCAAAGCGATCCTGAAGTGATTGTGCGTGCTTTTCGGGGGCAATCACCAGCACCTGTCCGCCGCTCCGGCAGATAGCTTCGCATAATTTGGCAGCTGACTGACCAGCACCAATGTCATTGATACCAACATGCGAATGACGTTTGCTGTGCGGAATATCGGTGCTGATGGTCAATACGGGCACCACGCCTGCCAGCGCATTGATCTGCGCGGCTATATCAGGATGGTTATTGCCATAGATTATGATGCCATCCCGATAGCTGGCTATGTTGCGCAGATGTGCCGCCAGCTTGTCGGGCGCATCATCTTCAATATGCGTCCGATAGACAGTAACCGGAATACTCGCAAAGCTCGTTGCCATCTGAAAGGCTTTCGCCAGCCGGTCATAATAAGCAGAATGTTTGCGCGCCAGTACCGCTTCGATCCGTAAAGTGCGCTGTCCAATTTCGGGCAGAACGCGCCGCGTTCCCAGCGTGCGGGCGCTATCAAGTACCTTTTTCATGGTTTTGATGCTGACGCCACCACGTTCGTTCAAAACGCGGTCAACCGTAGCCGTGCCGACACCAGCGTGACGCGCGATATCTTCAAAGCGGTTGTTTTTTGACTTTTGCTTCATGTGTCTGATCATTACCAATAGCTTGATCAAAAACAATCATTTTATGATGGAATCTGACCGCTTTATATATGGATATGCTGGGTCAGCTTGTCGCCCGTGCCGCAGAGCAGATAAGCAGGCGAAGTGGTGGTAGCTGAGTACATTACGCTTGCTGGCTTGCATTTTAAGACGAAAAAAGACGCCCTTGTGTTATTTTTGCAAGGCGGCACCGTATATCACAGACACATGACATACCATCTTTGATGCGGTGTGATTTAAGATTTCTGACTTTAATGTATGACTGTAACAAGGGTGGTAAGCCATGACGACTGATAGCCAGAATACTGACGCGATAGGATTTGGAACGCAAATCCGCAAATCACCTTATTTTGATGCAACAATGCGCTGGGGCGCGGCAGGTTTCTCGGTCTATAATCATATGTATATACCACGTGATTTTGGCGATCCGGTACAGAATTTCTGGAATCTGGTCAATGACGCGATCCTGTGCGATGTCGCGGTTGAACGTCAGGTCGAAATCACTGGGCCGGATGCGGCGCGTTTTGTCCAGTTGCTCAGCCCGCGCGATATATCAAAATGCACCATTGGCCAGTGTAAATATGTGATTTTGACCAATGATAAAGGCGGCGTGCTGAATGATCCGGTGATGTTGCGTCTTGGCGAAAACCATTTCTGGTTTTCACTGGCCGATAGCGACATTCTGTTCTGGGCACAGGGCGTTGCCATCAATGCTGGCATGGATGTGAATATCACCGAACCGGATGTATCGCCACTTCAGTTGCAAGGGCCCAAGTCTGGCCAGATTGCACATGCGCTATTTGGTGAGGTCGTGTCTGACCTGCGCTATTACTGGCTGACCGAGCTTGAATTTGAGGGCATCCCGCTGGTCGTATCGCGCACTGGCTGGTCAAGTGAGCTTGGTTATGAAATCTATCTGCGTGACGGGTCAAAGGGTGACCAGCTCTGGGAAGCGATCATGAAAGCTGGGGCGCCATTCGGGCTCAAGCCGGGGCATACATCGTCAATCCGGCGGATCGAAGGCGGCATGCTGTCCTATCATGCCGATATGGATATCGATACCAATCCGTTCGAACTGGGTCTTGATCGTTTGATCGATCTGGATATGGACGCTGACTTTATCGGCAAGACGGCATTGACAAAAATCCGCCAGCAGGGTGTTACCCGCAGACAGGTTGGTCTGGTCATTGATGGTGCCCCGCTTGCGGCTTCAAACACGACTTTCTGGCCGGTTGAAAGCGATGGGCAGGTAGTCGGCAAGGTGACCTCGGCAATCTATTCACCCCGACTGCAACAGAATATTGCTCTGGCGATGCTTGACATAGCTTATGCTGACATTGGCGCAAAGGCCTTTGCCGAAACCCCGGTTGGTCGGTTGCCGGTCACGGTTGTGCCAAAACCGTTCTATGATCCAAAAAAACAGCTGGCATCGTCATAGGGCTTGGATATGATAATCTGGAACTGCTTAAATAACGCATGGTTTTGCCGGATGGAGGCACTGACATAATGGATGCTGGCGGGGATACAATTCTGTTATCCGAATTGTCCGATACAGGCGTGCTACGCCTGACGCTCAATGATCCGGCACGCCGTAACGCTTTGTCCGAAAAAATGATGGTGGCCATACAGTCGACACTTGATACGGTGGCCGATGATACAGCCGTCCGCGTCATTGTGCTGGCATCACATGGTCCTGCTTTTTGTGCCGGACATGATCTGAAAGAACTGACCGCCGGACGTGCTGCTGATGATGGGGGCAAGGCCTATTTTACTGACATCATGGCGCAATGTTCGGCGATGATGCAGACAATCGTGCGGCATCCAAAGCCGGTGATTGCCGAGGTGCGCGGTATTGCCACCGCCGCCGGATGCCAGCTTGTTGCCAGTTGCGATCTTGCCTATGCCGCGCATGATGCAAAATTCAGCACACCCGGTGTGCATATTGGCCTGTTCTGTTCAACGCCGATGGTGGCTTTGTCGCGCAATATTGCGCCCAAACATGCCATGGAAATGCTACTCACTGGCGATATGGTCAACGCCACGCGCGCGGTTGAAATGGGTCTGGTGAATGCGGCATGTGCCGAAGATGAATTGACTGACGCGGTGTTGGCGGTGGCGGCAAAAATCGCCAGCAAATCCAGCATGACGGTGAAAACGGGCAAGCGCGCCTTTTACGAACAGGCGGAAATGTCTTTGGCAGATGCCTATGATTATGCTGCCGCCATTATGGTCGATAATATGCTCAAGCGTGATGCCGAAGAGGGCGTCAGCGCCTTTCTCGAAAAGCGTGATGCGGTATGGCATGACGAATAGCGTATAAACGCGCTTCTTGGCAGACTACCAATAGCCTTTAATGGCAGTCACGCGTGCCCCGAAATAGGCGATCCGTTCATCGGCATCATCGCCCAGCATGTCAAAGCTGGTTTCCAGTATTTGTTCAATCGTGGAAATCATTGGTGCCATTTCAAACAGCCGTCTGGTTTTTGATATGGGCACATCGATCACCAGATCGGCATAATCACCAAAAGGTGATAAAATATCATCGGTAATGGCAATTGTTGGAATATTCAACGATCGCGCCGCCTGCACAAGGCGGACTGTTTCGCTTGAATAGGGCGTTGTCGAAAAGGCTATCAGCGTGTCGGCAGGCGACATCTGCGCCAGATCCTGCGCCGAGGCCAGCCCCGACTCGGTCATCAAATGGAAATTGTCGAACACCATTCTGCCCATGTAATTCATATAGCTTGCAAAGGCTTGCGCACTTCGAAAACCGGCAATATGTACGCGTCGTGATGCGTGGATGCGTTCGGCTACCTTGGCAATCTGCGCCTGCGTCTTGGCAGTCCATAGCATTTTTGGTTCGGCGCTGGTGTTGGTATCATCGGCGGCTGGCGATTTTAACGCTTCTGGATATAAATTCTTGCGAACGGCAGTTTGAAATTCGGGATAGCCCGAATAACCCCATTTACGCGTCAGGCGGATGATCGATAATGGCGACACTTCGGTCAGGGAGGCAAGGTCGCGAATACTTTGGAATGGGATATCAGCAAGCCCACGGATGATAACCGCACTGGCTTTTTGGAGGGTTTGACTCAAACCAGAATGCTGTCGCTTAAGTTCGTCACGAAGGTCCATGGCGCAATCCTATGCAAGACGTGGATATATCGCAAGGCTATTTTGTTACATTTGTAACATATATATTAGAAATATAACAAACGTTTTACATTACCTCTGCATATGCTACCACTTATCTATATGTAATCTTATCTAGGGAGAAGATCATGGAATTGAAAAAAATCATTGCAGGCGGCCTTGTCGCTTCATTTGCCGGATTTGGCATTGCAACAGCATCAGCTGAGCAGTTTGTTTCAATCGGCACCGGTGGCGTAACCGGCGTTTATTATCCAACAGGTGGCGCGATTTGCCGTCTGGTTAACAAGGATCGTAAAACGCATGGTATTCGCTGTTCAGCCGAGTCAACAGGTGGTTCGGTTTATAACATCAACACCGTTCGCGCAGGCGAGCTGGAATTTGGCGTTGCCCAGTCTGACTGGCAATTTCATGCCTATCGCGGTACATCAAAATTTGCCGATAAAGGCAAGTTTGAAAAGTTGCGTGCTGTATTCTCGGTTCACCCGGAGCCATTCACGCTGATTGTTCGCAAGGACTCAGGCATCAAATCTTTTGAAGGCCTGAAAGGCAAGAAGGTCAATGTTGGTAACCCGGGTTCGGGTCAGCGCGCGACCATGGAAGTTGTCATGGAATCATTCGGCATGAAGATGAGCGATTTCTCGCTTGCGGCCGAACTCAAAGGTTCTGAAATGGCACAGGCAATCTGTGACGGCAAGATCGAAGCTATGATCTATACTGTTGGTCACCCGAATGCGGCTTTGACACAGGCAACATCAAGCTGTGACGTTGAGCTGGTCAATGTTGCCGGTGCGCCAATCGACAAGCTGATTGCCGATAACTCATTCTATCGCGTCGCCGAAGTACCTGGTGGCATGTATAAGGGTTCACCAAACACCACCACGACATTTGGTGTTGGCGCGACCGTTATCACATCGGCTGATGTGCCAGAGAATGTTGTCTACACAGTTGTCAAAGCGACATTTGACAATTTTGCTGACTTCAAGAAATTGCATCCCGCTTTCCGCAACCTGAAAGAAGAGCAGATGATCAAAGACGGTCTGTCTGCACCGCTTCATGCAGGCGCGGTTAAGTATTACAAAGAACGCGGCTGGATGTAGTCGTATCTGGGGCGGCTTTCGGGTCGCCCCGTATTTTTTGATTTATTTATTGATATTATTTTGGCGATTACCGGTCGGCACTATGCGATGGCAGACCAGACAATAAGGTTAGCAAGACTTAACAGGCAAACATTACAGGACTGTCATGACTATTTCTGGTGCCGACACACATAAGCCTGATGCTGGTTTTGTCCAGCGTGAGCCAAAGACAGGCAAATTGCTGACGATATTATGTATTATATGGTCACTGTTCCAGCTATGGATTGCGTCTGATTTTCCCTTCTATCTCAGCGAAGTGACGGGTCTGAATCTGGTATTCAATAATCAGGAAGCACGCCAGATTCATCTCGCCTTTGGTCTTGGGCTGGCGCTTCTGGCCTATCCGGCGGTGCATAAACTCCATCCGTTAATTGACCGGTATGGCCAGATTGCCCTGACTCTCATTGGCGTTGCCGCCTGTCTGTATCTTTATGTTTTCAAACTTGATATTGCCAACCGTGCTGGCTTGCCGAACCAGTATGATCTGGTGTTTTCGATTGCCGGTATTATCTGTCTGGGTGTCGCTGTCTATCGCTCGCTAGGTCTGCCTTTGCTGGTCGTTGCCAGCCTGTTTGTTCTATATGTTCTGTTTGGCGATGACAGTTTCGTACCGGATGCGATGCGCTGGAAAGGCGCGTCAATCAACAAGGCGACATGGCATTTCTGGATGCAGACCGAAGGTGTCTTTGGCGTTGCTCTTGGCGTTTCAACATCGATGATTTTTCTGTTCGTGCTGTTTGGTGCATTGCTGGAAAGTGCGGGGGCGGGCAATTATTTCATCAAATTATCCTTTGCCGCATTGGGGCATTTTCGCGGTGGCCCTGCCAAGGCCGCTGTGGTGGCGTCTGGCCTGTCGGGCATCTATTCGGGGTCGTCGATCGCCAATGTTGTGACCACGGGTACCTTCACGATCCCCTTGATGAAAAAGACCGGTTTTTCGGCCGAAAAGGCTGGCGCTGTCGAGGTTGCATCGTCAACCAATGGCCAGCTTACACCGCCAGTTATGGGGGCGGCGGCATTCCTGATTTCCGAATTTACCGGCGTCAGCTATTTTGAATTGATCAAATATGCCGCCTTGCCTGCGTTGGTTTCCTATGTTGCGCTGATATATATCGTTCATCTCGAAGTTCTGAAGCTTAACCTAAAAGGCTTGCCGCAACGGCCTTCTTCCTTGCCTTTGGCGCGACGGTTAGGGGGCTTTTTGACGGGCTTTTTGGGACTCGCTACTTTGTCATGGCTTGTGCATACAGTCTTGGAATATACCGGTAATGCCATGCCCGGAATGACTTTGCCTACGGCGATTGCGCTATTTATCGGCATCTATATCTGGCTTGTCTGGATTGCGTCGCGGCATCCCGATCTTGAAATCGGTCTGACCGAAGATGAAATGAAAAACCTGCCTTCTGTCGGGTCGGTTGCGGTCACTGGTTATCATTTTGTCCTACCGATTGTGGTTCTGTTATGGTGTGTGCTGGTCAGTCGTCTTTCACCTGGCCTGTCGGCCTATTGGGCAAGTCTGGCGATGATGTTTGTTCTGCTGACCCAGCATCCATTGAAAGCTTTTTTCCGTGGACGGTTTGCGATGCCGCTTTTGGTGGCAGGCGACGAATGGCGACAAGGCTTAATCGATTTGCGGCGCGGGCTGGAAAATGGCGCGCGCGCGATGATCAGCATTGCTGTGGCCACCGGCGTTGCAGGCATCATCATTGGTACTGTTTCACTGACTGGTGCGCATCAATTTATCGGTGAATTTGTCGAAGCGGTCTCGGCAGGCAATCTGGTTGTGATGCTGCTTCTGGTTGCTTTTATGAGCCTGATTCTGGGCATGGGTTTGCCGACAACAGCCAATTATATTGTGGTTTCATCGCTGATGGCACCGGTGATTGTCATGGTCGGGGCGCAGAATGGCCTGATCGTGCCTTTGGTCGCCGTGCATTTATTTGTGTTTTATTTTGGCATTCTGGCCGATGATACACCGCCGGTTGGTCTGGCGGCTTTTGCCGCCGCCGCCATTTCCAAAGGCGATCCGATCCGCACAGGTGTGCAGGGCTTCAGCTATGATATCCGCACGGCCATTCTGCCTTTCATGTTCATTTTCAACACCGATATTCTGCTGATTGATGTTGGCTTTATTGACGGTGTCATTGTGCTGGTCACGGTGGTGCTGGCGATGCTGGCATTCTGTTCGGCTATTCAGCATTATATGCTGGTCAGAAACCGGCTGTGGGAAACCGCCATGCTGTTGCTGATTGCCTTTACTCTGTTCCGGCCGGATTTCTGGCTTGATCGCTTTCAGCCACCCTATCAGAACGTTGCCGGTGCGCAGATTATTGACCTGCTCAATGATCCGGATGGTGCCTTGGCCGCTGACAAGGATGTATCGGTGCGGGTGGCCTTTTCAGGGCCTGATTTTGATGATTATGACCGGATCATCCAGCGCAATTCGATCCTGCATTTTATGCCGTCAGGCGATGGTGTTGTTTTGTCCGCCGAAGATCGACTGGATAAGGTTGGCCTGACATTGGTTTTTGAGGATGGTGTTGCCTATGTCGAAGAACCATTCCCCGGCACACCTTTATTTCAGGAGATGCAGACATTTGATTTCTATGCCGATACGCGGGTGACACTGGAAACAGTTTATCTCGATACGCCGGATCGTATGTCGCGTCATATTTTCTATCTGCCAGCCATAGCCATGCTGATGCTGATTATCATGCTTCAGTATCGCCGCCGCGCTAGGCTGGTCATGTCTTCAGCGTAATTTTGCAAAGGGTGTTTTCGTGATTAGTAGTTCAGTATTTCCGCGTCATACCAAAGCAGATCTGGCGGTTGCATCGCATGGTGATGGTTGTTTCATTGTTGATGAAACAGGCAAAAGGTATCTTGATGCTTCGGGGGGTGCGGCGGTGTCCTGCCTTGGGCATTCGGATGATACTGTGCGCAAGGCGATTATTGAACAGACCGAAAAACTTGCCTTTGCGCATACGTCTTTTTTTACCAGCGAGCCAGCAGAAGCTCTGGCTGATCTGCTTGTAGCGCACGCCCCCGAGGGCATAAGCCGTGCCTATTTTGTCTCCAGCGGATCCGAGGCAGTCGAGGCGGCTCTGAAACTGGCCAAGCAATATTATGTCGAAATCGGCCAGCCTGAGCGCCACCGGATTATCGCACGTCGGCAAAGTTATCACGGCAATACATTGGGGGCTTTGGCGGCTGGCGGTAACATCTGGCGTCGTTCCTTTTTTGAGTCATTGCTTACCGATACCAGCTTGATTGCCCCCTGTTATGTCTATCGCGATCAACAGGATGGCGAGAGTGAATATGATTACGGCCAGCGCGTTGCCAATGAGCTTGAAACCGAAATTCTGGCAGTTGGTGCCGAAAATGTGATGGCCTTTCTGGCTGAACCGATTGTGGGTGCCACCGCCGGTGCCTTGGCACCTGTATCAGGCTATTTCACCCGCATCCGCGAGATTTGCGATAAATATGGCGTGCTTCTGATTCTCGATGAAGTCATGTGTGGCATGGGGCGCACAGGTTCGTTTTTTGCCTGCGAACAGGAACATATAACCCCCGATATTGTCACCATCGCCAAAGGTCTGGGTGCCGGATATCAGCCGATTGGCGCGGCACTTTGCACCGATAGCATTTATGATGCGATTGCGGCGGGTTCCGGATTTTTCCAGCATGGCCATACTTATATTGGCCATCCGGTAGCCTGTGCGGCGTCACTGGCGGTGATGCACCGTATTCTGGATGATGATTTATGCACACGCGTGCGCCAGCAAGGCGAACTGTTAAATGACCGGCTTCATGCACGGCTTGGCCAGCATCCCTTTGTTGGAGATATTCGGGGACGGGGTTTGTTCCGTGGTATCGAGCTTGTCGAAGATCGCACCGCCAAAACACCCTTTGCGCGCGAGCGCAATATTGCCGGCAAGATCAAGAAACAGGCGCTTGAGCAAGGGCTGATCTGCTATCCGATGCAAGGCACGATTGATGGCAAGCAAGGCGATCATGTGCTGATCGCGCCGCCTTTCATCATTTCCGATGCCGAAATTGACCAGCTTGTCGATCTGGTTGGAACTGCAATTGATTTAAGCGTTGCCAGTTCAGCCTAGCTAGCCATGCGCGCCGTAATGGCCGCTGATCATCTGGGTAATACGCTTGATCATCTGGTTATTGCGTTCCAGCGGTGCGAGAATTTGCTCGGCAATGGCCTGATAATCCGAATGGCTTTCGTCGCGGTAATTTTGCGTCTCGGCAACCTCGCTATGCGCATGTTTGGTTTTGTCGAGTGAAAATTCCTGCCGGATGATGGCTTGCGCTTCATCAAAATTAAGACTCAAAGCCTGCCGCAAGACATCTTCATTGCTATGGCGTGTCGACTCGGCAAAGCGTGGTACACGGCAAATCAATGCCAGCGAGTCGATGATAAGCGCAATGCGAACCGCGTGAATCATATCCAGACTCACCCGTTCATCACCACTGATCCGGACATCTTCCTCACCGACTGATTTTGACAGACGATAAAGGTCGATCAGATCATCGCGCAACCGCCATATGATTTGTCGGGCGGCTCTGGTACGCCTGTCGTCGTTGAGCATGAAGCCCAGCTTGCGATAGGCGCGTAGATTCCGCGGCTGATAGCCATGATAGCCACGATCGATCCAGAAGCCGTTATCCAGCAATTTGGCATAGGCCAGAACCGTATTCAGTGATCCGAGTGATTTTGCCGCCAGCACATGCCCCAGCAATTGTTGCAGGCGCGGTGATGTCTGATAGATATCGGCAAATTGATCGGCATCGATCTGCGCGGCACTGCCAAAGCCCGAAATGACATTCGCCAGAAATCCGAGCTGTTGCAGGATTGCATTATGCGGTATCGCCCGCATTTTTGACGGATCCTGCCTGCCCATACCGACCTGAACAACCCGCTTGGCAGGTCGTGATCCGGTTTTAGGCAGCAAATTGATGCCGAATATATCCAGCAAGGTCACATAGCTTGGGTCGGAAAACAATTTTTCATGCCATGCTTTGAGCGTCAGAAACATATCCAGCGCAAAGTCATTATTCTGATAGAAGCTGTCATCCTGCCAGCTGGCACTTGCTGGCGCGGTTTCGGCAGCAAACAGATGATAGATTGTCGATCGCGCCAGTTCTGGCGTGCCGAACATCCGGTAGCCATCACCGCCTTGAAAACTCGACTGATGATGAATGCGCACTCCCATATCACGACATCGCGCCCGCGTATGCGGCGTCAGGATGAAATTCTGTCGGTCAGCAAGACGTGGGCCAGCACATCCTCGGCCAAATGACTCACCATGCGTATTGAACATCAGCAGATCAACATCACCATTCAGCCGGTCTTTAACCAATTGGGCGATTTTCAGCTGTAACCGTTCGATTGCCAGATTGGCGGCAATCTGTCCGATAAAGCGTCCGGCATCCGAAAATCCGGTTTGCATCGCCAGCCGCCCACGACGGCGCACATAATCGCAAAACACGTCATGCCCCAGCAACTGGTCGATCAATTGCACGCCATGTTCCAGTCCGAATGTAGTCTCGAACAAAGGCGAAATATCCAGCCGGTCGGCAATGCCGAATTTATGCGCCAGATATAATGCGTTCATGATCGTGATCGGTTTTTCGCATTCCGCAATCAACAGGCGGACAGGCTGGTCACAATCAACATGCTTCAAAAATTGCGTTGCCAGCATCAGCTGGCGACGTGCGGTAGCGCTTTCCTCGTCAAGATTCTGGAAATTTATGTCCCATGCAGGTTCGGTCTTGATCCGTGTTGCCAGCCGTTCCATCAACAGGCGGTTCGGCACATTATCGCCCGATAGCGAAATACCACGGCCATCAACCGCGCGCATTGCGTTGCGTAATTGTACGGCATTGATCCGCAGGTGGATTTCACCCATGCCAAAACCATGACTGGCGATATCACCAGCGATCACCGTCAATGCGGTGGCGGTTTCGTCATCATCGATTGCTTTGGCAATATCATGCAGACGATTGGCAAAATCGGTACTGCTGATCAATTTATCCTTGCGCTCGCTCAAAGCGTCAACGGCACTGGCAAAGCTGGCTTCGGTCAAATCAGAAAACCGTTTGATATCGGCTTGCGTAGCGTCATTTTCGGCTGTCAGTTCAGCCACTAACACAGCTATATCGGCATGCGATCTGACATATGGTGACAGCTCGGCAACATACAGATCAAGCGCCATATGCTTTTCGACAAGCCGCAGGGCGAAACTGTCCAGCCATGTGATATCCGAACGCCCGTCAAGGTCATAGCCAACCCATGTTGATACCGCGCACATAACCGGAAGCACATCTCGCCAATCGGCATTTCCGGCTTTGCGTTTTGACGCCAGAATGGTGTGATGCAGGGATCGAATGGCGGCGCGGGCATGTCCCAATGCCTGCATGGCTTCTTCATGCTCATCCTGCAATGTAATCATACTGCGTGGTTGATAAGCATCATCAGGCATTGTGCCCATTTTATGATCGCTGGCCGCTTGAGACAGGACAGAAGATGTTTCTTTTTTCAGCGCAAATACCGGATGCGCAGTAAAGACCGCATGATAGATCGGCTTGCCGACATCAATCCCGTTCATGTCGATCCCGTCTAGGATTTTATCGTCAGCGATGTCGCGCCCGGTTTTGACATGCAAACGCGCTGTTTGCTGATCCCACAGCTCGCTTCCCATATGGGCAAGGAAGTCATTCACTTCATCCTGGCTTATCTGGCCTTTATACAGCTTATCACTGATTTCATCGGCAAGTGCCAGAATGGGATTGATATCCGAGACATGTTTGCCTTGCTTGCGAAACGCATCAAGTCTGTCCAGAAGATCGGCTTTAAGTTGTTTAACAGTCATTATGTTTACCCGTTAGATATGACATCTACCGGTTTGCTCCCCAGCTTTGTATGATAGATAGAACCTCTTATGTGGGCGTCAACATACTTCAAAAATATCCAATATGCTATATGCGGCTTTGATTTTTGACCTGTGAGACTGAATGTACGGCTAATTGATACAGTCAATTCTAATATTTCAACCTTAGATGATGAAAAAATTCCTTCTGAAGCATATTTTGCTTAGTCAAGGTTTCAATCACGTGATAGTTTTAGTGAAATAAAATGAAATGGCAGAAAAAGACATATGGTTAAAGTAAATATGTTTTAGCCCATGTGTTTCTGCCAAAACTATGAGGGAGAATAAGAAAATGAAAAGAATTCTATCAACACCAGCCATAGCTGCGGCTGTTTCCATCGTGATGGGAACTGTGTCCTTTGCGGCATCTGCGGCAACCGAAGTTCAGTGGTGGCACGCGATGGGCGGTGTTAATGGCGAACGCGTAAACAAAATCTCTGAAGATTTTAACGCGTCACAGTCCGACTACAAAGTCGTGCCTGTTTACAAGGGTAACTACACCGAAACCATGACCAGTGCGATTGCTGCTTTCCGCGCGAAACAGCAGCCACATATCGTTCAGGTTTTTGAGGTTGGTACCGCAACGATGATGGCTGCCAAAGGCGCGATCATGCCCGTTGAACAGGTCATGAAGAATGCAGGCGAGCCTTTCAACAAAGGTGATTACCTGTCAGCCGTGATCAGCTATTATCAGACTCCTGATGGCGAATTGCTGTCAATGCCGTTTAACAGTTCGACACCTGTACTTTGGTATAACCAGGATGCCTTTGACAAGGCAGGCGTATCCAGCGTTCCGAAAACATGGGACGATGTCGAGGCCGCGTCTCGCAAGCTGGTCAATGCTGGTTATAAATGTGGCTTCAGCTTCGGCTGGCAGTCATGGGTCATGATCGAAAACTATTCGACATGGCATGACGTACAGATCGGTACCAAGCAGAACGGCTTTGCCGGTTTTGATACCGAACTGACCATCAATAACGACCATGTAAAGAACATTCTTGGCCGTATTGCTGATATGTCAAAAGACAATCTGTTTGTTTACGGTGGTCGCCGTGGTGACAGCCTGTCAATGTTCACCAATGGTGAATGTGGCATGTGGATGAATTCATCAGCCTATTATGGCAGCATCAAGAAGCAGGCAAAATTCAACTTTGCCCAGACCATGTTGCCGCTTGATACAGCTGTTGCTTCAAAGCCACAGAACAGCATCATCGGTGGTGGTACATTGTGGGTTATGAAAGGTCACGATTCCGACGAATATAAAGGTGTCGCAAAATTCATGACCTATCTGTCTTCACCTGAAGTTCAGGCATGGTGGCATCAGGAAACTGGTTATGTGCCAATCACGACAGCCGCTTATGACCTGTCAAAGAAGCAGGGCTTCTACAACACAAACCCGGGTACAGACACAGCTATCAAGCAGTTGAACCTGAACACACCAACACCGAATTCAAAAGGCCTTCGGTTTGGTAACTATGTTCAGATCCGTGACATCATCAACGAGGAAATGGAAGCCATCTGGAGTGGTGCCAAATCTTCAGGTGACGCGATGGATGAAGCTGCCAAGCGTGGTAATGCACTTCTTCGTAAATTCGAGCGTGCAAATAAATAACGCCTAAATTGCTACCCCATGGTCACCTGATCATGGGGTAGATTGCTTTTCAGCTCTGGGTTTTCCAATGCAAGAACGTGTTATATTCAAGTCCCGGTCTTTGCCGTATCTGCTTGTCGCGCCACAGATTATCATCACTTTGATTTTTTTCATCTGGCCGGCGGCACAGGCTTTATATCAGTCATTTCTGATCGAAGACGCTTTTGGTTTCAGCTCGGAATTTGTCTGGTTTGAAAACTACCTGATTCTATTTGAAGACCCTTATTATATTGACTCTTTTTCGCGCACGGCCTTTTTCTCACTTGCGGTAGCTGGCCTGTCGATGAGCTTTGCTCTGGTGCTGGCTGGTTTTGCTGATCGGGTTATAAAAGGTGCGCTTGTTTATCGTACATTTTTGATCTGGCCTTATGCCATCGCGCCAGCTCTGGCTGGTGCTTTGTGGGTGTTCATGTTTGATCCCACGCTTGGTATCTGGACATATTTTTTGAAATTTATTGGATTTGATCTGAATTACAAATTGAATGGAAATCATGCCATGACGCTTGTCATTCTGGCCGCCGCATGGAAACAGATAGCCTATAATTTCCTGTTTTTCCTGGCTGGCATGCAAGCCGTGCCGCGTTCATTGATCGAAGCCGCGGCGATTGATGGTGCCAGCCCGATGCGTCGTTTCTGGACAATCATTTTCCCGCTTTTATCGCCAACCACTTTCTTTCTGCTTGTCATCAATACCGTCTATGCCTTCTTTGACACATTCGGAATTGTGCATTCCTTGACCAGCGGGGGGCCAGCGAAAGCAACCGAAATTCTGGTCTATAAAGTGTTTA
>JBMZPN010000004.1:0-30768 GCA_049620845.1 Puniceispirillum sp. (SeqCode)
TTGTCGCGAATGCGAGATTGCTGGCTTTTCAGATCAATGAAGGGAATGGACATGTTCGTTCGCTTTCATATTACTATTTGGCACATTACCATTTGGCACATTAATGTTTGCTGTCGGTTACATCGACAAGCTGATGCTGCATCTTTTCGAGAACCGCCTGAACAGCCAGCGCATCCTGAAGACCGGTCAGGGCGGGATCGCCGCTATTGCATGTCTGGATAAAGGCGCGCATTTCGTCTTTCAAAGGTTCGCTTTCGGCAATGGCTATGGGCTGAGGCGGCTGACGGGTTATGGTGAAATAATCGCCATCCTGACGGATATCATCGATAAACAGGGTCAGCTTTTCATCCCACGGTCTGCTATCGTCAAAAACCAGCGCGCCCTTGACTCCTGTTACGGTCAGACAATGCTGTTTGACCGGATTGATCCAGCCCGTATTCATATGCGCGCTGATACCGCCGTCAAAGCCAAGAACGGTGCTGAGAATATCGACGACATCCGGTGTTATATGGCTGGCACCAGCGCATGAGATGCGCGTTGGCGGTGAACCGGTCAGCGCCAGTATAAGCGAGAGATCATGCGGACATAGATCAAACAGCACTGACTCGGTGTTGCGAATGCGCCCCATCGCCAGACGTGTTGCCTGAATATGGCGTAAATCGCCGATGACACCAGCGGCAAGCTGTTTCTGAAGTTCGATAAAAGCAGCGTGATAACGGATCAGATGCCCGACCATGACCTGACGGTTATGATCGCTGGCGGCATTGGCAATGCGCGCTGCTTCATCCATGCTCAGCGCCAGCGGCTTTTCGATATAGACATGCTTGCCTGCCGCCATCAATCGCACGGCAATGTCGGCATGGCTGTTGGCGGGGGTTGCAATGACGACACCGGCAACAGATGTATCAGCGCATAAATCGTCAAGGCTGGCAGGCTGGCTGTCAAATTCGGCGGCAAAGGCGGCGGCGTTTTCGGGGCTGCTGTCGGCAACGCAGGCAAGCGCATCAAGCGATGCCAGATTGCGGGCGAGATTCCGCCCCCACATGCCACAACCTATCAAGCCGATATTCGTCATCAAATGCCGCCATTCTTAAAAATCAACTTCTAAGTAATCTTCCGGTGATTCGGCGTCAATCGTTGCATTTCGTTACATTTTTTGAGGGCTGACTATCGATAAGCCGTTTTAATGGCATGTTAGGCGGATCATGACTTTTGATTTTTGCGATCCTCGGTTACATAGGACGGATGGCCAGACTTTGCGATCCGATGTCATGGCCACGCAGACAGCTAGGAACAGGAGTGCAATCAATGGATGCGTCATCTGCCTTTAAGGACAGTTTGCCAACCAGTCCCGAAGCGGTAATGGCGGTGCTGGAAAATCTGGATATCAGCTTTTCAACGCATCATCATCCGCCATTGCGGACGGTGGAGGATTCGAAGCAGTTCCGTGACGGTATGGATGGGGCGCATATCAAAAATCTCTATATGCGTGACCGCAAGAAGAAAAACTTTCTGGTCGTTGCCGATGAAGATCGCGCGATTGACATGAAAACGCTGAATGGGCGGATTGGTTGTGACCGCCTGTCTTTTGGCAGTGCTGACCGGCTTTTTGAAATGCTGGGTGTGCGGCCGGGCGCGGTCAGCCCCCTCACCCTGATTAATGATCCGGATCAGCGTGTGCGGCTGGTGATCGATGCCAAAGTTCTGCGCGGCGGGATGATTTACGTGCATCCGCTGGTCAATGACATGACGCTGGGCATTACGCCAGACGGATTACAGCGCTTTTTCCAGCATTGCGGACATGACCCGCTGATGCTTGATTTCGATAGTTAGGGTGATGTCCGGTCTGGCACCTTGTTTCCAGCCGTAAAAACACCACATTACACAAAGACAGCATGGCACCTGTAAAGGCATGCTAAGCAGAATGAAGACGTAAATTCGAGGCAGATATGGAACAGATCATCGCTGGTGCTAGCGCATCCCCTGTCGATGTAAATATGAATAATTTTATGGCCGAAGTTATTGACGGGTCACAGCAGACGCCTGTCATTGTGCAATTCTGGGCGCCATGGTGCGGCCCGTGCAAGCAGCTTGGCCCGATATTGGAAAAGGTCGTTAGCGCCAATGCCGGCAAGGTCAAAATGGTGCGCGTCAATATTGACGAGAATGCCGAAATCGCCCAGCAGATGCGGGTGCAATCAGTGCCAACCGTTTTCGGATTTGTGAATGGTCAGCCGGTTGACGGTTTTGCCGGTGCACAGCCGGAGTCGTCTATCAAGCAGTTTGTTGCCAAGCTGATTGCCAGTGGCGGTGGTGGCGCCGATGCGGCCAGCATGATCGAGGCCGGTAACGAAGCCGTCGATCAGCAGGATTTTGCCACGGCAATGACGCATTTTCAGCAGGCGATGGAAGCTGATCCTGAGTCAGCTGAGGCACTTGGCGGTATCATTCGCTGTCTGACCGGTATGGGCGATCATGCCGGTGCGCGCGAGGTGGCCGATCAGCTCAGTGACGAATATAAGGAAAATAAGGCGATTATCGCGGCAATTGCCGCACTTGATCTTGCCGAACGGGCGGCGGAGTCAGCCGGCGGGCTGGATGCGGCGCGCGCAGCCGTTGCGGCAGAGCCAGAAAATCTGGAAGCGCGTCAGGAGCTGGCGATGGCATTGTTTGCCGTCGGTGAAAATGCCGATGCGATGGCGCAATTGCTGGAATCGATCCGCATTGACCGGACATGGAATGACGAAGCGGCACGCGTGCAACTGCTCGATTTCTTCACCTCGATTGGTGCGGCGAATCCTGATGTGATGAAAGCGCGGCGCAAGTTGTCGACCTTGATATTTTCATAGGACGATCCGGTATTGTTGCCGGTCTGGATATTTAGGGGGGATGCGTGGCAAGGCCGCGCATAATCAAGTTAGAAAGGATATAGACATATGGTGTCATCACCTTTTGCTGTTGATTTCGACGATCTGCCATCCCAGCTGCCTATTTTCCCGCTGGCCAATGCGGTGCTTTTGCCAGGCGGGCAATTACCGTTGAATATTTTCGAACCACGCTATCTAGAAATGTGCCAGTTTGCACTCACCACGCCAACGCGACTGATTGGCATGATCCAGCCATCAATGCAGGATGGTGAAGAGGGGCTGTTCCGTGTAGGCTGTGCCGGACGTATCAGCTATTTTCAGGAAACAGACGACAACCGGCTGATGATCTCGCTTGATGGTATCTGCCGTTTCAAGGTGATTGACGATGCAGTTCAGGATGGCGGGTTCCGGTTGGCCACTGTGCGCTGGGATGACTTTGCCAGCGATATGACGCCTGATGATGTGGCGCTTGATAAAGCGGCGTTGCTGGCGATCATGCGGCGCTATTTCGAAATCAAAGGGTTTGACGCTGACTGGGAGAATATCGAGCGTGCTGAGGATTTACAGCTTCTGACAACATTGGCTATGGTATGTCCGTTCGAGGTGCCCGAAAAGCAAGCCTTGCTGGAAGCCGAAACAGCGAAAGCGCGCGCCGAATTGCTGATCGCGATGATGGAAATGGCCATTCACGGTGAAGAAAGCCCGCATGAGTCGCGCCACTGATATGACGAATGACCGATCGACCAATGGAGACAAGACGATGATTGACCCGACATTGCTGGATATTCTGGTTTGTCCGGTCGCGCGTTGTCCGCTTGTATATGATGCCGACAAAAACGAGCTGATCAGTGTACAGGCGCGCAAGGCCTATCCGGTGCGTGAGGGTGTGCCGATCATGCTGATCGACGAGGCGCGTGATCTTGATGATAGTGATTTGCCAGCCTAGGCGATCATCTTATAAATCAGCGCTTCGCTTGATTGGATGATCCTTGAACGGAGACAATTATGACCGCACCGACCAGTTTTCCTTTGCCGCAGGAAATTCGCCTGTCACCAACGAAGGATATGCTGACGATTTCCTTTGATACAGGCGATAAGGTGAGTTTGCCTGCCGAGTTATTGCGGGTTGAGTCACCATCAGCCGAAGTACAGGGACACGCGCCGGATCAGAAAAAGACGCCTGCCGGAAAAGCCAATGTCCGGATCAAGGATATCGAACCGGTTGGCAATTATGCGGTGCGGCTTGGCTTTGACGATGGCCATGATACCGGCCTGTTCAGCTGGGCGTTGCTGTATGATTATGGCATGCGCAAGGATGAATTGATGCAAGAATATGAAGCGCGGCTGGCGGCCGAAGGTCTGTCACGTTAGCCATGCCTAGCGGGGTAATTTACCCTGCATCAAGGACGCTTTATTAAGTTTCCCGCCCGCGGCAATCCTGCTTAACGCCATTTTTAACGGTGAAGCATTGACCAGACTCATGCCGATGCCAGCAACACGGCGCAGGCTTGGCGGCATCTTGAAAAACAGATTGTTCAAGGCGGTTGTCACGCCGCTCATCGCCAGCACTTCGACTTTGCGGCCAGCGGCATAATCACTTAGCACCGAAGGATGGCCAGCGGTAAGGCCGCGCTGATGCGCCTTTGTCAGACAATCGGCCAGCATGGCAGCATCGCCAAGTGCCAGATTATAGCCCTGTCCGGCAAGCGGATGTATTGCGTGAAAGGCATCACCCGCGAGCACCATATTGTCTCCGGTCGGTGACAGGCTTAGGGATGGTGTCAATGGCCATAGAAGCCGGTCACTTGCAACAGTCAGTTGACCCAGATCATGACCGAAAGCGGCATTACAGGCTATGTCGAACTGGGTATCATCCATCGCCATATGCGCATCGGCATCATCAGCCGGTAATGTCCATACAAGCGAAAGCAGATTTCCCGGCATCGGCATCAAGGCAATGGGCCCGCCGATGAGAAAGCGCTGAAAGGCACTGTCGCCATGCGGCTTTTCGCTGTTCAGCACGGCAACAATGGCCGATTGCCGATGTCGTGCGGTGCGCGTTTTCATACCTGCCAGCGTACGAAGCGGGCTTTTGGCACCGTCACAGGCGACCAGCAGATCGCATGACATATCGCGGCCAGACGCACATGTCAGATGCGCTTTCTGGTTGCTGATATTCAGGGCGGTGATCGCTTCATCGTCAATATATGTAACATCGGTGCTGGCAAGGCGTTGCTTGAGCGCAGAAAATAAATCACTGTTTTCGACGACAAAAGCCATCGGCGCGTCGGCATGTGACCAATGCAGATTAAAATCACCTTTTGGCGCACTATGTTTTCCGGTGGGCATTGATGCCATACCTTCGGCCACATGCATATGCCGGATCGGCGCGGCTTTGTCGGCAAGCTGTGGCCAGACGCCAAGGCAGTCAAGCATACGGACACCAGCTGCATGAATGGTTGTCGTGCGCTGGTCACGTCGCTTTGTTGATTCTGGTTCTGGTGTGTCAGGGCGGGCACCGCCGGATGAACGGTCAATCAATGTGACAGCATAGGGCGTATGTGCCAGCGTGATCGCCATCATCAGACCGGTCAGGCCACCGCCGGCAATAACGATGTCATTTGTTTCCGGATCATGTGTCTGTTTATCGGGCATCATCACCCCTTAAAATGCTGTTGCAGAATATGCCGCGCCAAAGGTGCCAGATTATCGTTTTCGAAACGATAGGCATGACAGCCAGCATTATGGCCAGCTTCGACATCTTTTTCATTGTCGCCGATCATCACCGAGCGGGGCAGATCGATATGCCATTTTTCGGCCAGACCCAGTATCATGCCAGCTTCGGGCTTGCGGCAGGAACAGGGGGTTTTCAAATCTTCAATTACTGCCAAAGGATGGTGCGGACAAAAGGCAATATCGGTGATGGTGACATCGGCTTTGGCAAGTTCGCTTTGCAGATGGGCATGAAAGGCATGCATATCGGCCTCGGTGAAAAATCCCCGACCAATACCGCCCTGGTTGGTGACAATAAATATATCCAGTCCGGCCTTGCTAAATAATTGCAAAGCCTCAACCGCACCATCGATCCAGTCAAAATCGGCAATATCCCATGTGTAACCACGGTCACGGGTCAGCGTATTGTCTCGATCAATAAAGATGGCAGGTTTTTTTGGCATTTTGTCCGTAAATCTGTAATCGTGTCGCTATGCAGTCCGCAGATCATTTTGAGACTGTTAATTCATTATATAATCAATAGTTGCCAGATCGCCAGTTCATCCTTGTTTCAGCCTTTAGCGGCAGATTCTGTCTGGCGTTATGATTGCTCATTCGGGCAGCATGCGGTAGGACTATATCGCGTTCATGCCGTTATGAACGTGGCTTAACATTTGGGTGTTTTGAGGGCATTTGGATGTTTTGAAGGTATTTTGAGGCGCGACCATGAAGTTAAACCCCGACTATTCGGTTTTTGATGGCAATATGTTTGTTCAGCTAAGGGCGTTGCTTGCCGATGTGACGCCACCAGATGATAAACAGATGCTTGATCTGTCGATTGGCGAGCCGCAATTACCGGTATCGTCAATACTGACCGATGCAGTCGGTAAATATAATGAGGGCTGGCAATTCTATCCGAAAGCCAATGGTACCCCGCGATTTCGTGCGACGATTGGCGATTATATCGTGCGGCGCTGGCCAGCGGCAGCCGGACTGGTTGATATCGATAGCGCCATCGCGCCCGTCACCGGCACACGCGAACCGTTATTCATGCTGGGGAATCTGGTGCAGGGTACAAATCCAGATCCGGTGGCGCTAGTGACCAACCCGTTCTATCACGCCTGGCGTGCAGGCGGCCTCGCCAGTGGTAGCGAGATCGTGTTCATGAATAGTGATGCGGCACATAATTTTCTGCCTGATCTGGATGCGGTCAGCGACGATATATATGCACGAACAACCATCATGTATCTTTGCAGCCCGACCAACCCACATGGCTGTGTGATGGATATCGATTATCTGAAAAAGGCGCTTAGCCTTGCGCGGCATCATGATTTTCTGCTGGTGCTGGATGAATGCTATGCCGATATCTGGCGGGGTACACCGCCTACCGGCTTGCTGGAAGCGGCGGCGGCACTGGCGGCTGAAGGGTCTGATCCGGATCCGCTGCATAATATGGTGATATTGAATTCGCTGTCGAAGCGGTCTGGCGCGGCGGGCATCAGAGCCGGATTTATGGCTGGCGACAAAACGGTAATCGCGCTGTATCTAAAGTTGATTGGCAATGGTGGTTCGCTGGTGCCGACACCGTTACTGGAAGTGGCCAGCGATCTATATGCAGATGAAGCGCATGTTGCCAAAATTAGGGCACATTATGACCATTCTTTTGCCCTAGCCGAACAGCATCTTGGCATCACACCACCAAAAGGTGGCTTCTTTCTGTGGTTGCCAGTCGAGGATGATATAGATTTTGTAAAAAAATTAATGGCCGAACAGGCGGTAAAGGGTATCCCCGGATCATATATGGGCGTAGAGACAGCGGCAGGTAATCCGGGGCGCGGATTTGTGCGGCTGGCGCTGGTGCATGAACATGCGGTGATCGATCAGGCGCTGGCGCGGATTGCCACGATGTATCAGGCGAAATAGGCATAGGCACCCATGATACATAGCTGTAATATTTGGGGCTGTAATATTCGGGTGACGATGAATAGTGCGGTTATTATTAGGCGATCATAATTACTGGCCGAAATAGAATGGAACGATCAACGTAGATATGCAGGACGAAACCGAAAAGAAACCACTTTTATCCTCGGCGGTTGCCCGCTTTCTCCAGCATCGTCTGATGGAGCTTGTTGGCCTGTGCCTGTTTGTGCTGGGCTGTCTGGTGATGGCCGCACTTGCCAGCGCGCATAGTGGCGATCCGTCATGGAGCACTGCGTCGAATGCGATCGTGCGGAACTGGCTGGGGCCGATAGGCGCCAATTTATCGTCCGGCTTGCTGAGCGCGATTGGTCTGGCGTCTTTTGCTTTGGCCGCGATACCAATTCTGTGGGGTATGCGGCTGATCCGCAAGCGCGTTATCAGCTATTTCCGCATCCGCTTTTTTATGGCACCGCTGTCACTGATTTTGCTGGCGGCGGCAATACAGGGGCTGGCAGGCGGCGGGGCAACCGCGCTTGGCGGGGCGGCAGGGGCTTTGTTGCTGGGATGGTCTTCGCAATCCATCAATCCGCTTCCCGAAATTCTGGGTTTTGGTACGGCGCATTATCTGGGGCTGGCTTTTGGTGTTTTCGGGGTCTGGAGCTGGCTATGGTCAGCCGCATTATCGCGCCAGCAATGGCTGGGTCTGGGGCGTGTGACGGGTGCCGTGGCGGGAGGCGTCAAAAGCCTGTCTGGTGCGGCCGGTAATCTGGTGACACGCGAGGCAAGCGACGACAAGCCAGCGAAAAAGACCAAGCCAAAAAAGAAAAAGAAAGCACGTCAGGAGCCGGTTCTGGTAGCGGGTGCCAGCGTTGACGGCAGTGAAGCCAAAACCGCTGGACAGGCGGCGAAAGGCAAACAGGCCGTGCTTGATTTTGACGCCGCCACAGGTTTCAAATTACCGCCGCAAAAGCTGTTGCAGGCACCGGGTAAAAGCGCATCAGCGCCTGCCAAGGCCGTTTTACAGGAACATGCCAGCATGCTGGAAACCGTGCTGGCCGATTTCAGCGTCAAAGGCAATATTGCCGATGTACGCTATGGTCCGGTGGTCACGCGCTATGATCTGAATCCGGCACCCGGGACGAAATCGCAACGGGTGATTTCACTGGCGGATGACATTGCCCGCTCGATGAGTGCGATATCGGTGCGTGTTGCTGTGGTGCCAGGTCAGAATGTGATTGGCATCGAATTGCCGAATGATGACCGGCAAACGGTGATTTTGCGGGATGTTCTGGATAGTCCAGTCTGGCGGGAAAATAACAATGCCTTGCCGATGGCACTTGGCAAGGATATTGCCGGTGCGCCGATTGTTGTCGATCTGGCCAAAATGCCGCATTTGCTGGTTGCAGGTACCACCGGTTCGGGTAAGTCGGTTGGTATCAATGCGATGATTCTGTCCTTGCTGTACCGGCATACGCCGGAAACCTGCCGGATGATTATGATCGATCCGAAAATGCTCGAATTATCGGTTTATGATGGCATACCGCATTTGCTAAGTCCGGTGGTGACCGATCCGTCAAAGGCGGTGGTTGCTTTGAAATGGGCCGTACGCGAAATGGAAAACCGCTATCGCAATATGGCGAAGATGGGCGTGCGTAATATCACCGGCTATAATGAACGCCTTGCCGAGGCGCGCGCCAAAGGCGAAACGCTGACCCGCCGTGTGCAGACCGGATTTGATCCGGAAACGGGTAAGCCGATCCATGAAGAAGAAATTCTCGATCTGGCACCTTTGCCCTATATCGTCGTGCTGATTGACGAGGTTGCCGATCTGATGCTTGTCGCGGGCAAGGAAATCGAAGCGGCGGTTCAACGGCTTGCGCAGATGGCACGGGCGGCGGGCATCCATGTGATCATGGCAACCCAGCGACCATCGGTTGATGTTATTACCGGCACGATCAAGGCCAATTTCCCAACCCGCATCAGTTTCCAGGTTACCTCGCGGATCGATAGCCGGACAATTCTGGGTGAACAGGGCGCCGAACAGCTATTAGGGCGCGGCGATATGCTGTTCATGGAAGGCGGTGGCCGCGTGGTTCGTGTGCATGGTCCGTTTGTTCAGGATGGCGAAGTCGAAGCGGTTGCCAATTTTCTGCGCCTGCAAGGCGAGCCCGAATATGATGAACGTGTCGTTGCCGAAGCCGAAGAAGATAATGGCGGTGCTGGCGGCGGCATGGATGGCGTTCTGCCAACCGGAAACAGCCTTTACGAACAGGCTGTCCAGCTTGTGGTACGTGAACAGAAAGCATCAACAAGCTTTGTTCAGCGGCATCTGAAAATCGGCTATAACCGTGCCGCCACGATTGTCGAGGAAATGGAATCAAACGGTATCATCAGCGCCGCCAATCATGTGGGCAAGCGCGATGTGCTGATAACGGACGAGGCAGATAATGGGTTTTAATATAGTGCGAAAGCGTCTGGCGGCAGGGCTTGCATCGATCATCATCGCGATTGGGATGAATGTGCCAGCACAGGCCGCCGATGCCGTTACCGCTGCCGAGGACTGGTTTGCCAAACTGACAACGATGCAGGCGGATTTCACGCAAATCTCATCCGATGGCAGTGCTAGCGAGGGCACTTTGTATCTGCGCCGTCCGCACCGGATGAAAATCGAATATGATGGTGATGATGCCCTGATACTGATCACCACGCCTGTCTGGCTGCATGTTGACGAGCCCGCGCAAAAACGCGTGACAAGCTATCCGATTTCGGAAACCGCTTTGTCACTTATCCTGAAGGAAAAGGTTGTTCTGCGCGCCGATGATTTTCAGACCAGTGCCAATGTGGCCGATGGCATTGCAACGATTTATCTTAGCAAGGAAAGCGGCGAAGCGGCAGGTGATCTGGTGTTGGAATTCAGTCTGCAACCGTTTCAGCTTCGTAAATGGACAGTGCGTGACTCGGTTGGCGTGACGACCAGCGTGACATTGCAGAATATGAAATTCGGCCTGAAATTCCGGAATGAATTATTCCGGCAGAACGAATATTCGAATTAACGTATTCTCGGGCGTGGATATTGTGACGGATATTCTGGCGGATATCATCAAATTCAATCAAAATGAAAATAGGCAAAGCGCGGATCGGCATCTATGATTCGATAGTTGATAAATATGGCTATGCGGATGGTCTGATGATGAGATGACCCGCATCCCGTTATTTGTCGCGTATTGAGTCGGGGGTGTTTAAGAAAATGGCGACAAGTATGAAAAGCTGTATCGCCACGGTGTCGATTGCAGGTGATTTTCGGGAAAAGCTGGCGGCGATTGCCCGTGCCGGTTTTACCGGTATCGAAATTTTTGAACAGGATTTTATCGCCTTTGATGGCCGACCTGAAGATGTTGCCGACATGGTCAAGGATCATGGGCTTGAAATAATGCTGTTCCAGCCCTTCCGCGATTTTGAAGGCATGCCCGATGCGTTGCGGGATCGTGCTTTTGACCGCGCCGAACGCAAATTTGATCTGATGAACCAGCTAGGCGTTGATCTGATGCTGGTCTGTTCGAATGTGTCGCCGCATAGTCTGGGTGGCATTGATCGTGCGGCAGATGATTTTGCCGCGCTGGGTGAATCTGCGGCGGCAAAAGGCATTCGTGTCGGCTATGAAGCGCTGGCATGGGGACGGCATATCAGCGATCACCGCGATGCGTGGGAAGTGGTACGCCGCGCCGACCATGCGCATATCGGTATCATTCTGGACAGTTTTCATACATTGGGACGCGGGCTTGATCCGCAGTCGATCCGTGCCATTCCGCGTGACAAGATTTTCTTTGTCCAGCTTGCCGATGCGCCGCTGATCGAGATGGATCTGCTATATTGGTCGCGACATTTCCGCAATATGCCGGGTGAAGGCGATCTGCCAGTGCTGGATTTCATGCGCGCGGTGGCGGCAACAGGCTATGACGGGCCATTGTCGCTGGAAATTTTTAATGATCAGTTCCGTGGTGGTAGCCCTTGGACAATCGCCCAAGACGGGCATCGGTCACTGGTCTGTCTGATGGATGATGTAAGCCGTGTCGAACCAGACATCGCCCTGCTGGCTCCGCCAATGCCGCCGCGTATTGCATCAAGCGGCATAGAATTTATCGAATTCACCACCGATGCCGATGATGCCGAAATGCTGCAACAGCTTCTGGGGGTTCTGGGCTTTGCCAAGGCCGGCCAGCATAAATCCAAACAGGTGCAGCTTTGGCGGCAGGGCGGCATCAACATTCTGATCAATACCGAAGAAAACGGATTTGCCCATTCGGCCTATCTGATGCATGGCACGTCGGTCTGCGATATTGGTATCCGTGTCGAGGACGCCACCGCCACCGCCATGCGGGCAGGTGTGCTGGGCGCCGAATTATTCAGTCAGCCCTCAGTTCCGGGCGAGTTGGATATTCCTGCGATCAAAGGTGTTGGTGGGGGTGTTATTCATTTCATTGACGATAAAAGCGATCTGGCACGTCTGTGGGAAATTGATTTTGTACAGGATAACGCGCCAGCCGATGGCGGTGTTGGTCTGGTGGCAATCGACCATATTGCCCAGACCATGAAATATGAGGAAATGCTGACATGGGCGTTGTTCTATACGTCGATTTTTGACACCAGCAAGGTGCCGATGGTGGATGTTGTCGATCCTGCCGGACTGGTGCGAAGCCGTGCCATTCAGAATGATGATGGGAGCCTGCGCATCACGCTGAACGGTGCTGAGTCACAGGATACGCTGGCAGGCCGTTTTATCAGCGAAACCTTTGGTTCGAGTGTCCAGCATATTGCCTTTGCCAGTGATGATATTTTTGCTACCGCCAACGCCTTGCGCCGGAATGGTTTTGAAGCGCTGACGATTTCGGCCAATTATTATGATGATCTTGGCGCGCGTTTTGGTCTTGATAATCAATTTCTGGACAAGCTGAAAGCCGCGCAGATATTATATGATTGTGACGAGGCAGGCGAATATTTTCATTTTTACGGGCAGATGCTTGGTGCAGGTATATTCTTTGAAATTGTCCAGCGCACAAAGGCGTATGACGGCTATGGGGCGGCGAATGCGCCATTCCGGATTTCTGCGCAGAAACGTGGCTGGGCTTCGGCGTGAGATATGGATTAGTAATCAGCATGGCTGAGATAGACAAATAAATGAAAATAGCGACTTGGAATATCAATTCGGTGCGTCTGCGGCGCGATCTGGTGAAGCAGTTTCTGGATGCAAGCAATGTCGATGTATTGTGTCTGCAGGAAACCAAAACCGAGGATAAGAATTTTCCGGCCGATTTTTTTGCAGAGGCCGGATGGACGCATCAGGCAATCCGTGGCGAGAAAAGCTATAATGGCGTGGCGATTTTATCGCGCACGCCGCTTGTAGATGTTGCGCATATGAACTGGGCTGGCAAAGAAGATTGCCGCCATATTTCGGCGCGCACCGAAAGTGGCGTGACAATCCATAATTTCTATGTGCCCGCGGGAGGCGACATTGCCGATCCGGACGAGAATCCGAAATTTGCGCATAAGCTGACCTTTCTGGCCGAGATGACCGCGCATTTTGTCAAAAACCGGCCTGAACAGGCGGTACTGGTTGGCGATCTGAACATCGCGCCACTGGCCGAAGATGTGTGGTCAACGAAACAGCTGTTGAAAGTGGTCAGCCATACGCCGGTCGAAACCGATGGGTTGAAAGCCTTGATGGCCAAGGGTAGCTGGCATGATCCAGTGCGTGCGCATTTTGGTGATGATGAGAAGATTTATTCCTGGTGGTCCTATCGTTCACGGGACTGGCGCGTCAATAACCGAGGCCGCCGACTTGATCATATATGGGTGAGTACCGACCTTGCCAGTTCGGTTAGCAAAGCCGAGATTCTGACCGATTACCGCAATGCGGAAAAGCCTTCGGATCACGTGCCAACGATTATTACCCTGTGATCGATTAGGGCGTTTCTTCAGGTGATTTGATGGGGAAAGACTTTGCGCGGCACTATAAAGTGGCGTATATGCAAGATTATGATTCAATTTTTGAAAATGCACGGCCTTGGTAATGACTTTGTCATTCTGGATGCGCGCGAATCCGATAGCGGTATTGGCGCGGATGTGCCTGTGCGCGCGGCCAGTCTGGTTGGTGATCGGCGTTTCGGTATTGGTTGCGATCAATTGCTGATTATCCGCCCAAGCGACAAGGCCGATATTTTCATGCAGATTCTGAATAGTGATGGTTCGGTAGCGGGCGCATGCGGCAATGGCACGCGCTGTGTCGCTGACTATGTGATGACGGCATCGGGGCAGGATAGGCTGGCGATCGAAACGGCTAGCGGTATTCTGTATGCATGGCGCTGTCAGATTGATGATGCGGATCTGATTGCGGTGAATATGGGGGCGGCCGGTCTTGGCTGGCAACAGGTACCACTTGCGCATGAACAGGATACCTTGCATGTCGATCTGGGCGCGGATGCCCCCGCGCTGGCAGTATGCCATTCGATGGGAAACCCGCATGCGGTGATGTTTGTCGATGATGTGGCGGCTATTGATCTTGATGTTACAGGGCCAAAGCTGGAACATGCCGAAATCTTTCCTGATCGCGCCAACATCTCGATTGTTCAAAAGCTGGATGATGCGAAATTCCGGATGCGTGTCTGGGAACGTGGTGTCGGCATCACATTAGCCTGCGGGTCGGGTGCCTGTGCGGTTGGTGTAGCGGCGCATCGGCGCGGGTTGGCTGGCCGGTCATCAGAAATTGTGATGGATGGTGGTTCGGTTTTCATCGAATGGCGCGATAATGGCACAGAAGGGGGCGAGGTTATCATGACCGGTCCGGTGGCCTATGTCGGGCAAGGCGTTCTGGATGATTCAGTATCGGAATTATTTGGGGATCATCATGTCAAAGCGTAATAGGCCGCAGGTCGAAACCTTTGGCTGCCGCCTGAATATCTGGGAGTCCGAGGTGATCCGCGACAAAGCCGCATCGGCAGGCTTGCAGGATGCGATCATTTTCAATACCTGTGCGGTCACATCCGAAGCCGAAAAACAGGCACGTCAGGCGATCCGTAAAGCGCGGCGTGAAAATCCGGATAGCCAGATTATCGTGACCGGATGCGCCGCCCAGATCGCGGCTGAAAACTGGACAAAAATGGATGAGGTCGATGTGGTGCTTGGCAATCATGACAAGCTACAGACCCAGAGCTGGCATGACCTTGCATCCATCAATGTCCCTGCCCCCCAGCGTGATGAAGCTGGTCAGGGGACAGCCGCCGAAGTGGTCAGCGATATTATGCAGGTGCGCGAAATGGCATCGCATATGCTGGACGGCTTTCAGGAACATACCCGCGCCTTTCTGCAAATCCAGCAAGGCTGTGACCATCGCTGTACCTTCTGCATCATTCCCTATGGCCGCGGCAATAACCGCTCGGCTGGTCTGCACCAGATTATAGATGCGGCGCAATCGCTGGTCGATGGGGGCGCGTGCGAAATTGTCCTTACCGGTGTTGATATCACATCATGGGGCAGTGATCTGCCGGGGCGCCCGCGTCTGGGGCAGTTGATTCGCACCCTGCTCCGCGAAATCCCCGCCTTGCGGCGTTTGCGGCTGTCTTCGATTGATCCGGCCGAAGGTGACGCCGCATTGATGGCGGTGCTGGGTGATGATGACAGGCTGATGCCGCATTTCCATATTTCCGCGCAACATGGGGATGATCTGATATTAAAGCGCATGAAGCGACGGCATCTGGGACGTGATATTATCCGTTTCTGCGACGAAGCCCGCCGCCGCCGCCCCGATATCGTGTTTGGTGCCGATATGATTGCCGGATTTCCAACCGAGGATGATAAGGCGCATCAGACAAGCTGTGACATGATCGAGCGTGCCGGAATCACGCATCTGCATGTGTTTCCCTATTCACCGCGTCCGGGAACACCTGCGGCATCAATGCCGCCCGTGGCCGCCCCCGAAATTAAAAGCCGGGCAGCGAAATTGCGGGCGATCGGGACAAGGCGGCTATCGCATCTGCTGGATAATTCGATAGGCAGTTTTGACCAGCTGCTGGCCGAGTCAGGCAATAAAGGGCATGGGCGCAATTTTTCAAAAATCCGTCTGCAAGGTGATTATGTCCCTGCCGGAACATTGGTTGATGTGAAAATTACAGGTCGTGACGGCCAAGAGCTGATTGCCGAAAGAGTGTAATATGAGCTGGTTCAAGAAACTTAAAGAAGGTCTTGGTAAATCAACAAGCAAGGTTACCGCCTCGCTATCATCGCTTAGCAATCTGTTTGGCGGCGCGCGCATTGATGCCAGTTCTCTGGAAGAGGTGGAAGATGCGCTGATTAGTGCCGATCTGGGCACCGCATCGGCGCAACGCCTTGCGACAAGGATGCGCAAGCATAAGTTCGAGGGTGCGATTGATACGGATACGCTTGGCAAGGCGCTGGCGGAAGGTATTACCGAAATTCTGGAACCGGTTGCGCAAAAACTGGAAATCGATGATGCGCGATCACCGCATGTGGTGTTGCTGGTTGGAGTCAATGGATCAGGCAAAACGACTACGGCGGGCAAGCTGGCGCAGCAATGGCGGGATGAAGGCAAAAGCGTGATGCTGGCGGCGGGTGATACGTTCCGCGCGGCGGCGATTGAACAGTTGCAAATCTGGGGTGCGCGTACCGGCACCGAAGTGATCGCAGGTGCACAAGGCGGCGATGCGGCGGCACTGGCCTATGAAGCGCTGGAAAAAGCCAAGGCATCTAACACGGATGTGCTGATTATCGATACGGCAGGTCGGTTGCAAAACCGTACCGAACTGATGGATGAGCTGGCCAAGATTGTGCGGGTGATGCGCAAGCTTGATGAAAGCGCGCCACATGATTCGGTGATTATTCTGGATGGTACTGTTGGCCAGAATGCGATCAGTCAGGTCAAGGCCTTTCGCGAGGTGGCTGACGTGACTGGCCTGATTGTCACCAAACTTGACGGGTCGGCGAAAGGCGGCGTTGTTGTGGCGCTGGCCGAAGAATTTGGCCTGCCAGTGCATGCGGTTGGTGTTGGTGAACAGGCGGATGATCTGCAACCTTTTGCCGCTGACGAATTTGCCAAGGCTCTGGTTGGTATCAAAGCCGAATAGGCTGTATGCTTTGGGTGGTTTATTTCGGGAATAGGGTCTCGGTCTTGCCGCTGAGCCAATAGGCGACCAGTCCGACATATTCATGAAATACGATCGCCATTGTTTTCAGGCCGCTTGGCAAATTCCAAATTTCGGGAAAGCCGCTTGGCAAAGTCTGGTAATCAACCGGATAGGGAATGATGCCGCTCCATCCGGCTTTTCTGAAACTGCCAACTGCACGCGGCATATGCGATGCCGACGTTACCAGCACCCAGAATGATCCTGGCTGTGGCGATAAAACCATTTCGCTATGGATCGCATTTTCATGGGTGTTTCGACTGATATCCTCAAACAGGATGTTTGGTGAATCAGCCATGCCCAGATCAGCTAGCAGACGTTTGACTGTCTGATTTTCGGACCAGCCTTTTGGTACCAATGCACCGGAAAAGCCGCTGAAGAGGATCGGCAGATCGGGAAATTGACGATGCAGGTGAAGCGCGGTCGTAAAACGCTCGGCAGCAGCGTTTAATTGTGGCTGATCTCTGGTCTCGGAAATTTCACCGTAACCCGTATGGCCGCCCAGAATGATGATACCGTCAAGCGGGCGTCCATCAAGCACGGGCATGTCAAAGCGGTTTTCAAGAAATTGAAGCGGCAGGTGCGATAGTGGCACAAAGCCGTAAAAAAGCGGTAACAAGACTGCCATCGTAAGGAAAAAGCGCGCCCCGCGCCGGCTTTTAAACAGGCGGCATAAGAGGCCTGCCAGCAAAAGCAAAAAGGGCTGAATGACAGGCTGGATAAAAATCTTGAGTATTTTCGACAAGATGAAAAACATAGAATAGCTTGACAAATTTGCCGGTTGGGCGCAATAGACATGCATATCCGGCCATCGCCGACCATCTGACCTTAGCGGGTTCCACGCGTCCTTGAAGTTTTCGAGCACGGGTGCCGAATGCTTTTGATGAATGTTTCATCGGTCTGCAAATGGTGATTGGTGTTACAGGGCTGGATAAAAAGTGGATATGGAACGTTATGTTTGAGAATCTGAAGGACAAATTAGCTGGCGTATTTGACGGCCTTGCAAAGCGCGGTGCGCTTCGGGAAGGTGATGTTGATGCGGCCTTGCGCGAAGTCCGTCTGGCCTTGCTCGACGCCGACGTTGCCCTGCCTGTTGTCAAAACCTTTATCGAAAAGGTACGCGAAGGTGCGGTTGGCGTCGAAGTTCTGAAATCGGTACGGCCAGATCAACAGGTTATCAAGCTGGTCAATGACGCGCTGATAGATGCGCTTGGCGGCGACCCGGCTCCTTTGATGACCGGAACAAACCCACCATCGGTTATTCTGATGGCCGGTTTGCAGGGTTCGGGTAAAACCACCACTGCGGGTAAGCTGGCACGGCGCCTGCGTGAACGTGACCGTAAAAAGGTCATGGTGGCCTCGCTTGATGTGACACGTCCGGCCGCGCGTGAACAGTTACGGCTTCTGGGCGAACAAGCCGAGGCGGGTATTTTGCCCGAAATCGATGGCGAGTCGCCTGTGCAGATTGCCAAGCGCGCTTTACAGTCGGCAAAATTGCAGGCCTATGACGTGCTTATTCTGGATACGGCAGGCCGAGTCAGTGTCGATGAGGCACTGATGGCCGAACTGCGCGATGTCCGCGCCGCGACAAACCCGCATGAAGTGTTGCTGGTTGCCGATGCCATGACCGGTCAGGATGCGGTAACGACGGCATCTGCCTTTAATGATGCGGTTGGTGTGACCGGCATTGTGCTGACGCGGCTTGATGGTGATGCGCGTGGCGGTGCTGCGCTGTCGATGCGGCAGATCACCGGCTGTCCGATCAAATTTGTCGGTGTCGGTGAAAAGCAGGATGCGCTGGAAGAATTTGATCCGGCACGTCTGGCTGGCCGTATTCTTGATATGGGCGATGTGGTGGCGCTGGTTGAAAAGGCTGCCGAAAGCATCGAGGCCGAAGAAGCCGAACGTCTGGCAAAGCGCATGGCCAAAGGCCAGTTCGATATGAATGATTTTCTCAGCCAGATACGCCAGTTGCAGAAAATGGGTGGTCTGGGCGGTATCATGGGTATGTTGCCCGGTATCGGCAAAATGCAGAAACAGATCGCCGCCGCCGGTGTCGATGACAATATGATTAAGCGGCAGGAAGCGATTATCCTGTCGATGACCAAAAAGGAACGTATTTCGGTGGGCTTGCTTAACGCATCGCGCCGTAAACGTATCGCGGCCGGATCGGGCACATCGGTGCAGGATGTAAACCGTCTGGTAAAGCAATATCAGGATATGGCGCGGATGATGAAAAAGCTGGGCGGCAAAGGTGGCGCGTCGGCAATGAAAGCGCTGCTTGGTGGCGGCAACCCCTTTGGCGGTGGCGGCATGGGCGGTGGCATGGGTGGCGGCAATATGCCTGACCTTGGTGCGCTAGCAAAAGGATTGGGGGGCAAAATGCCCGGTGGATTACCAGGCGGAATGCCCGGGGGATTACCCGGTGGTTTGCCCGGGCTGGGCGGCAAGCCCCCTGAAGATAAGAAATAGCCTTGAGAGAATAAGGTCTTTTTAACCGTAATATTTACTAAGCCTGTGAGAGGAAAAATTCATGGCATTGAAAATCAGACTTGCCCGTGGTGGTGCAAAAAAACGTCCATTCTACCGTATCGTTGTTGCCGAAGCTTCATCGCCACGTGATGGTCGTTATGTTGAGCGTGTTGGTACTTACAATCCAATGGTGCCCAAGGATCACGAACAGCGTATTACCCTGAATAACGAGCGGATTTCATTCTGGATGAGCAAAGGCGCCAAGCCAACCGAACGCGTGCAAAAGATGCTGGCAGTTGCCGGTCTGGCATCGGCTGTTGAAATGCGCGATCAGCCAAAGAAATCAGCACCAGGCAAGAAGCGCTTGGAGCGTGAAGCCGAAGCGGCTGCTAATGCAGAAGCCGCGGCCGAAGCCGCCGCTGCCGAAGAAGCCGCCGCTGCCGAAGCTGCTGCTGCCGAAGCTGCCGCCGCCGAAGAGGCACCAGCCGAAGAAGCTGCTGCCGAGGCACCTGCCGAAGAAGCACCCGCTGATGAAGCACCAGCTGAGGAAGCTAAGGCCGAAGAGGAAAAGGCTGAGGGCTAATGCCACAAGGTCATGCGCCGCAAAAGAGCCGGATTTCGGTTGCCGCCGTTATGGGCAGTCATGGCGTTCGTGGCAATGTGAAGATCAAGCCCTTTACCGAGACACCAGAATCGCTGGGGCGTTTTGACAAGGTGTATCTTGAGGATGGCCAGCAGGTATCGTTGAAGATACTGTCGGTTGGTAGCAAAGGTGTAGTGCTGGCGCGGCTTGGCAAGGTGGAAAGCCGTGACGCATCGGATGCCCTGCGTGGCCAGCATTTATATGTTGACCGCGCGGCCTTGCCGGATCTGGCTGATGACGAGATTTATCATGCTGATCTGCTGGGGCTGGATGCGGTTCTGGCTGATGGACGTGCGCTTGGCTGCATCGCCGCAATCCATGATTTTGGCGCGGGCAATGTAGTTGAAATCGAGCCGCCGCAAGGTGCAAGTCTCATGCTGCCTTTTGGCGGTGCGGCGCTGGTGGCGATTGAACTGGATAAGGGTCAGGTGGTTCTGGCACCGCCCGACGGGTTGCTGGATGGCACTGAAGATGCCACTAATAATGATGCTGGAGTTGAGAAGGAAAAAAACTGATGTCGGGAAACGAAATATCCGGAACAAAGTGGCAAGCGACAGTCTTGACGCTGTTTCCAGATATGTTTCCAGGCCCCCTTGGCCAGTCTTTGGCAGGAAAATCGCTAAATGAAGGCATCTGGGGGCTAAAAACGCTGGACATTCGCGACTTTGCGCGCGATAAGCACCGGACTGTGGACGATGCGCCTCTGGGCGGTGGTCTCGGTATGGTGTTAAAGCCAGATGTTGTTGATGCGGCCTTGCAGGCGGTGGCGACAACGGCGGGGCCGAGAATTTATCTGTCTCCGCGTGGTAAGGTGCTGGATCAGGCAATGGCGCGTGATCTGGCGGCACAGCCCGGTGCGGTGTTTCTTTGCGGTCGTTATGAAGGTGTCGATCAACGTGTTATCGATGCGCATGCGATGCAAGAGGTCAGTATCGGGGATTACATTTTGTCAGGTGGTGAAATGGCCGCGCTGACAGTGATTGACGCAGTGGTGCGTTTGCTGCCCGGGGTTATGGGCAAAGCAGAAGGGCACCATGATGAAAGTTTTGAGACCGGGTTGCTAGAGCATTCGCAATATACGCAACCACGGGTCTGGAATGGCATCGAAGCACCAGAGATACTGGGCTCGGGTCATCACCGCAAAATCGCCGAATGGCGGTTGGCGGAGGCAAAGAAAGAGACGCAGACGCGGCGACCAGATTTGTGGAAACGCTATTTGGAGTTGCAAAGCAAGGGTAGTAAAGAGTAATTAAGCCTCACCACTGATGGTGTGTCTTTGATGGCAAAGACGATGGCGTTAAATTGATAAGGGGAAACGACCGATGAATATCGTGGACCGTATTGGCAAAAAACAAATGGAAAAAGTGCTCGAGCAGCGCGAAATTCCCGAATTTGCACCTGGTGACACCGTCCGTGTTGACGTGAAAGTTATCGAGGGTAGCCGCGAGCGTATTCAGGCTTTTGAAGGCGTATGTATTGCCCGCAAGAGCGATGGCGTTGCCTCGTCCTTTACTATTCGCAAGTTATCTTATGGCGAAGGTGTCGAGCGGGTATTTCCGCTTTATGCCCCGCAAGTCGCTGGTGTAACCGTGGTTCGCCGTGGTCGTGTGCGCCGTGCTAAGCTATATTATTTGCGTGGACGTACCGGTAAAGCGGCACGTATTGCTGAAAAAACAACTTATCGCGAGGCGTCTTCTTCCTGATTGGCTTGTCCGGTACGGGAGATATCCTCGCCGGCAACCTATAAGGAACAAGAACATGTCGGCTCCAAAAACGTTATTTGATAAAATCTGGGATGCGCATGTTGTGCATCAACAGGATGACGGTACCTGCCTGATCTATATTGACCGGCATCTTGTGCATGAGGTTACCAGCCCTCAAGCCTTTGAGGGACTGCGTAATAATGGCCGCACTGTGCGCGCGCCGAATCGTACCCTGGCCGTTGCCGATCACAATATTCCGACAACAGACCGTTCCCAAGGTATTGCCGATGAGGAATCGCGGATTCAGGTGGAAGCGCTTGAATCAAACGCGGCAGAATTCGGCGTTCCCTATTTTGGCATGAATGATATCCGTCAGGGTATCGTGCATGTGATTGGCCCTGAACAGGGCTTTACCCAGCCTGGCATGACAATTGTCTGTGGTGATTCGCATACCGCGACGCATGGCGCCTTTGGTGCGCTGGCCTTTGGTATTGGTACCTCCGAGGTCGAGCATGTGCTGGCCACGCAGACGCTGATTCAAAAGCCAGCCAAGAATATGCGGATTACGGTTGATGGTACGCTGGGTGCCGGTGTCACCGCCAAGGATGTGATCCTTGCCATTATCGGCAAGCTGGGCACCGCGGGTGGAACTGGCCATGTGATTGAATTTGCCGGATCGGTTATCCGTGGCCTGTCGATGGAAGGCCGGATGACCGTATGTAATATGGCGATCGAAGCGGGCGCGCGCGCTGGCATGATTGCACCGGATGAGACAACTTTTGACTATATCGCCGGTAAGCCAATGGCACCAAAAGGCGAGATGTGGGACAAGGCGATTGCCTATTGGCGCAGTCTGCCATCGGATGAAGGTGCGCGCTATGATACCGAACTGGCGCTGGCAGCCGAAGATATCGGCCCGACCGTGACCTGGGGAACGAGCCCCGAGGATGCCTTGCCGATTGCCGGTGCGGTGCCGGATCCCGAAGCCGAAAGTGACGAGTCCAAGCGTTCAAAGATCGAACGTGCGATCGAATATATGGGGCTGACAGCCGGACAGAAGCTGACCGAGATCAAGGTTGATACCGTGTTCATCGGATCATGTACGAATAGCCGTATCGAAGATTTGCGGGCGGCGGCACGGATCGCTGATGGCAAGGTTGTCGCCGATGGCATGCGGGCGCTGGTTGTGCCGGGGTCTGGTCTGGTCAAGGAGCAGGCAGAGGCCGAAGGTCTGGACAAGATTTTTCAGGCGGCGGGCTTTGAATGGCGTGAACCGGGCTGTTCGATGTGTCTGGCGATGAATGCCGACAAGCTGGCTGATGGCGAACGTTGTGCATCAACGTCAAACCGTAATTTTGAAGGCCGGCAGGGGCGCGGCGGACGTACGCATCTGGTGAGTCCGGAAATGGCGGTTGCGGCGGCGGTTACCGGTTATCTGACCGATGTCCGCGAAATGGAAAGCTAGGGAGACGATCCAATGCAAAAATTTGACAGGCTGACCGGCATTGCGGCACCGCTCAATATTCTGAATATCGATACCGATATGATTATCCCGAAGCAGTTCCTGAAAACAATCAAGCGGTCAGGGCTTGGCGTCAATCTGTTTGACGAGATGCGCTATACGCTGGATGGTGCCGAGATCAGTGATTTTGTGCTGAATAAGGAACCATATCGTAATGCCGAAATTCTGGTTGCGGGCGACAATTTTGGCTGTGGCTCTAGTCGTGAACATGCGCCTTGGGCGTTGCTCGATTTCGGGATCCGCTGTGTGATTTCGACCAGCTTTGCCGATATCTTTTACAATAACTGTTTCAAGAACGGTATTCTGCCTATCGTGGTCAGTGCCGATCAGCGCGACGCGCTGATGGCCGATGCGTCCGATACCGAAAATCCAGAATTGTCGGTTGATCTGGTGGAACAGACAATCAAACGCCCGAATGGGGTTTCGATTGATTTCGATATCGATCCGTTCCGCAAGACATGCCTGCTGGAAGGGCTGGATGATATCGGTCTGACGCTGGAAAAAAGCAGTTCGATCGACAGTTACGAAAGTGACCGGCAGACAAACCAGCCCTGGTTGTAGGCTGTTTCAGGCTCTAAGCCAGCTATATTAAGAGGAAATATTATGGCATCTAATCGCAAAGTAATGGTGCTTCCGGGTGATGGTATCGGCCGTGAAGTGATGCAGGCCAATATGAAAATCATCGACTGGCTGGCGAAATATCGCAGCCTTGGCTTTGATATTTCCGAAGGTCTGGTTGGTGGTGCGGCCTATGATGCGCATGGCACCCCGCTGACTGATGAGACGCTGGCTGATTCCATGAGCGCCGATGCGGTGCTGTTCGGTGCTGTTGGTGGCCCGCAATATGACGATCTGGCATTTGAGCTGAAGCCCGAGCGCGGCTTGCTACGTCTGCGTAAAGAGATGGATCTTTATGCCAATCTGCGGCCAGCGATTGTGTTTCCGGCTCTGGTTGATGCATCATCGCTGAAACCCGATCTGGTATCAGGTCTTGATATCATGATTCTGCGTGAATTGTGTGGCGGGTCGTATTTTGCCGAGCCACGCGGGATTGAGGAACGCGAAGATGGCAGCAAGCTTGGCTTTGACACCAATGCCTATTCAACGCCGGAAATTGAACGCATTGGCCGTGTTGGCTTTGATCTGGCGCGCAAGCGTAATGGTCGTCTGACCTCGGTTGAAAAATCCAATGTGATGCATTCGGGCGTGCTATGGCGCGAAGTGATGATCAGATTGCATGGCGAAGAAGGCGAAGGTGTCGAGCTGTCGCATATGTATGCCGATAATTGCGCGATGCAGCTGGTGCGTGCGCCCAAGCAGTTTGACGTGATCGTGACGGATAACCTGTTTGGCGATCTGCTGTCTGATTGCGCGGCCATGCTGACCGGTTCGCTGGGCATGTTGCCTTCGGCATCGCTTGGCGATAGTGATCCGGAGACGGGCATACCTGCCGCGATGTATGAACCCGTGCATGGGTCGGCACCGGATATTGCCGGAAAAGGGCTGGCTAACCCGCTGGCACAGTTCATGAGCTTTTCGATGATGCTGCGCTACAGCTTTAGTCAGGCCGCAGAAGCCGATCTGCTGGAACACGCGGTGAGCGATGCGCTGGCTGTCAAACGGACGGGCGACATCATGACGCCAGGTTGTGAACAGACCGGTACTGATGGCATGACCACTGCGGTGATTGATGCCATGGATCGTCTGGCACGTTAATCGGGCATGATATGACATGAATTCTGCCCAGTTCGATTCAAGAGGGGCTGGGGTTTAACAGGATTTTCACTTTTATTTACGTCGATGTTTTACATTGATTTTTCATATGGAGTTTACACATGGGATATAGAGTAGCGGTCGTTGGCGCCACTGGCGCTGTTGGACGTGAAATGCTGCAAATCCTTGCCGAGCGGAATTTTCCCGCCGACAAGATCTATGCACTGGCATCGTCAAAATCGGTTGGCCGCGAATTGTCTTATGGTGAAGATGATACGGTTACCGTATCGGCGCTGGATGAGTTCGATTTTGCCACTGCCGATATTGCGCTGTTTTCGGCTGGTGGTGATACGTCAAAGGCCTATGCGCCGAAAGCCGGTGAAGCCGGTTGTATCGTGATCGATAATTCATCGGCCTTTCGCATGGATGACGATGTGCCACTGATCGTGCCGGAGGTTAATCCCGACGCCATCGAGGGTACAACGCCTGCACAGGGTGGTCGTAACATCATTGCCAATCCGAATTGTTCGACCGCGCAGCTTGTGGTGGCATTAAAGCCGTTGCACGACGCGTTTGGCGTACGCCGTGTCGTGGTTTCAACCTATCAGGCGGTGTCAGGTGCTGGGCGTCCGGCGATGGATGAGCTGTTTAACCAGACCAAGGGCATTTATGTGAATGATGCGGTAAAGCCCGAATTATTTACCAAGCAGATTGCCTTTAACGCGATCCCGCATATCGATGTGTTCATGGATGACGGCTATACCAAAGAAGAATGGAAAATGACTGCCGAAACCAAGAAGATCATGGATCCGTCAATCGATCTGGTGGCGCATTGTGTGCGCATTCCGGTCTTTATCGGCCATAGTGAAGCGGTGTTTATCGAAACGGACAAGCCGATCACCGATAAATCGGCGCGCACGCTGTTGCAGGATGCGCCAGGTGTTGTGGTGGTCGATCACCGCGCGAATGAGGGCTATGTCACACCGCATGAAGCGGCGGGAGAGGATGCTGTTTATATCAGCCGTATCCGCAATGATCCGACGGTTGAAAACGGACTTGTGTTCTGGTGCGTATCAGACAATTTGCGCAAGGGCGCGGCGTTGAATTCGGTGCAGATCGCCGAACTGGTTGTCGAACGCGGCATCTCTGGCCGCTAGGCATATTCTTCTAGCAATCGTTTGCAAACAGATTAAGATTTTCAAGAAGTGCCAGTTCTTTCGGGTTCTGGCTTTGGGCGATGACAGTCTGCGCAAGATTGCTGGCGCGGGCAGTGGCGGCGTCCAAGGCAAGTCCCTGCACGAGCCCGCCCGCCAGCAAGGATGTAAACAGATCACCGCTACCCGAAACGCCAACTGACCGCCGGTCATAATGCCAGCTTTTAGATGCGTCGCGCGTGATCAGAATGTCATGTACGAAATCGTCATCATTCGTAATGCCTGTCGCGATAACGGCCGTCAGGCCAGCTTGTGATGCCAGCAGATGCTGTCCGGCCATGATGGCGCTGTCATTACCCGATACCGGCATTTTTGACAGATAGGCAAGCTCGAACTGATTCGGGGTGATGATATCGGCCAAGGGCAGAAGCTGGTTTGCCATCTGCTCGGCCAATGTTTGATCGACATATAATTTATCAGCGTCGCCCAAGACCGGATCACAGATATAGGTGCCGGCTGTTCTGGCATCACGCCAGCTTGTGATCAGACTGGCGATGACGGCAACCTGATCAGCATGGCCAAGATAACCAGTGATGACAGAATTGATATTAGGCACAATGTTCAGGGCGATCAAACCATCGAGAATCGCGGCGATATGACCGGCTGGTGTCGCCTGACCGGCGAAGACGCCATAACCCGGATGTGCGGCCAGCATGACGCTGTTTACGGCAAGCGGATGAATGCCCATGCTGGTCAGAACGGGGGTGGCAACGTTATTGCCAACAAATCCGTAGGTGACAGACGACTGAATTGATAAAACGCGCTGCATAATGTGATCCTAGCGCTTGTGACAAGCATTGGGGAAAATCTATTTTGACAGCATGTGGGAACTAATTCACGCTGCCTATCGCTTTATATTTGACTAAAATAGGTTGGAAAACATATACCATCACTATTCCTAGTTAATGAGGCCTGCTATGTCAAAGCCGCGTCCCCTGTCGCCGCATTTACAAATTTATAAACCGCAGATGACTTCGATCCTGTCAATCTGCCATCGGGCAACGGGTGTTGTGCTGGCGGCGGGCACCGGACTGGTATGCCTGTGGCTGGTCACACTGGCGCTTGGCGAAGACAGTTTTGCCGTGGCGCAGATGATTATTCAGCACCCCTTGGGTCAATTTGTCTTATTCGGCTATTCGGCCGTTCTATTTTATCATGCTTCAAATGGCATTCGTCATTTGACCTGGGATATGGGATTTGGTCTTGAGATACCGCAAGTCTATAACACTGGCCGTATTGTGCTTGCCGCAACGGTCATTATGACTGGTATTTTCTGGTATATGGTGTAGGCGAAAAAATGGTAAAAAATACAGAAAAATCAATGCCAAAACCTCGTATTCCCGGATTGACACATTGGCGCTGGCAACGCATGAGCGCTGTCGCCGTGCTGGTGCTGATGGCCTATTTCGTTTTTGTCGTGGCGACGATTGGCAGTCTGGATTATGCAGCAGCGCGCGCGTTTCTGGCGACACCGCATCAGGCGCTGGCGCTGGCTTTGCTGGTTATTATCGGCGTCTTTCATGGCACTTTGGGTGCCCATGTTGTGATCGAGGATTACGTACCCGTGAAATCCGGACGTCATGCTCTTATATTAACGGTTAATATCATAATGGCGATTATTGCAGGGGCGAGTTTAATAGCGATTGCGTCAGTAGTTTTTTAAAAATGGGAAGCTATACATATGCCTGATTATGAAATTGAAGATCATTATTACGATGTTGTTGTTGTTGGTGCTGGTGGTGCCGGATTACGCGCCACGCTCGGTATGGCAACGGCCGGTCTGAAAACGGCCTGTATCAGTAAAGTATTCCCGACGCGTTCGCATACAGTCGCGGCACAGGGCGGTATAGGCGCGGCGCTTAATAATATGGGCGAAGGCGATAACTGGAAATACCATATGTATGATACGGTCAAAGGGTCGGACTGGCTTGGCGATCAGGATGCAATTGAATATATGTGCCGCAACGCCGTGCCAGCGGTGATCGAGCTGGAACATTACGGGGTGCCGTTTTCGCGTACCGAAGATGGCAATATCTATCAGCGTCCCTTTGGCGGCCATACGCTGGATTACGGAAAAAACATGGCGCGCCGCGCCTGTTCGGCGGCAGACCGTACCGGCCATGCCATTCTGCATACATTATATCAGCAATGCCTCAAGCATCAGGCATCTTTTCACATCGAATATTTTGTGCTTGATCTGCTGATGAATGATGAGGGCGAATGCGCTGGTGTTATTGCCCTGTGTATGGAAGATGGCAGTCTGCATCGGTTCTGGGGTCAGCAGACAGTGCTGGCAACGGGTGGCTATGGCCGCGTCTATTTCTCCTGCACATCGGCGCATACATGTACCGGTGATGGTAATGCGATGGCACTGCGCGCTGGTTTGCCGCTTCAGGATATGGAATTTGTCCAGTTTCACCCGACCGGTGTTTATGGCGCCGGTGTGCTGATTACCGAAGGTGCGCGCGGCGAAGGTGGCTATCTGACCAATTCGGAAGGCGAACGTTTCATGGAACGCTTTGCACCGAACGCCAAGGATCTGGCGAGCCGCGATGTGGTTAGTCGGGCGATGACAATCGAAATCAATGAAGGGCGCGGTGTTGGTCCGAATAAGGATCATATCATGCTGCATCTTGAGCATATTGATCCGGAAACGCTGAATATCCGTCTACCGGGTATCATGGAAACCGCGAAGATCTTCTGTGGTGTCGATATCACCAAGGAGCCAATTCCGGTTCTGCCAACGGTGCATTACAATATGGGCGGTATTCCGACCAATTATAATGGCGAAGTTCTGGCACCAACGGCTGATGACGAGAATCGTGTTGTACCGGGTCTGATGGCTATTGGCGAAGCGGCCTGTGTTTCGGTGCATGGCGCGAACCGTCTGGGTACAAATTCACTGCTGGATATCATTGTCTTTGGCCGCGCCGCCGCAAAGCGTGCTGCCGAAACCATTACCCCGGGCGCCGCACCGCGGACGGCACCGCAATCAGCAACCGACAAGGCGATCGCCCGCCTTGACAAGATGCGCCATGCCGATGGCGATTTGACCGCGGCCAGTATCCGGCTGGAAATGCAACATGCGATGCAACGTCATGCGGCGGTGTTCCGTTCCAGCGAGTCGCTGGCAGACGGGGTTGAACGCATGGATGGCATTGCCGCCAAAATGGCCAAGATTGGCGTCAAGGACAAGTCGCTGATCTGGAACACTGATCTGATCGAGGCGCTGGAGCTTGATAATCTGATGGGACAGGCGCTTGTGACCATCCGTTCGGCGGATCAGCGTCAGGAATCACGCGGTGCACATGCGCATGAAGACTGGCCAGAGCGCGATGACGATAACTGGATGAAACATACGATTATGCGTCTTGATGAACGCAATAAATCGGATCTGAGCTATCGCGGTGTTGTGATGAATACATTGAGCAATGATGTGGCGCCAATTCCCCCTGCGCCGCGCGTATATTAGAGGCATGACTGATGGCTGAATTTACCCTGCCGGCACATTCGAAAATAACCAAGGGCGAGGCCTATAAGGCACCTGCTGACTCGGGTCGTGTCAAAACCTTTCAGATCTATCGCTGGTCGCCAGATGATGACCGCAATCCGCGCATTGACAGTTTTGATGTTGATCTGGATGATTGCGGGCCGATGGTGCTCGATGCGCTGATAAAAATCAAAAGCGAACATGATAGCAGCCTGACGTTCCGGCGGTCATGCCGTGAAGGTATCTGCGGGTCCTGTTCGATGAATATCGATGGCACGAATACGCTTGCCTGTCTGAAAAGCATCGATGATGTCAAGGGCGATGTGAAAATCTATCCACTGCCGCATATGCCGGTAGTCAAGGATCTGGTGCCTGATCTGAGCAAAGCCTACCGGCAGCTGGCGTCTATCGAGCCCTGGTTGAAAACCGACAAGCCAGCACATGAGGATGGTGAGCGCAAGCAGACACAGGAAGACCGCGAAAAACTCGACGGTCTGTGGGAATGTGTTCTGTGCTTTAGCTGTTCGACTGCCTGTCCAAGCTACTGGTGGAATAGTGACGAATATCTGGGGCCGGCTGTTCTGTTGCAGGCCTATCGCTGGATTTCGGATAGCCGTGATGATTATAAGCAAGAGCGTCTTGATGCGCTTGATGACAGTTTTGCCCTTTACCGGTGCCATACGATCATGAATTGCGCAAAGACCTGTCCAAAAGGTCTTAACCCCGGCAAGGCGATTGCCGGAATCAAAGGGGAAATGGCACGTCGGTAGTGTTTGTAGCGGGTGACCATGCAGGCATATCAATGTGGCCAGTACGGTGATGGCCAAGGTCGAGAAACAACCGCATAATCAGGCTGTGCCAGTTTTGCCAAGCGCGGCATTAGCCGCGCTGGTGGCAAAAGGTACGTTGCGTTTTGATGCCGGTCAGGCAGATACCGCCCGCGCACTCGATGGCCTCGTTGACCAGATTTCATCACTAGAAGCCCCCAATCTGGGGCGGCGCATAGCAGGTCTGCTTGGCAAAACTGCGCCCAGTATGCGCGGGCTTTACATCCATGGCGGGGTTGGCCGCGGCAAAACCATGCTGATGGATATGTTCTTTGACGCGCTTGATGCCGACAATGACAGCTCATCAGGGGCGGCGATGCTGGGAAAATGGCATCTGCATTTTCACGACTTCATGGTGCTGGCGCAGGATCTGATTCACGCGGCGCGTAAAAGCAATCCGGATGATCCGATCGCCTCGGTTGCCGACCAGCTTATCACGCGTGGCAAGATTATCTGTTTTGACGAAATGGAAGTGCGTGACATTGCCGATGCGA
>JBMZPN010000005.1:0-30105 GCA_049620845.1 Puniceispirillum sp. (SeqCode)
AAGTCCCTACCGTGCTGATGATCGTCATTGTTGTCATGGCGGTGGTAAAGCCTTTCTAACTTCGATCGGTATAGTGGCCGGTATTTGCTACGATGAAGCCGTTATCTTGACTTTTAACTAAATTTATACGTATTGTTAATATTGTACATATCAAGGAACCGCCCGGTTCATGATCCTCCCTGTGCAATCTCATTTGCAATCCCATTTCCATTGATGAGTCATGCTATGCACCTTCAGGAATTAAAGCAGAAATCCCCCGCCGATCTTTTGGCCTATGCCGAAGAGCTCGAAATCGAAAATGCCAGCACCTTGCGCAAACAGGATATGATGTTTGCGATCCTCAAGCAGCTGGCCGATAACGATGTGCCGATTTACGGTAGCGGCGTTCTCGAAGTTTTGTCTGACGGTTTCGGTTTTCTGCGCGCGCCTGAATCAAATTACCTGCCAGGTCCCGATGATATCTATGTCTCGCCAAGCCAAGTGCGCCGCTTCAGTCTGCGTACAGGTGATACGGTCGAAGGTGAAATCCGCGCACCCAAGGATGGCGAGCGTTATTTTGCGTTACTGAAAATCGAAACGATCAATTTCGAAGATCCGGGTGCTGTCCGCCAGCGTATCAATTTTGATAATCTGACACCGCTTTATCCGGAAGAAAAACTGACCCTCGAATTACCTTTCGATCCGGACAAGAAAGATAATACCCCGCGCGTGATTGATCTGGTCGCGCCGATGGGTAAAGGCCAGCGCGGCTTGATCGTGGCACCACCGCGTACAGGTAAGACGATGATGCTGCAAAGCATCGCCCATGCGATTTCGGAAAATCATCCCGAAGTCTATCTGATCGTTTTGCTGATTGATGAACGGCCTGAAGAAGTCACCGACATGCAACGCTCGGTCAAAGGCGAAGTGATCTCGTCAACTTTTGACGAACCAGCGTCACGACATGTGCAAGTTACTGAAATGGTTATAGAAAAAGCAAAACGCCTTGTCGAACATAAGCGTGATGTGGTGATCCTGCTTGATTCGATTACGCGTCTGGCACGTGCCTATAACACCGTCGTCCCGTCATCGGGCAAGGTGCTCACAGGTGGTGTTGATGCCAATGCCCTGCAACGGCCAAAGCGTTTCTTTGGTGCTGCGCGTAATGTTGAGGAAGGCGGATCGCTGACAATCATTGCAACCGCCTTGATCGAAACCGGCTCGCGCATGGATGAAGTCATATTTGAAGAGTTCAAGGGCACGGGTAATAGTGAAGTTATCCTTGACCGTAAATTATCCGATAAGCGGACATTCCCGGCGATCGACATCACCAAGTCCGGTACGCGTAAGGAAGAATTGCTTGTTGATAAGGGTACCTTGGCCAAGATGTGGGTGTTACGCCGTATTCTCATGCAGATGGGCGCGATTGACGCGATGGAATTCCTCACCGACAAGCTCAAACATGCCAAGACCAATGATGATTTCTTCGACCAGATGAATAGTTAAAGCATCATCCGGCAGTAGCGAAGCGTAGGCCGATAAGATAATCGCGGCTAATATCATCATGTAAACAGATGCGCATTCTTCTGCAAAAATGTTTCACGTGAAACATTTTGGTCAATCCTATGACCGCTGGCATTAGTCCATTAGGGCTGGCAATTACCCTGTTCAAGTTTAATCAGCCAGTCCTTGCGCCCCAGATTCGCGGGGTCTTTCGGGCTGGTCATCGCGCCACCGCCGTAATTCCCCAATGATCCGTCTGACCGCACAACACGGTGACATGGATAGATAATCGGAATCGGATTCCGCGCACAGGCTGATCCGGCGGCACGCGGCGCGCTGGGTTTGCCCGCCAGCGCGGCAAATTGCTTATAGGATATCGTACGGCCATAGGGAATTCGCGCCATCGCGCTGAGCCAGTCACGACCGCTTTCCGTTTTGCCTTCGGGTGCCAGTGGCAGATCAAATATAGTCCGCTTGCCAGCCAGATAGTCGAGAATCTGCGTCATTGTTTCACGTGAAACATTATCAGCGGTCTTGGCGTCGTCTTGATCGTCCCAGCGTTCCTGCTCCCAGTCCAGCCTTATCAGCGATGTGCCGTCACTGATTGGCCGCATCCACCCTAGCGGCGTATGAAAGGTGATATGAAAGAATTCTGTCATTATGTCCCCCTTGCATAGGCTACTTTACCCCTGTTCAGACTTTTCCAAAAATGTTTCACGTGAAACATTTTGCCAAATCGCCTAATAGTGACGTAAAGCTATCCCTTTATGATGCCTTTTATGATGAAAGACCCAAAATGACTGGCGACACTTTCAATGACACGATTTTTGCTTTGGCCACGCCGCCCGGGCGTTCGGCGATTGCCATTGTGCGGATTAGCGGCGATATGGCGCGCCATGCGGCGGATGCTTTTCACGTGCGCTGTCCTCAAGTGGGGCAGTTTGCCGTGCGCCGGCTTGTCAATGACGCGGGTCAGCCGATTGACGAAGTGCTTCTGCTTTATATGCAGGCACCTGCTTCGCCAACAGGTGAAGATGTGCTCGAAATCCATTGTCATGGCAGTCAGGCGGTACAGGCGATGATCCTGGATAGGCTGGCGCAGATAGATGGCTTCCGTCTGGCCTTGCCAGGCGAATTTACCCGCCGCGCTTTTGGCAATGATAAATTCGACCTGTCGGGTGTCGAAGGTCTGGCTGATCTGATCGATGCCGAAACGCCAGCCCAGCTTCATCAGGCATGGGCGCAGCTTGATGGTGCCTTGCGCAAGCCGGTTACCGCATGGCGCGACACGCTGATTGGTCTGGCTGGCCAGCTCGAAGCCCTGATTGATTTTGCCGATGAAGATCTGCCTGAATCAGTTGAAGCGGCATTGCGCGCCAGCACCGCAACGCTGATTGCCGAGATTGGCGCTATCATGGCGGATAATAAGGCGGGTGAAGTCGTGCGCGATGGCGTGCGTGTGGCATTACTTGGCGCGGTGAATGCGGGCAAATCAACCGCCCTCAATGCGATTTCGGGGCGTGAGGCGGTCATCACCTCGGCTGAAGCCGGTACAACGCGCGATATTGTTTCGGTCAAAATGGATCTGGGCGGCGTGCCGGTAACCTTTATGGATACGGCCGGTTTGCGTGATGGCGTCGGGGCTGTCGAAGCCGAAGGTATCCGCCGCGCACGTCAGGCTGGCCGCGATGCCGATTTTGGCCTGATTATCCTTGATGGCTGTGATCCGGCATGGCCGGACTATCTTGCCGAAATTGGCACACTCACAGGTGGCCGTCATCTTATCGTGCTGAATAAACGCGATCTGGGCTTGGCAGGCACGGTGCCGGATGGGGCATTACATCTCAGCCTACATGATAGTGCGGATATTGAAATACTGATCACGGCGATCAGCACGGCGATTGTCCCGCTTAATCAGGATAGTCAAAGCGCGATCATCACGCGCGCACGGCATCGCGATGCGTTGCTTGGCGCCATGCACAGCCTTGAACGCGGACTGGCGCATGATTTTGACGCCAATCCCGAACTGGCGGCCGAAGATTTCCGTATGGCAGCTACGGCACTGGGGCGGATTACAGGCAAAATCGACGTTGAGGATTTGCTGGGTTCGATCTTCTCCTCCTTTTGTATAGGCAAATAGAGTCATCACATAGCTGATATCCAGCTGTGATTGCCCAGCCAGAAATGTTTCACGTGAAACATTTTTAATATATATATGAGCCGGATTCAGCCAGTTTCTGCGGTATTCATGGCCAGAGCCAGCCGATAACGGCCTTTTAGCCTGCCATAGCGGGTGGCGCGGCATCATCGGGGGAAAATGTTTCACGTGAAACATTTTTGTATTTTAACCGACGAATCACCGAACAATGCGGCAAAAAACCATAATCTATGATATGTTCGCCCCCCATTGGGTCATGAATAATGCTATCCCATATTAAATCTGCAACCGGATAGCTGAACGGATAAAGTCAAAGAATGAAATCTGCATTTGATGTCATTGTTGTTGGTGGAGGTCATGCGGGCTGTGAGGCGGCCGCTGCAGCCGCGCGTATGGGCGCGTCGGTAGCGCTGGTCACGATGCGCGCTGACCGGATTGGCGAAATGTCTTGCAATCCGGCGATTGGCGGGCTGGGCAAAGGCCATCTTGTCCGCGAGATCGATGCGCTTGACGGGCTGATGGGGCGGGCGATTGACCGCGCCGGAATCCAGTTCCGCATGCTGAATAAATCGCGTGGTCCGGCTGTGCATGGCCCGCGCGCGCAGGCTGACCGTGCCCTGTATCGTACCGCCATTCAGGATTTTCTGAATGAAGATGACAATATCACCATTATCGAAGCGGCGGTTGGTGATCTGCTAATTGATAATGTTGGTTCCGGCGAAACCGGTGCAAAGCAGCAGGTTGCGGGGATTGTCTGCGAAGATGGGCGCACCATTTCGGCGGCGCGCGTTGTTCTGACCACGGGGACATTTCTGGGTGGCCTGATCCATCTTGGCAATGAACGGACGCAAGCTGGGCGCATTGGCGAGGCTCCGTCAAATATGCTGGCCGCACGTCTGGCCGATCTGGCCTTGCCACTTGGCCGGCTGAAAACTGGTACGCCGCCCCGCCTTGACGGACGCACGATTGACTGGTCGGTGCTTGAAATGCAGCCAGCCGATAACCCGCCTATTCCATTCTCGACCCTGACCGACAAGATCACCGTGCCGCAAATCGAATGCGGAATCACCCGCACGACGGCCGAAACGCACCGGATCATTGCCGAATCGATGCATTTATCAGCGGTATTCAATGGCAATATTTCGGGTCAGGGACCACGCTATTGCCCGTCAATCGAAGATAAGGTCAACCGCTTTGCCGATAAGGAATCGCATCAGCTATTCCTTGAGCCAGAAGGGCTGGACGATCATACAATCTATCCGAATGGTATTTCGACAAGCTTGCCACGCGATGTGCAGGATGCGCTTGTCAAAACCATCTCCGGCCTTGAACAGACGGTTATTTTGCAACATGGCTATGCGATCGAATATGATTTTGTCGATCCGCGTGCCTTGCGCCAGACGCTGGAATTACGGTCATTGCCAGGCCTGTATCTGGCTGGCCAGATCAATGGCACTACTGGCTATGAAGAGGCTGCCGCGCAAGGTCTGATGGCCGGAATCAATGCCGCCCTTGCCGCGTCATCGGGTGATAGCGGGCACAAGACCAGCTTTACGCTTGACCGTGCCGATGCCTATATCGGGGTGATGATTGATGATCTGATTTCCAAAGGTGCGCCTGAACCCTATCGGATGTTTACGTCACGCGCCGAATACCGGCTATTATTGCGTGCCGATAATGCCGATCAGCGGCTGACCGAAAAAGGCATTGCCATTGGCTGTGTGCGAAGCGCGCGCCAGACCGCATGGCACGCCAAGAGTAAGGCGCTGGCGTCGGCGCAAGTGACATTGGCCGATCTGCAGGCGTCAGGCAAGGCATTGGAAGCGGCGGGTTTGCCAAAGCCGCGTGACGGTGGCAAACGCTCGGCAGCCGATATGCTTGGCCTTGAAGGTATCACGATTGAACGGCTGACGCCGTTATGGCCGGAACTGGCAGATATCGAACCGCTTTACCGTGCCCAGCTTGAAGCCGATTATCGTTATGCAGGCTATGTGGCGCGCCAGAAAGCCGATATTGACGCGTTGCGCCGTGACGAAGCCACGCTGATTCCCGACGATATTGATTTTTCGGTGATTGGCGGCCTGTCGGCGGAAGCGCAGGATGTGCTGAAAAAACGCCAGCCGGAAACGATAGGACAGGCGAATCGCCTGCCCGGGCTGACGCCAGCCTCGGTTGTAGCGGTTTTGCGCCATATACGCCGCCGTGAGGATGCGGCCTTTAGCCAAAATCCGAAATCCCCAGCCATGCGGCGCGAGATGAGCTGATGCCGATAGCCGATTTCCGGAAAACAAAATGTTTCACGTGAAACATTTTACACTTACGCCCGCCCGAAATGATGGAAATGGCATATTTTCCGCTATAAATAGCTGGTGGCATGGGCTGAAAAATAGCGAATCTGCATATGAGGACGCGCGATGACACCCGAATCCGTGCAAAATGCGCTAAATGTTTCACGTGAAACATTGGATAAATGCGCCGCCTATCTTGCTTTACTGGAAAAATGGCAGAATTCGGTCAATCTGGTCGCGCGCAAGACGCTGGATATTGCCTGGCAACGCCATATTCTGGATTCGGGGCAGTTAGCCCGCTATCTGCCCGAAGGATGCAAAGTGATTCTGGATGTGGGTAGCGGGGCTGGCTTTCCCGGGCTGGTGCTGTCGATCATGCAGGATGCAACGGTACATCTTGTCGAGTCAGATCATAAAAAAACCGTTTTTTTACAAACAGTTATAAGAGAATTAGACCTGACAGCCACTGTCCATAATGAGCGTATCGAAAGCCTGTCTGCAATGGCGCCCGATGTGATAACGGCGCGTGCCTTTGCGCCGCTGGGCAAGGCCATTGGCCTGATGGCACCGCATATGGCACCACATACGGTTTTACTGCTTCTCAAAGGGCGTAATGTCGAAGAGGAATTGACCGAAATGCCAGATTATCCCATCATGTCGGCGGTCACCTATCCAAGCCTGTCCGATCCCGAAGGCGTGGTTTTACAGTTAACCCAAGATCAGTAATTTACATAATTGTCGTCAATTTAATCGTTTTTTCACTTATTGTTTTCTCTTTTAATCGTTTTTCTCTCTTATCGTTTTCTTTGGGGCATTGAATGAATAATCAATCACGCATCATTGCGGTAGCAAATCAAAAAGGTGGTGTTGGTAAAACGACAACGTCGGTGAATCTGGCGACCGCACTGGCTGCCTGTGGCCGCAAGGTGCTGTTGATCGATTTCGACCCGCAAGGCAATGCCAGCACCGGATTTGGTATCGATCCGGCAGATCGCGAACATAACAGCTATCATGTCGTGATCGGGCAGATAGATGCCGCCACCGCGATTCAGGGTACGATTGTCCCGCGGCTTGATATCATACCTGCCGTGGTTGATCTTTCCGCCGCCGAAATCGAGCTGATCGATGTCGAACGCCGTGAATACAGGCTTGCCGATGCGGTCAATAGAGTGGCAGATGATTATGATTATGTGATTATCGACTGTCCGCCTTCGCTTGGCCTGTTGACCGTGAATGCCTTATGCGCGGCGGCATCGGTATTGATTCCGCTGCAATGCGAATTTTATGCGCTTGAGGGTCTGAGCCAGCTCATGCGTACGATTGATGCGGTGCGTGGCGGCATTAATCCGGCGCTGGAAATGCAGGGTGTGGTGCTGACGATGTTCGATAGCCGCAATAAATTATCCGAATCGGTGGAAAATGATGTGCGCGCGCATCTGGGACATGTCGTTTATAATACCGTCATTCCGCGTAATGTCCGCGTGTCCGAAGCGCCATCTTTCGGACAGCCGGTTTTGATGTATGATCTGAAATGTGTCGGGGCACAGGCCTATGCCGCGCTCGCCGCCGAACTGCTGACGCAAGAAAAGGATGCCGCCTAATGGCCAAAACGCCGTCAAAGAAAACCAAAGCTAAAAAAGCCGGTAAAAAAGCCGCCGCGCCAACGACGCCGGAAAAGGTCATTCCGAAACATCCAGCGCGTGGTCTGGGACGCGGTCTGTCATCGCTTCTTGGTGATGCGGGGATTGCCGCGGCAACCGCGCCGAATTCAACGTCTGCAAATATGGCACCAGCCACGACGCGTGCGCCCGATATGGCAGCAAAACCGGAAGTGGCAGATACGCCGCCGCCATCAGCCACTGTTGCGGGTGCTGTCACTGGCGGGGTGGTTGATATTCCGGTTGAATGGATCAATTCGGGCCCGTGGCAACCGCGCCTGAAATTTGATAAATCCGCTTTACAGGAACTGGCCGAGTCGATTCGCCAGAAAGGCATTATGCAACCGGTTCTGGTTCGGCAAAGCGCGGATAATCCGCAACGCTATCAGCTGATCGCCGGTGAGCGGCGCTGGCGGGCGGCGCAATTAGCCCAATTGCATTCGGTACCTGCAATCCTGCGCGACATCAGCGATGTCGAAGCCTATGAACTGGCCTTGATTGAAAATGTGCAACGTAGTGATCTGACGGTGATTGAAGAAGCTCTGGGATATCAGAATCTGATTTCCAAGCATAAATACAAGCAAGAGCAACTATCTGAATTAATTGGAAAATCACGAAGCCACATTGCCAATCTTCTGCGTCTGCTGAGCTTGCCAAATGATGTCATGTCGCTGGTTGCCGATGGCCAGCTGACGATGGGTCAGGTGCGGCCATTGATTGGTCATGATGACGCGTCGGCACTGGCCGAGGAGATTGTCAGCAAAGGGCTTTCGGCGCGGCAGGCCGAAGCGCTGGCGAAACGGCGCACCGAAAGTGATGATGTGTCCGGCCAGCAGGCGGGTGGCAAAGGGGGACAGGCGGGACCGGCAAAATCACCTGACATTCTGGCATTGGAAGCGCGCGCGGCCGAACAGCTTGGTCTGGCGATGACAGTCGATTGGGACGCGTCGAAAGCAAGCGGCAAGTTGGTGTTTCATTGTGAGGATTTTGCGCAGATCACCTTTATTCTCGAACAGCTTGGCCTAGAGTAACCAGATAGGAATAGCCAGATAAGAATAAGCGGTCAGGAACGCGCGCGCAGGCACAGCCCCAGCAACCCCTGCATGCAGATCACCCGATCATCGGGGCTGGATGATTTGATGGTCAGTTCGATATCCTGCAATTTATCCAAGGCCGCCATGGCCTGATTATATCCCCATTTTTGCAATTGCGCGGCCATGCGCCCCTGTATTTTGAAATGTACAGGCGGGCGTAATGACTTTATCGCCACATCGCGCGCGCTACCTGTCGATACGGCATGTGCTGCGATCAGCAAATTACGGAAATAATTATGACAGCCACGTATAACCATGACCGGATTGGCATCTTCCGACCATGCTTTGGCGATTGCGTTTTGCAAACGGATAATATCGCCATCGGCAACGGCGCTGGCGACATCGTCAATCGCCAGAACGGTGCTGTCTTCGAGCGCGTCTTCGATATCCCGGGCGGTCAGGCTGCCCCCCTGCCCAGCCATCAGCGCCAGCTTTTCGATTTCGCGGCGCGAGCTGGCACGGTCGGCGCCTAATCTGGCAACAATCAGATCCATGACGTCACGATCAACGCGGATCGATAATTCGGCAAAGCTGGCCTGAACAAGATCGCGGATGGTGCCGCTATCATCGGCATAGCACCCGATTGACGCGCAGATATCACCGCTTTCAAACAATTTGACAATCGCATGACGTGTTGTTGTTTCACGGGCTTCGACAATCAGTACGGCACCTGCCAGCGGCGGGTTATCATCGCGCGGTGTCAGCGCCAATTTGCACGCCTCGACAAGTTCGGTGCCACGTCCGCGAACGATCACCACACGGGTGTCGGCAAAAACGGCAATGCTGGATAAAGCATCAGCAATGACGCTGACATCATTTTCCACCGCACCGCTATCAAGGCGGGTGACCGAAAAGACATCATCGAGATTGTCGCTGTAATGGCTGGCTAGCGCGAGGGCGCGTTCGTGAATCAGGCCGATATCATTGCCATGAAACAGAAAGGCGCGCATATGCGCAGGTGGTTGTTTGAGAAGACCGGCAATCTGGCGGGTCTGGATTTTCATGTATTATCTATGGGCTGGGCAATGGAGAGGAAATATAGTTGCAGGCGACGACGCACGCGCTCGGCCAATAATTTGGCGAGGCGTTTCTTGGCCTGTAATTCGGATTGCTCAAGACCATATTTCGAAGAGACAGTACCCAAAGTCGCATTGGCGGTGACAGCGTTCTTAAACGCGACTTCATTGGTGCCAATGTCGGTCAGGGTAAAGGATACGGACATGGTCATCTTTTTGAAATCGGATGACACGCCGCGCACGGCAAAGGTTTCGCTGGAGCTTACCGATATGCTGCTGGACAGGCGATATCGGGCTTCGGCACCATAGCTGCTAAACATGGTCTGGCGCAGGCTCTGGTTGAAAATCTGCCCATTGCGCCCCGACACGGGAACAATTTCGACACTGGCAAGCTGGTCGACCATCGCGTTATCGATCTGATCCTTGGATAAGGATGTGCAGCCACCCAGCAAAAGAACGCCACCCAGCAGAGATGCATGCAAAAGACCGATGATGAAGTTACGCAACGACATTGATAATCCTGTTCGGCACTACGATGACCCGCTTAGGAGCCTTACCATCAAGATATCGGGAAACGGCTTCGGATGCCAATGCTTTTGCTTCGGCCTCGTCTTTCGGGCAATCGCGTGGCAAGGTGATGGTGGTGCGTAATTTGCCATTTACCTGCACGCCGATTTCGACTTCATCATCGGCAGCCAGCGCCGGATCGGCAGCCGGCCATGTGGTATCGGCCAGCATGCTGTCATGACCAAGCATATGCCACATTTCTTCGGCGATATGCGGGGTTAGCGGCGCGATCAGCATGGCCAGGCTTTCAATCGCAAAGCGGCGCGCTTCGGGTGATCCGGCACAATCGCCAGGCAAGGTTCCGATCGCGTTTGACAAGGTGTGAAGCTGGGCAACAGCACGGTTGAAGCGGAATTCCTCGATATCCCGGGTGATGGCAAGGATGGTTTTATGCACCGTCTTGACCAGATCGAGCGCTTTCGGATCGGCATTGTCCGGCATCTGTATTTGTGACGGGGTGCCAGCTGGTGCGATCGTGTCATCCGCCGCCAGCCGCCAGATTTTTTTCAGGAAACGCGAGGCGCCTTCGACGCCGGATTCGGTCCATTCCAAATCGCGTTCGGGCGGCGAGTCGGACAGCATGAACAGACGTGCCGTATCAGCACCATATGTGTCGATGATAAGCTCGGGATCGACAACATTGCGCTTCGACTTGCTCATCTTTTCGATACGTCCGGCGGTGATCGGTGCCTTGCTGTCACGCATGACCCAGTTATCGCCATCGCGTTCGACATCGGTGGGGAATAGCCATTTGCCATTCTGATCCTGAAATGTCTGGTGGCAGACCATGCCTTGCGTCATCAGGCCGGCAAAAGGTTCATCCAGCTGAAGATAGCCGACTTCGCTTAAAGCACGGGTGAAAAAGCGCGAATATAGCAAATGCAGAACCGCATGTTCGACACCGCCAATATATTGATCGACTGGCATCCAATATTGTGCTGCCTCGGTGCTGAAGCCATTGTCATGATGCGGGTCGCAATAACGCAGGAAATACCATGAGCTTTCAAAGAAAGTGTCAAATGTATCCTGTTCGCGGGTCGCCTTGGCACCACATTTGGGACAGGTTGTGTGTTTCCAGCTTGGATGATTGGCAAGCGGATTGCCCGGCTGGGTGAAATCGACATCGTCAGGCAGCTCTACGGGTAGCTGATCATCTGGCACCGGCACCGCGCCGCATGTGTCACAGTGAATGATCGGGATCGGACAGCCCCAATAGCGTTGCCGCGATACGCCCCAGTCACGAAGCCGGAAAGTGGTTTCGGCCTGACCGGCACCAGCGGCCGCGAGTGTTGCAAAGGCTGCCTGCTTGCCCGCTTCGACATCAAGTCCGTTCCATGGCCCCGAATTGATCAATTTGCCAGGGCCAGTATAGGCGGTGTCAGTGATTGAAAAATTATCCGCATCGGTATCGGCATCATCGGGCAAGACCACCGGCAAAACCGGCAAATCATAGGCATTGGCAAAATCAAGATCGCGCTGGTCATGTGCCGGACAGCCGAAAATGGCGCCAGTGCCATAATCCATCAGCACAAAATTGGCGATATGGACAGGCAAAGTCGCGCCATCAATGACCGGATGCGCCACGCGCAGGCCTGTATCATAGCCTTTCTTATCGGCGGTTTCGACCGCCGCTTCGGAGGTGCCGAGCTTGGCACATTCGGCGGCAAAATCAGCCGCGGCCTGATCATTGGCGGCAATATCGCGCGCAAGCGGATGATTCGCCGCAATGGCAATGAAGGACGCACCATATAGAGTGTCAGGGCGGGTGGTGAAAACTTCGATATCACGGCCATCAAAATCACCAGAACCATCATCGGTGATGCGGAAATTAACGCGCGCACCTGCGGATTTGCCAATCCAGTTATGCTGCATCAGGCGGACACGATCCGGCCAGCGATCTAGCCCGTCAATTGCGGCAAGCAGATCATCGGCATATTTAGTAATGCGCAGAAACCATTGCGATAGAAGCCGCCGTTCAACCGGTGCACCCGAACGCCAGCCACGACCATCGACAACCTGTTCATTGGCCAGCACGGTATTTTCAACCGGATCCCAATTGACCCAGCTTTCCTTGCGATAGGCCAGACCAGCGTCGAGGAATTTGAGGAACATGCGCTGTTCATGCTGGTAATAATCAGGTGTGCAGGTGGCTAGTTCGCGATCCCAATCATAGGACAGTCCCATGCTTTTGAGCTGGGTGCGCATGGCGGCAATGTTCTCAACCGTCCATTTGCCCGGATGAATACCACGCTCCATCGCCGCATTTTCAGCTGGCAGGCCAAAGGCATCCCAGCCCATCGGATGCAGGACATTATATCCCTGCGCACGGCGAAAGCGCGCCACAACATCGCCAAGCGTGTAATTGCGGACATGCCCCATATGAATCCGCCCTGACGGATAGGGAAACATTTCCAGCACATAATATTTGGGCTTCTGGTCAGGGGTTTTATGGTCTGGCTGGGCGGCGGTAAAACAACCTTTATCTTCCCAGCGGCGCTGCCATTTTTTTTCAATGGCAGGAGCATCATAATGCGTCATGAAATTTCCTGTGAACTATCCCGTAAATATCCCCTAGCAGGGTCGCCATATATTATCGGCGGTCATTAACATCAGTCTATTCGGCGGTTTCGGCGATTGACGCGGCGCGCATTTCACGTGCGCGTGTCAGAATGAGCTCTTCGATTTTGCTGGCTAAAGCTTCATCGCGTGTGGCCGCGCCCCATGCGTTATTTTCAGCTTTCTGGGCAAATACGCGCACCTGAATCGCATCCGAACGTAATTCACGGCCAACCACAAAGATCATCAATTTGATGCGCTCATCGGGGCGCTCGGCAAGCGAGTACCATTCGGTCAGGATGCTGCCGCCGAATGTATCTACGTCGGCAAGCGGCACAAAGGCGGCGATTTCCAGGGACGCACGCCATAATAAGGCGTTAACCGGCATGCTGTCGGTTTTGTCATCCGCGCCAAAATCCATGATTTTCAGACCGCCAGTCTTGCCGGTCAGAAAAGATGCTTCACCTTCTTCTTCGGCAACAGGTTGAATATCTGCGCCCGAGCAACCTGCCAGAATAAATGCAAGAGTAACCAAAATTGCGGCAAGGGAATTGGTGATTTTCATGTCGGCGATCCATTGATTTGTGAATATGCCAAGAGAATGCAAATAGACAGTTCATTTGTAAAGAAAAAAGGGAGGGGCAAGCCCCTCCCTTTCATTCGGAATGATAACATTCAAATTAGAATGTTACACCAACCTTCAGACGAGTGTTTGCACCGTCGTTAGTTGTACCGGCAGATGAGTCTTTCATCTCATATGTACGGTTTGACAATGAGATATACATGCCAGTAGCTGGAACGTACTTTACGCCAACCTGAGCGGCTTCATATGAGTCACCACCGTTTTGACTGCCTGTAGACAGCTCTGAAGACGATGTAACTGCTTCAATAGTGATTGAGTCTGACATTGCATATGTAACGCCATAATCATTTGTTTCTGACTCGTATGCACCAGCAACGCCCATTGTTCCGTCACCTTCTTTGACGTCAGTAGAACTGCTTGCAGCGCGGAGAGTGAAGTCGCCATATACAACTTTAACACCAAAGCTACTAGCGTCTGTCTCAAGTGAACCAATGCCAGTTGTTGCGTCAGCAGCTGCATCAACGTCATATGAAGCATAGTGAGCAGTTAAACCAACACCGTCAAGGTCAACTGCATAAGTTAGGCCTACTGCAGTTGCGTCAGCTTTTGAACCTGCACCAGCGTCTGCCTGTGAAACGCGCAGAGTAATACCATTCACTGTTGGTGAAGTGTACATGATCTGACCTTTGGCTTCGCCACCGATAACAGTAGCTGTACCCAGACCAGTTGTCAGAGCAGGTGTTGTTGTTGAACTGATTGATGATCCACCTGAAATGGCCGCATCAAGAGCTGATTGACCAGCTGATGAGGCTTTTGCTGCGTCATTGTGCTCACCAAATGAGATCTGACCCCAATCATCAGAAATGTGCATACGGGCGTCATCATCAACACCGTCATCAACGTGGATTGAACCACCGAATGACATGCCTGAATCAGCAGTTGTTGAACCTGAGATTGTGAAATCTGAGTCCATTGCTGCTGAAGTGTTGTTTGTAGAGCCATCGCTGGCTGTGTCGTCTGACCATGAATCATATGTCCATGAAGCAGAAGCTGACAGAGATACGTCAGCAGAAGCGGCTGAAACGCCACCAAGTGCTACCAAAGCGGTAGTCGCAAGAAGAACCTTACGCATGTTAAATCTCCCTTAGAGAAAATATGTCACCATTGACATGAGAGCAGAATATTAAGTTTCTCTAAATTAACAAGTTATGATGGATTGAGGTGAAACATATTTCTCTAATGTGTGACAAATTTACAACAGTGTTGCGAAAGTGACGGGTAAAACAGCAAACTTGGCTAAACAAATGGATCGGAGGGTTCAAAAGTGCGATCATCTTTCGGCCTTCGTTGCTCTCAGGCCGGATGATGCTTGTATAATCCGCGATCATCTTTCGGCCGTCACTTCGTTTTGGCCGGATGATGCTTATATTATGCCGCGATCATCTTTCGGCCGTCACTTCGTTTTGGCCGGATGATGCTTATTCCAAATTTTCGGGGCCGAAACTATGCGGTAATAAATCAGCCAGCGTAAAGCGTTGCTGTTCACCGCCAGGATTGGCAATGATAATCACCGTATCCGGCGCGGCAAATTCGCGGATCCGCTGACGGCACCCACCACATGGTGTGCACAGGATATCACCCGCATCCGTTCCGCCTGCCACCGCGATACGTTCAATCCGGCTACCGCCTGCATTGACCATCATGGCAATCGCCGATGTTTCGGCGCAGATACCATTCGGATAGGCAGCATTTTCAACATTCGCCCCGCAATGGATGCGCCCCTGTTCATCAAGCAATGCCGCGCCAACGGCAAAATCCGAATAGGGCGCATAGGCACGCGACATGGCATCAATCGCCGCGGTGATCAGCATGCTGTCAGATTTAGTATTATGCGTGGCCATCTAGCGCTCCTTAATATAAGGCTGGCCGATGGCGCGTGGTGGCACCGCCCGCCCGACAAGCCCTGCCAGCAGGATAACCGTCATCAGATAAGGCATCGCCAGTATCAGCTCGACCGGAGCCTCGCCGATAAGTGGTAGTTCGACACCTTGCAAGCGCGCGGCAATCGCTTCAAGAAACCCGAATAGCAGACAGGCAAGCAAGGCACCACGCGGTTGCCATTTGCCAAAGATCATCGCCGCCAAAGCAATATAACCTTTACCGGCGGTCATCTCGCGGACAAAGCCACTGCCATGCGCGGTGGATAGATAGGCACCGGCAATGCCGCATAAAACACCCGCGATAATCACCGCTTTATAGCGGAGCAGACTGACCGAAATGCCGGCGCTATCAACCGCTTCGGGCTTTTCACCAACAGCGCGCAAGCGCAGGCCGAAGCGGGTTTTCCAGAGTATATAGGAGGTGAAAATAACCGCTAGAAAGCCAACCCAGACAAGGATATTATGTCCGGAAATCAGTTCCCGATAGATCGTCCCGATAATGGGAATATGATTAAGCGCATCAATAAAGGGCAGTTCGGTCGGGGCAAAACGATCGGCGCGTGCCAGATTCGGGGTCTGGCCGCCCTGGCGAAAAATGGCAATGCCGACAGTGACTGTCAGACCCGATGCCAGAATATTGATCGCCAGACCGGAAATGACCTGATTGCCGCGATGCGTGATACAGGCAAAACCATGAATGATCGAAAACACAACCGATACGGTGATACCTGCCAGCAAACCCAGCATTGGTGAATGCATCAGGCTGGCGGTGGCGGCAGCGGTAAAGGCCGATAGCAGCATCTTGCCTTCAAGCGAAATATCGATGATGCCGGCACGTTCGGAAAAAATACCTGCCATGGCGCACAGGATCAAAGGCGTGGCCACGCGCAAAGTTGCATCAAGTGCCAGAATGAACTGTAACCAGAGATCGGCGCCCAGACTAACCATGTGCCGCCTCCGTTGCATTGCCTGCGGTCAGCCGTGAAAACAGCCGTTGCAGAGGTTTCTGGAACATGAAGGATAAGGCACCCGAAAACAGGATGATCAGACCCTGGATCATCAGCACCATTTCACGGGTGATGGTCGAAAACTCAAAATCGAGTTCGGCACCGCCCTGATATAAGGCACCAAAAAGCAGGCTTGCCAGAATGATACCGAAAGGATGATTGCGTCCCATCAAGGCCACCGCGATACCGGTAAAACCATAGCCGGAAGTGAAGTTGAGAATCACCCGATGCTGAACCCCCAGAATTTCGTTGATTGCCATCAAGCCTGCCAGCCCGCCCGAAATGGCCATCGTGATGATGATAATGCGTTCGATCGAAATGCCCGCATATTGGGCGGCTTGCGGGCTCTGGCCAACGGCGCGGATCGCATAGCCAAGCCGTGACCGCCAGATCAGCACCCAGACACCGACACAGGCAAGCAGGGCAATCACAAAGGACAGATTCAAAGGCGAACGCGCCACATCAAAACCAAGACCTTGCAGAATATCATGGATCATCGGCAGGCTGGCGGCATCAGTGAATGCGCGTGTTTCGGGCGACATCTGCCCGCCTGATTTGAGCATGCCAGCCAGCAATGACACCATGATCGATGCCGCCAGAAAATTGAACATGATCGTGGTAATCACGATATGACTGCCGCGTCTGGCTTGCAGATAGCCCGGGATCACACCCCAGATGGCACCAAAGGCGGCAGATGCCATGATCGCCAGCGGGATCAACAGGATGGCGGGCATAAAGCTGTCCATCCACAGACAGATCAGCCCTGCCCCAAGGCCGCCAAGATAGGCCTGACCCTCGCCGCCGATATTGAACAGCATGGCATGAAAGGCAACCGCTACGGCGAGGCCAGTGAAAATGAAATTGGTGGCGTAATATAAGGTGTAACCAAGACTGCCATCATAGACAAAGGCACCCTTGACCATCACCATCATAGCGACAAAGGGATTTTCGCCAATCAAGGCGACAACAATGCCCGAAACGAATAAAGCGACCAGTACGTTGATAACCGGAATCAGGCCGATATCAACCCAGCGCGGCAGTGGCTTCTGTACATTCATGATGCCTGTCCTGTCTTGCTGGTTGATGTAGTGTCCGGAGCATTATCCGGAGCCATGCCAGCCATCATCATACCAAGGGTTTTTTCATCGGCATCGGCGCGCGCGACTTCGCCGACGATGCCGCCATCATTCATCACAAGAATGCGGTCGGACAGGCTCATGATTTCTTCGAGTTCGACCGATACCAGCAAAATGCAACAGCCGCGATTGCGCAGTTCGATCAATTGCTGGTGGATAAATTCGATCGCGCCAATATCAACACCGCGGGTTGGCTGGCCAACAAGCAACAAGGTGGGTTCGGTCGAGATTTCGCGTGCGAGAACCAGTTTCTGCTGATTACCGCCGGAAAAATTGGCGCTGATATAATCAGGGTCAGGCGGGCGGACATCAAAGGCCTGCATGCGGGTGGCGCAATGTGCGGCCAGCTTTTTCGGATCAAGCCACCAGCTATCGCCAAGATCATTACCGGCTTTATTATCACCCCTGTTATCGCTTTTATTATCGCTGTGACCCAGCAACATCGATTCGGCGGCGGAAAAATTCAGCACAATGCCGCGGCGGTGCCGGTCTTCGGGCACATGCGCAATGCCAAGATCGCGCAAGGCGGCGGGACCTAGCGGGTGCGCCGCATCAATGGTATGACCGGCAAAGGTAAAACGGCCTGCCTGTGGTGGGCGGATGCCAGCCAGAATATCAAGCAGTTCGGACTGGCCATTGCCGGACACGCCCGCAATGCCAATAATTTCACCACTGCGCAGGGTGAAGGATACATCCTTTAACTGTGCTTCGCCCGAATCACCGGCGCAATAGAGATTGTCGGCAGTCAGCAATATGTCACCAGCCGTGGCGGCGGTATGATTGACATCAAGCAGAACCTTGCGCCCGACCATCAATTCGGCCAGCTTTGCCGGACTTGCCGATGCGGTTTCGAGATGCGCAACCATCTGCCCCTGACGCATGACCGAGACAGTATCGGTGATCGCCATGATTTCGCGTAACTTATGCGTGATGAACAGGATCGTCACACCCTGATCGCGCAAGGCACCGAGAATGTCAAAAAGCTGGTCGGTTTCCTGCGGCGTCAAAACGCCTGTCGGTTCATCAAGTATGAGGATGCGCGCACCGCGAAAGAGCGCTTTGAGAATTTCAACACGCTGCTGCAAGCCAACCGGCAGATCTTCGACCAGACTGTCAGGATCAACCGCGAGCCCGTAGGCGTCGGATAAGGCGCGAAGTTCGGCACGTGCGTGGGTCGCCGCCTTGTCAAGCTGGGCATGGCCTTCATGCCCCAGCATGATATTCTCAAGTACGGTGAAATTGGGAACAAGCATGAAATGCTGATGCACCATGCCGATGCCATTGGCAATCGCATCAGCCGAACTGCCGATATCAACCGGCGTACCATTAATCGAAATATGGCCTGAATCGGCGCGGTAGAAACCGTAAAGGATGCTGACAAGGGTCGATTTGCCGGCGCCATTTTCGCCAATGATGCCGTGGATATGCCCCTGCTTTACAGCCAGATTGACCTTTTCATTGGCACGCACGGTGCCAAAGGCCTTGGAAATATCAGTAAGTTCAACAGCCAGCGGTGAAGAAACTTCACCGCTGGAGGTTTTGTTAGGTTGTGTCATGTTGGTTGTGACAGCTTTCCTAGTAAGGGCAGCTTTCGTCACTTGTATAGTCATGCACGGTCACGGCACCGCCGATAATGTCGGCTTTGGCTTTTTCGACAGCTGCTTTCATGTCAGCTGTGACCAGTGAGGCGTTATTATCATCCAATGCCCAGTCAACGCCGCCTTCGGCCAGACCAAGTGTGACGATACCAGAGGTGAATTTACCTGCCTTTGCATCGCGGAATGTTTCATAGGCGGCAACGTCAACGCGCTTTAGCATTGATGTCAGAACACTGCCCGGTGCCATGCCATTCTGGTTTGAGTCAACGCCAATCGCCAGCTTGCCAGCATCAGCCGCGGCCTGAATAACACCGCCGCCAGTACCACCAGCCGCATGATAGACAACATCAGCACCGCGATCGATCTGTGACTGGGTCAATTCAGCACCCTTGGCCGGATCGTTCCAAGCAGACGGGGTTGAACCGGTCATGTTCTGATAGACCTCGGCACCACCGCTGACTGATTTGACACCGCCAACATAACCGCAGGCAAATTTACGGATCAGCGGAATGTCCATACCGCCGATAAAGCCAACCTTGTTGGTCTTTGACGCCTTGGCGGCGGCAACACCGACAATGTAGCTTCCCTCATGTTCCTTGAACACATACTGGCGCAGATTTGGCGCATCAAGCCAGCCCACATCGATGATCGAGAACTGACGATCAGGATATTCGGCGGCGACTTTTGAAATCGCATCGGCCTGGGCAAAACCAACACCCAAAATCACCGTTGCGCCGCGCTCGGCCATCCGACGCATTGCCTGCTCACGCTGGGTTTCGTTGGTGACCTCAAATTCCATCACTTCAACGCCAGATTCGGCGGTGAATTTCTGCACGCCATTCCACACACCTTCATTGAAGGATTTGTCGAACTTACCGCCCATATCGTAAATAACGGCTGGCTTGAAGTCAGCGGCGAAAGCGGCTGTACTCATGGTGACAGCAATTGCCGCCCCTAAAAATTTATTCAACATTTATGTCTCCCTAGTCCCTTACAAATGGTCTTAACTTTAACACAACAACCTTACTTCAGACCGATTTCTTTCAGGCGTTGCTGCAGATAATTATCTGCTGTCATGCCAGGCTTTAGTAATACATCGGATCGTGGATGTAAAAACATTGGCATAGAATAGCGCGATTGATTGGCATGTGCATCAGGATTTATCACCCGATGCGTTGTTGACGGATAATAATTGCCGCTGGCCATGGCCAGCATGTCACCATTATTGATCGTTATCATCCCCGGATCGCATGAAATATCATGCCAGACCCCTGCGGCATCGCGCGCCTGCAGCCCCGGCTTTGATCCGGATAATAATAATGTAATCAGATTTATATCTTCATGTGCGGCGGCGCGGATGGCATTCGGTTCGGGCGCGACAACCGGCGGGTAATGCAGAATCCGCAGCAGGCTTTCGCGGCTTTCATGCATCATCTCATCAAGCGGCATGGTAAAGGTGGCGGCAATGTCAGGTGGCGTCTGTGCCTGAATCCAGCCAAGCAATTCGGTGCCTAGTGTCACCAGTTCACGGTAAATGGCACGGGTTTCATCCTCAAGCCCGTCGGGAACGGGCGAGTCGGGATAGATATGAAAAAATTCTTTGAGATCCTTGATTGGCGAGTCCTTGGCATTTTCCGAACGGAACGGAAAAAAGCCATCATGGCGCGGCGGCTGAACAGTGAAGTCATGTTTGCTGTCACTGGCAAAGAAATCGCCCCAGTGATCATAAAGACGGGCTAGCCGGTCGGCAGCAATCGGGTGGTTGGCAAGTACGGCAAAGCCAGTATCGCGCAATGAACGCTGCAGCGCAATCGCCGCATCATCAGCCTGATAATCAACGGTTTCAATAAGCATGGTACGTCCTAATCCTAAACTCTATTATGGTCTCGACTTTATTGTAGCCTTGACTGGCCTGATCCTAGATGCGGCCATCTCTGGCTTTATCAGCGCTGGCGACAAGCTGGATAAATTTATCGCGTACCGCCGCGGCATTGACCTGCATTGCCACCTGGATTATCGGGCGGCTGGCGTCATTCACCGGCAAGGTACGGCCAATCTCGTCACCATCGCATATTACTTTAAGAGCCATCTGCTCAAAGTCAAAATAATCAGGGTCGGTAATGGCCAGAATCGCCGAGGGATCATGCATGAAACATGACCGGATACTGGTCTTATTTTCATGAAAGTCGAAATAGAATTGCGTCGCCGCATCCAGAAAACCGCCAATATCAGGCGCCTGTCTGGCAAGTTCGGCAAAGTCGGCTGGCGTGCATTGTGCTTTTTCGGTGACATCAAGTCCGACCATAGTTACCGGCCAGCGGGCGGCGAAAACGCATTCGGCGGCATCCGGATCGTTCCAGATATTGGCTTCGGCAACGGCGGTGACATTACCATGCGGCGCGGCGGAACCGCCCATGATCACAACAGCTTTGACGTTTTCGACAATCGCCGGATCGTAATCGATGGCGGCGGCGAGATTGGTCAAGGGCCCAACCGCGCAGATGATAATCTCGCCCGGATGCGCGGCACATGTTTCGCATAGATAGCGTGCCGCATCCTTGGCGATGGGTGCGCCTTGCGGGGTGATCGGCGGCACATCGCCAAAACCCTCGCCGCCATGCACGAAATCGGCCGGCGGTTCCAGTGGCCGGCGGCGCGGGACAGTCATGCCTTTGCTGACCACCGTGTCATATGCGGCCATTTCGGCCAGCACCAGAGCATTGCGCGTGGCGATATCAATTGTGACATTGCCAAAGATCGTGGTCAGGCCAAGTACATCAAGGCGTGGATCGGCAAAAGCCATATGAATGGCCATGGCATCGTCAATGCCGGGATCGGTATCAATAATAATTTTCTGTATCATTGTCTGGCGCATGAAAAGAACTCATCATATGAACGGATACGTCATATATTAGATGACGCTTGGGATTAGGTGACGCTTGGCGAATGCCGTTTTTCACTTTACGCTTGGGTTGCCGTTTGTTTCAAGATGGCCTGTAAAAATTGTTGGGCAAATTGGTGGCTTACAGACATTTTTAAAGGCCAAATAGAGGATATAATGCCGCAAAAAATGCGACTTGATGATATGGCTAGCTGTTTTGAGCGTCTATCCAAACGCCAGCCAGACCCGCAAACCGAACTCGAATTCAGCGATCCTTTTACCTTGCTGGTGGCGGTGGTGCTGTCGGCACAAGCTACCGATGTCGGGGTGAATAAAGCCACCAAAGGCCTGTTTGCCGCCGCCAGTACCCCCGATCAGATGGTGGCGCTGGGCGTTGAGGGGATCAGCTATCATATCCGCACGATTGGTCTGTTTAACACTAAAGCCAAAAATGTGTTCCGCCTGTCTGAATTGCTGATTACGCGGCATAACGGGCGGGTGCCGGAAGATCGCGCGGCGCTGGAGGCCTTGCCCGGGGTTGGCCGTAAAACGGCGAATGTGGTGCTGAATGAAGCCTTTGGCCATCCGACGATTGCCGTTGATACGCATATTTTCCGTGTGTCAAACCGTACCCGCATGGCGCCAGGCAAGACAGTCGATATCGTTGAAAAGGAATTATTGCGGCGGGTGCCCGAAACGTGGAAAAAGGGCGCGCATCACTGGCTGATTCTGCATGGGCGCTATGTATGCAAGGCGCGCAAGCCCGATTGCGGCGTTTGTGAAATTGCCGATTTGTGTCTGTTTCCCGATAAAACCGCCTGAAGTCCGATATTGCGGACAGTATCAGGATTTGGATTAGCCGCTGGCAGGCCGCATCCGGTCTTTTGCCAAAGCGCGGCGGCAGATCAGTTCATTGGCGGTAACGCCTAAAGTGGTCGCACGATAAGCCCAGTCGCGCACCATATAGGTGCCGTCCGGACTCTGGCTGTTTGCCGGCGTCAGGAAAAAATCGAACACGCAGCGATCCAGCCGATATTGCCATATTCTGACCTGACCTTCGGTGCGGATGATATCGGCAACGCCAAGCTGGGATAATAAAACGCTATCAGCTTTTGATAAAACCGTATCGGGTTTAAATGCGGGCGGTGGTGACGGCGGTGCTGGCTTGACGATTTCCGGCGCACGCTTTTCAGGTGAAACTGCCGTGGTTTCAGACTCACTATCTGCCGATTGATCGTCTGATGGTTGCGGCGGGATGGACGCCACGGTTGTGGTGCTGTCGGCGTTATCTTCAGGCTTATTATCGGCATCGGGCAAAGCCGCAATGGCGGTTTCGGTGATCGCTTCAGATACGGTTTCGCCAGCATCAGGGTTGGCCGTGTTTTCATCGGCCGCGATAGGGTCTGTTTGCTGTGCGGCGTTTGTGATCGCGGGGGTGCCGTTGGTTGCGATATTTTGCGGCTGACAGGCTGTCATGAGGCCAGCAATGACAATGAGACTGGCGACGGATAAAGGGACAGAAGGCAAACAAAACAGACGCGACAAATGCATTAATGAAGTCCCTTGGCCGAAAGGCAGTGATAAGCTCTATAGTAAGGCGGATAGGCCTGTATTGCATGTTGAACAACTAATAAACTTATCTCATGGTTCATTAATACTTGTCTATCAGATATCGCGTCCCTATGTTCCTTTTGCCCTGCGGATGGTGATATCGGCAGGCAGGTTATCAAGCGGTCAGGTCAATTAGGGTTATTATGTCAGATAAAAATTTGGATGTGCTTACCATCGGTAATGCGATTGTCGATGTGTTTGCGACTTGTGATGATGCGTTTCTGGAAACGCATGGCATTGGCCGCGGGATGATGAATCTTGTCGATGCGGAACGCTCGGCTAAATTATATGATGAGCTTGATGCGCCGACCGAGATTTCGGGCGGTTCGGCGGCGAATACGGCGGTTGGCGTGGCGGCTTTTGGTGGCCAGGCCGGATTTGCCGGACGTGTGCGGGATGATGTGCTAGGCAACAGTTTCATCCGCGATATTGCTGCCGCCAATGTGCGCTTTGCCAATCCGCCGCATCAGGATGGTTCCGCGACAGCGTCGTCGATCATTCTGGTCACGCCCGATGCGGCACGGTCGATGAATACCTATCTGGGTGCCTGTATCGAGGTGGAGCCCGCTGATCTGATCGAGGCAGAATTTGCCGCATCAAAGATTATCTATCTGGAAGGCTATCTGTTTGACGCGCCGCATGGGCCGGCAATTTTCGCCCGCGCCGCCGAACTGGCCAGAAAATATGACGCCAAGATTTCATTATCCTTATCTGACCCATGGTGTGCCGAACGGCATCGGGACGCGCTGGGTGCTTTTATTAAAAATCATGTCGATATTCTGTTTGCGAATGAGGATGAGGCCATGAGCCTGTGCGAAAAGCCAGCGGCTGAGACGACGGCCGATCTGTTGCAGATGGTTGACGAATTGATTGTCACGCGCGGTGCCAGAGGTGCCTTTTATGGCACAAGTGATGAACAGCATGACATTGCCGCGATGCCGCAAGGCGCGGTCATTGATACGACAGGTGCCGGTGATCTGTTTGCGGCTGGTTATCTGTATGGTCGCACAAACGGATATTCGATCGAGATGTCCGGCAAGCTGGCCAGCCTTGCCGCTGGCGAAGTGATCTCGCATATTGGCGCACGGCCAGAAGCGGATCTGAAAGCACTGGCGGCAACGCTCTAGGTCAGAGCCCTGAACGCAAAGTCAGATTAGCGCAAGGTCTCGTAAGCGGCGAGGGCGGCGGCCTGAACAATGTCGTGAACCGAGTCGCTCATATTGACGATCTGGAACGGATATTCACCGCCAAGCAACATCGGCCCGATGATCGAGCCTTCGGTAATCTGCTGGATCAGCTTGTATGAAATATTCGCCGAATGCAGACCGGGCATGACCAGAATATTGGCAGGCCCTGACAGGTTGCAGAAGGGATAGCGCGATTTCATCAAATTGTAATCAAGCGCAACCTCGGCGCTCATCTCGCCATCAAATTCAAATGTCACCTTGCGCGCTTTGAGAACGTCGATAGCGCGACGTGATTCGGCGGCGATGGCAGAATCGGGACTGCCAAAATTGGTAAAGGACAAGATCGCCACGCGCGGCTGATGCCCCATTTGCTGTGCCTTGGCAGCCATCGCTTCGGCAATATTGGCCATTTCCTCGCCGCTTGGCCGCTCGGTTACCGATACATCACCAACAAAAATCGTGCGTCCGCGTGACACAATCATCGACGCCGCCATGAACTGGCTGTTTTCAGCCACATCGATCACGCGCGTTACATGTTCGAAGCTGGGTTTGAAAGACCGTGTCAGTCCGGTGACCATCGTATCGGCATGTCCCATGCTGACCATACAGGCGGCAAAAACATTACGGTCAAGATTGACCATGCGCTGACAGTCGCGTTTGAGCGAGCCTTTGCGTTGCAGTTTTTCATAGAGGAAGTCGATATATTCTTCATTATGATCGGAAATCTTGGCGTTGGTGACCGGAATATCTTCGGCACCTTCAAGGCCAAGGCGGGCGATGGTTTCCTTAACCCGATGTTCGCGCGCAACCAAGATCGGATTACCGTAACCCGCATTGCGGAATGACAGCGCGGCGCGGATGACCTTTTCCTCTTCGCCTTCGGCAAAGACGACGGTTTTTTTCTTGGCACTGATGCGGTCATAGATGGTCTGCAAGGTCGAGGCGGTTGGATCAAGCCGCGCCGACAGATCGCGGCGATAGGCATCAAGATCGGCAATTGGCCGCCGCGCCACTCCGGTTTTCATGGCCATCTCGGCAACCGCCGCGGAAACGGATGAAATAAGACGCGGATCAAAAGGCGCCGGAATGATATAATCTTCACCATATGACAAGGTCTGGCCATCATAGGCGTCGGCGACGGAATCCGGCACATCTTCGCGTGCCAGCATGGCAATCGCATTGGCGGCGGCGATTTTCATCTCGTCATTGATTTTGCTGGCGCGCACATCAAGCGCCCCGCGAAAGATATAGGGAAAGCCAAGCACGTTATTGACCTGATTCGGAAAATCAGAGCGACCCGTGGCGATGATGGCGTCAGGGCGCACCGATTTGGCCTCATCAGGCATGATTTCGGGCACCGGATTGGCCATTGCAAAGATAATAGGACGGTCGGCCATTTTCTTGACCATCGATTTGGTCAGGGCACCTGCCGCCGATAGACCGAGAAACACATCAGCCCCGACAAGCGCGTCTTCAAGCGTGCGGGCTTCGGTCTCAACCGCATGTGCCGATTTCCACTGATTCATCGACTCTTTGCGGCCTTTATAGATCGGACCCGCACGGTCACACAGAATGACGTTCTGATGCGGCACGCCCATTGTTTTCAACAATTCGACACAGGCAATCGAGGCGGCACCGGCACCATTGCTGACGATCCTGATCGTTTTCATGTCGCGTCCGGTCAGATGCAGCGCGTTAATCAGACCCGCGGCGGCGATAATGGCGGTGCCATGCTGGTCATCATGAAATACCGGAATATCCATCAATTCGCGAAGCTGCTGTTCGATGATAAAGCATTCAGGTGCCTTGATGTCTTCAAGGTTTACGCCGCCAAAGCTGGGCCCAAGCAAAGCAACGGCATTGACAAATTTATCCGTATCGCTGGTATCAAGTTCCAGATCAATGCCGTCAATATCGGCAAATTTCTTGAACAGGACAGCCTTGCCCTCCATCACCGGCTTGGCCGCGGCGGCACCGATATCACCAAGCCCCAGAACAGCCGTGCCATTTGAAATAACAGCGACCAGATTGCCCTTGGCGGTATAGTCATAGGCGGTATCGACATTATCGGCGATCGCCAGACAGGGCGCGGCAACGCCGGGCGAATAGGCCAGCGACAGATCGCGCTGGCTTGTCAACGGCTTGGTCGCGGCAATCTCAAGCTTTCCGGGGCGCCCCTTGGCGTGGAAATTGAGAGCTTCTTTATCGAGGTTTTTGCTTTTTGCGGTCATAAGGTTTCCCGATATGCGGTTTTTTGGTTATCTGGTTTCTTTTGGGTTTAAGCGGTCTGATATCTTGTCGATTTTAAAATGCGTACGCTATTAATTCAGGCTATGTTTATTCACTCGCTTTTAATTCACTGGCTATCCAATTCATTGGCTATTTAATTCACCATAGGCGTGCTAAATAGTATTTCATAATCAGTGAGGGGTGCAAAGAATAAAGCCCCCTTGTTCTGTCTCACTTGTCCAGTTTCGGGGGATGTTGCAATCTTCACAATATAATGGCTTCACAAGTTCCTACACCACTTACTGCAAAAGTCAAAGCGCCTACACCGATGATGGCGCAATATCTTAGTGTCAAGGAATCGCATCCGGACAGTCTGCTGTTCTACCGGATGGGTGATTTCTATGAAATGTTCTTTGAAGATGCGGAAATTGCCGCCGAAATTCTGGGCATTGCGCTGACCAAACGCGGCAAAAACCAAGGTGAAGATATTCCGATGTGCGGGGTGCCGGTTCATGCGGTCGATGCCTATATGGCGCGGCTGATTCGCGCTGGCCATCGGGTAGCGGTATGCGAACAGACCGAAAGTCCGGAAGACCAGAAACAGCGCGGCGGGAAAGGCCCGCTGAAACGCGATGTCGTGCGCGTGATGACGCCAGGCACCTTGACCGAAGATGATTTGCTGGAGCCGCGTGCGCATAATTTTCTGGCAGCGCTGGGACGCGCGGGGGATAGCCAGGCACTGGCATGGGCGGATATGTCTACCGGCGACTTTTTTGTCGAGCGTCTGACCGATGATGGCGTAAGCGGCGATCATGGCGCCAGCACAGCTATCGAGGATGTCATTGTCCGGCTGACACCATCCGAGTTAATCGTGCCGCAGGGGCAGGATTGCTCGCAATGGCCGTGGGCGGATGATTTATGTATCACCGAACAGGCACCATCGATGTTCGATTCCGGCCTTGGTATGCAGGCATTGCAGGATTTCTTTGGTGTCAGCAGTCTTGACGGCTATGGCGATTTTTCGCGGGCGATGCTGTCGGCGGCAGGTGCCTTGCTGGGCTATATCGAGGTGACGCAGATTGGCAATATGCCGCGTCTGCAACCGTTGCAGGCGATTGCGCATAGCGTGTATCTGGATATTGATCCGGCAACGCGGCGGTCACTGGAACTGACGCGTACTTTGAATGGCGAACGCAAAGGCAGCCTTTTGAATGCCGTTGACCGCAGCATGACCGCCGCCGGAAGCCGTATGCTGGCGGCGCGTCTGGCCGCGCCATTATGTGATCTGGCGGCGATCGTGGCACGTCAGGATCTGGTGTCATGGTTTATCGAATATGATGCAACAATGACCGCGATGCGCGACAAGCTGCGCAAGCTACCTGACATGCAACGCGCGGTGACACGCCTGACGATGGGGCATGGGAGCCCGCGTGATCTGGCCGCGCTGGAAGCGGGGCTGCGCATTGCCGAAGCGGTTGTTGGCCTGATCCGCCAGACCAAGACAAATGCGCTTGATGCCGCCCTGCCCGCGACGATGGAATCACTTCTGGAGATGCTGGTGGTACCGCTGGCAATGGCCGACAAGCTGGCACCGGCACTGGCTGACGAATTGCCGTTTCTGGCACGCGATGGCGGCTTTGTGCGGATCGGTTATGATCAGGGGCTGGATGATGTGCGCCAGCTTCGCGATGAAAGCCGCCGTCTGATCGCGGCTTTGCAAGCGCGATATGCCGAAGAGACCGAAATCGCCAGTCTGAAAATCAAACATAATAATGTGCTTGGCTATCATGTTGATGTACGCGCCACGCATGCCGACAAGCTGATGCAATCGGAGCTGTTTATCCACCGCCAGACAACCGCGCAGACGGTGCGTTTCACCACCACCGAACTAGCCGAAATGGAACGCGATATGGCGGCGGCGGCGGGTAAGGCCTTAGCCAAGGAAATGGAGATTTTCGACATTCTGACCGAAGCGGTTGCTGGCTGTGCCAACGAGATTGGTGAGGCGGCGACGGCGCTGGCCGAGCTTGATGTGGCAGGCGGGTCGGCGGTGCTGGCACGCGATGCGCAATTTGTTCGACCGGAAATGCGCGACGAACCGGTTTTCGAAATCGATAAGGGGCGACATCCGGTGATCGAAATGATGCTGCCTGCACAAACGCCCTTTATCCCGAATGACTGCAAGCTTGGGGCAGATGGTGATGATGCGGCGGCGATCTGGCTTCTGACCGGACCGAATATGGCTGGTAAATCAACATTTCTGCGGCAGAATGCGCATATTATCATTCTGGCGCAGGCTGGGCTGTTTGTGCCAGCTGACCGTGCCGTGATCGGAATTGTTGATCGGTTGTTCAGCCGCGTTGGTGCATCGGATGATCTGGCCAAGGGGCGATCGACCTTTATGGTCGAGATGGTCGAAACGGCGGCGATACTGAATCGCGCGACGCCGCGGTCATTTGTCATTCTGGATGAGATTGGCCGCGGCACGGCAACATATGACGGGCTGGCGATTGCCTGGTCAACGCTGGAACATCTGCATGATGTCAATCAATGTCGCACATTGTTTGCAACGCATTATCACGAATTGACGCATTTGCAGGACGCCAAGGCACGGCTGTTGTGCCATTCGATGCAGGTGCGTGAATGGCAAGGCGATATTGTATTTCTGCACCGCGTCATAGCAGGTGCCGCCGACCGTTCATACGGGGTGCATGTGGCACGGCTGGCTGGCTTGCCGAACAAGGTGCTGGGGCGTGCCGAACAGATACTGGCCGAACTGGAAGCGGGTAGTCATGGCGCGGTTGATGTGGGGCGCGTTGCCGATAATTTGCCATTATTTGATTATACATCCGAGCATAGCAATATTGGTGCGACAGCTGGCGCGGCGATACCATCGGCGGTGGTGGATGCGGTTGATGCGATGCTGCCCGATACGCTGACACCGCGCGAGGCGATGGAATTGCTGTATGAGCTAAAGTCATTACGCGCCAAGGATAAAGGTGATAACAAGTGAGCGGCATGACAGATATGCGTGACATAAAGGCGGGGATAAAGCCGACTGACACAAAGGGTGCCGCCAGCAAGGCAGGCAAGCCTAGCGCATCGTCCGCTTTG
>JBMZPN010000006.1:0-28092 GCA_049620845.1 Puniceispirillum sp. (SeqCode)
AACAACCTCTTCAGGGTTGCCTTCCATCATGACAGCGCCATCATGAATGATATAGGCACGGTCAACAACATCCAGCGTCTCGCGGACATTGTGGTCGGTGATAAGAACGCCAAGCCCGTGATCCTGAAGCTGGCGGATAAGGCCGCGGATTTCACCCAAGGCAATAGGGTCAATGCCGGCCAGCGGTTCATCAAGCAACAGGAAGGTTGGACGTGCTGCCAAAGCGCGGGCAATTTCAAGGCGTCGCCGCTCACCGCCAGACAGATTGATAGAAGGCGTATTGCGAAGATGTGTAATGCCAAATTCGGCCATCAGATCATCAAGCATTGCTGCCCGGTCAGTCTCAGGTTCGTCAAGCGTTTCAAGCACGGCCAGAATATTCTGCTCGACAGTCAGACCACGAAAGATACTCGATTCCTGGGGCAGGTAACCAATGCCAAGCCGCGCGCGTTGAAAGACAGGTAAATTAGTTACGTTCTGACCATCGATCTGGACACTGCCTTCATCGGCAGACAGCAAACCTGCCAGAATATAAAAAGTGGTGGTCTTGCCAGCACCGTTCGGCCCCAGCAAACCAACAGCCTCTCCACGCTGTAAGCTAAGTGTTACATTGCGAACAACACGGCGCTGGTCAAAGCTTTTACCAATACCGGTTGCCTGCAAGCCAGTATTTTGATTTACCAGCCGTGGCGCCGATGGGGAAAAACCATCTTGGTCAGACCATTTATCCATTTATATCGCGCCTTCTAAAAGATTTTCAAACTCAAGTGCCGTCATTGAACCATAATGCCGGTCACGCGTCCACCCTGACCATCAGATAGCAGTCGACTGACGCCACTGTTAAAATCAACTTCGGCGCGTGAACCACGCATGACATTCTGCCCTTCGATCAATTCAACATTGCCAGTCAGAATGGCAATGGATGTGTTGAAATCGTAATTAACCTCATCACCAGTGGCTGTCTGATTGTCTATCGTGCGTACATAGGCATTGCCCATAGCATCCAGCGTTTGCAGGTCACCGGCTTCATTGGTGTAGGCGATAATCTCGTCGCCTGCGACAATGCGCCCGTCATCTGCGGTATAATTAGCCTTACCAACACCATTGATTTTTGCCTTTGCCGGGTTGGACTCGTCATAAATGATTCTATTCTTTGCTGTCATAACACCGCGAGGGCTGGTTACTTTTGCATCTTTACCAAATACCGAATAGGTGCTGGACGTAAGATCATAGACCAGGCGCGCACCCGAAGCCGTATTTTCACCATCGACAAAGGAAACATTGCCAGTTGCAGTCATCAAATTGATTTCGCGTCCATCTGTTTCTGGATCATAGCGTGCTTCAAGGCGGTCGGCTGAAATACGCATATCACGTTGCACGGCGATGGCATCACCTTCGGCCAGATATATACCCTTATTCTGATCCCATTCCAGAAAACCGGAAGCTTCGATCGTAACAGGCGCGTTTTCTGCGTCATCTTTATTATCTGCTGCCTTTGTTGGCGCTATCACAGCAATGCTCATGGCAAGCGGCACAACAAAAAGCGCAAAATGACGAGATAAAAAATTTAAAACCTTCATAACCGGATCCTATCCATTCAATGGCTGGCGTCGCCAGTCTAGTTGATCGCTTTCATATTATGCAAAACCATTTTGCTTGCGCCGCCAAATATCATGACCTTGCCATGATCAGTGACCCGAATATTCTGACCAGTTATATGTGCGTCAGGTGATGTTACTTCGACAGGTACATCGGATTGCATCTCGCCAGCATCAATATTGCCCTGCAGTGCTTCAGTTGTCATTGTCACATTGTGTTTGGTTTGTTCGAGAACAACCATACCGTTAAGATCGAACAGATTGTCGTTTTGCGAAAATGCCCCATTCAAAGCGGTAATATTAATACGGCCACCATCAGACTGATCAATAAAGCCTGTTGGTTCAACCATCTGGATAATGCCACTGCCATTATTCTTCTCGATAGCGTTTACGGCAGTTATTTCATAGGTTTTGCCAGATTTTGTTGTGCCTTTATATCGGGCACCGGTCAATTGTGTGGCACCATCATCAGCCACTTCAATATTTTTGATGCTTACGCGGACATCACTTGTATTGGTGTAGAGGCCTAACCATCCGACCGCGGCGGCAAGGGCGGTCAAACCTGCGCCTGTCAGCAGAATGCTAGGGCGCAAAAAGATAGGTTTTTCGGTGGATGAAACACGTTTTTTTGGCGTGAAGCGTGTCAGTTTCTTTTGGGACATATCGTTATTATCAGATGCCATTCAAAGTCCTCTCAGACCCCAATCACCATAGCTTGAACTTGCAGGTTAATCAGTGGTGAAAAATATCCACTTCATCAAAACCGATTAGATCGAGCTTTGCGCGCTGTGGTAAAAACTCAAAACAGGCCTTGGCAAGCGACATTCGATCTTCGCGTTCAAGCATGCTTGTCAGTTTATCGCGGATTTCATGAAGATACAAAACATCGCCAGCCGCATAATTCTGCTGATCTATGGATAGGGTATCGGCGCCCCAATCTGATGATTGTTGCTGTTTTGAAATATCAATTTGCAAAAGCTCGCGGCATAGTTCTTTCAACCCATGCCGGTCAGTATAGGTGCGTGCAAGTTTTGAAGCGATCTTGGTGCAGTAAATATCCCCTTTTACATCACCGACATAATGCATCAAAGCGGCAAGGTCAAAACGAGCATAATGGAATAGTTTCGACACGCTTGGATCAGCAAGCAAGGCTGTCAGAACAGGGGCTGGCTTGGCTGGCTGGGCAATCTGCACAAGATGCGCGTTGCCATCACCACTTGATAGTTGCACCAGACACAAACGATCACGCGGTGTTTTTAACCCCATCGTTTCAGTATCGATAGCCACAACTGAACCAAGATCAAGATTATCAGGCAGGTCGTCTTTATAGATGTTAACTGCCATCGCTATATGCCTCGCCTCATTCTGCCTTGTTCATTTTGCTTGGCTGTTTCTGGATCATTATGGGGATACAGACACCAGCTGCAGATGGTGCCCAGGAGAAGACTCGAACTTCCACGACCTTGCGGCCACTGGCACCTGAAGCCAGCGCGTCTACCAATTCCGCCACCTGGGCATTTACTCACAACATTAATCGGAAGTGAATAAGTGCGAGAGAATAGTCGTAAAAGCCTGACTGTCAAATATTTTCCAGCGGATCGGCTGGATTTTGATCATATAATGGCGGCTTTGCTTTTTCCTTGCTTTTTTGCGCTGGTTTTTGCTTGTTGCTTTTACCATCGCCATTGTAAATATGAGGTGGATAGACCATTTTAAGATGAAATGAATTTACACCAGAAACAGAGTTCAAGTCTGACGATTTGGCTATAGTGACGAATTTCAAGAGTGATGTGATGCAAAAGACAGTGACAGTAATTGGCGGTTCAGGTTTTATCGGGCGTGCTACGGTTGAAATGCTGGCACGCGCCAAAATGCGTGTGATTGTTTTATGCCGGAATGCTGAGCGCGCCAAATATCTGAAACCAATGGGCGATGTTGGTCAGATCACGCTGGTATCGGGCGATGCCTTGAATGACGAAATTCTGGAGTCGGTGATCAAGCCAGCTGATGCGGTTATCAATTTTGTCGGCATTCTGGCAGAATCCGGAAGCCAGAATTTTGAGGCCTTGCAAGGGGCATTGCCTGGCAAGATTGGCATGCTGGCCAGCAAACATGATGTGGCTGATGTTGTGCATATTTCGGCGATCGGGGCTGATCCTGACTCGCCCAGCCTCTATGCGCGCACCAAGGCGGCGGGTGAAGCTGGCCTGCTGGAGGAATTTCCGAATGCGATAATTCTGCGCCCATCGATTGTTTTTGGCCCGCGTGACGGTTTCTTTAACCGTTTCGCCAACATGGCTTTGGCCGCGCCCGCATTGCCTTTGCCAGGTGGCGGCTCGATGCGGATGCAACCTGTTTACGTTGGGGATGTGGTCGCCGCCATCGAAGCAGGCATCGGTATTGGCAAGGTGAAACTTAATCCGCGTGGCAAGGTTTTTGAACTTGGTGGCCCTGATGTCTATTCATTCCGCCAGTTGATGGAAATCACCCTGTTACAGATCCGCCGTCGGCGCTTGCTTGTGCCGGTGCCACTTAGCTTGATGTCCTTTGGTGCCTTTTTTGCCGGATTTCTGCCTTCGCCGCCTGTTACGGTCGATCAGGTCAAATTATTAAAGATGGATAATGTTGTCGCCAAGAATGCCCTTAATCTTGCTGATTTGGGGATTTCGGCAACCAGCATGGATGCCATTCTGCCAGGCTATCTTGCGCGGTTTCGTCCTGGCGGCCAGTTTTCACGCTGATCTGGTTTGATCCGGTATGTGTGGACTAGGCCAGTTGGTCAATAAGATTGCTTTGGATTGCCCATAACAGCACGGCGCCAAGCACCAGGCGGTAATAGACAAAAATATTGAAATTGGCGCGTGCTAGCCACGCCATCATTGCCTGCATGGCAATCAGTGCCATCACGCCTGAAAACAAAGCCACCAATATTGCGTCGATGCCGAGTGCCAGATCCCCATCATTGACAAGATCACGCGTTTTTAGAATGCCTGCGCCTGCGATAGTCGGTAAGGATAACAATAATGAAAAGCGCGCAGCATCAATGCGGTTAAAGCCTAAAAACCGTGCGGCGGTCATGGTAACACCTGAACGCGAGGCGCCCGGAACCAATGCGCAAATCTGTGTCATCCCAATCAAAATGGCTGATGCGAAACGCATATCCTCGATCTTTTTGATGGTGATGCCATAACGATCAGCCCCCCACAACAAAACCGCAAAGATCAGATTCGACCAGGCGAGTGTTTCAATCATTGTGAGCCAGTTCCAGTTGGCATAATTGACGTACAGACCGGCGGCAATGACGGGTATGGTTGCCACTATCAGCATCATACCGAGACGGGCGTCATTCTGATTGTGTTTGCCAAAGCTGAAAATGCCTATGGTAATGCGGGTGATCTCACCACGCAGAAAAAACAGAACCGCAAAAAAAGTACCTACATGTGCGGCAACATCGATCGTCCGTCCCTGATATGGCTGGTCAGTCACCACCGGAAGTAAAACCAGATGTCCGGATGATGAGACAGGTAGAAATTCTGTTACGCCCTGAACGACTGACACAAGAATTATCATAAATAATGGCATCGATTAGGCTTCTCTATTTCATGGCTGTGTCTGCTTAGCGTTGGTAATCTCAAAAGATACAAAATATTACGCCATTTATTTGGTTGATTGTACATATCCAGTTTGCACAGATTTCGCAACTCACACCAGTTAACCTTAAAATAGTACCGATTCGGAACTAAAATGAACAATTTTTGACCAGCCGGCTCGGGTTGCTTGACGCCGAAGCCATTATTAGATACAAAAAGGTAATAATCATTGACTTTTTATTGTTAGGGGCGCGCGCTGTTTAAGTGTAGCGCCCAAATGTGCCGGAATTTATTGGGAGGCAGAAATGTCATCAAAAATGTTGAAATTTGTGGCAACCGACAAAGCCATGCCGTCTAAGCGCAAGGCGGATGCACGCGTTGCTGATTTTGACGAAATCTATGATGATTTTGATGTTGAAGCGGCGGAAACGCAGGCGTCGCGCTGTTCGCAATGCGGTGTGCCTTTCTGTCAGACGAATTGCCCCCTGCATAATAATATTCCGGACTGGTTGATGATGACAGCCGAAGGGCGGATGCAGGAAGCTTATGAATTATCCTCGCAAACGAACAATTTTCCTGAAATCTGTGGCCGTATTTGCCCACAGGATCGCTTGTGCGAAGGCAGTTGCGTGATCGAAAAGGGCTTCGAATCAGTTACCATCGGTGCGGTTGAAAAGCACATTACCGAAACCGCTTTTGCCGAAGGATGGGTCAAACCAGCCGCGCCGCGTGTTGAGCTTGAAGAATCCGTTGGCATAATCGGCGCAGGACCAGCCGGTCTGGCAGCTGCTGAAATGTTACGCCACCGTGGTTATCAGGTGCATGTCTATGATCGCTATGACAGAATCGGTGGTCTGCTGATTTACGGCATTCCCGGGTTCAAGCTGGAAAAATCAGTTGTCGAACGCCGCGGCAAATTATTGCGTGATGGCGGGGTTCATTTCCATCTTAATGTTGATATTGGTACCGATATTACCTTTAGCGAAATTCGTGAAAAGCATGACGCCATTCTTGTCGCAACGGGCGTCTATAAGGCGCGTGATCTAAGTGCCCCGGGAAGCGGTCTTGATGGTATCGTGCCTGCGCTTGATTATCTGACCGCATCAAATCGCAAAAGCCTTGGTGATGACGTGCCTGCTTTTGAGGATGGGCGCTTGAATGCCGAAGGCAAAGACGTTGTCGTGATTGGTGGTGGTGATACCGCTATGGATTGTGTGCGCACGGCAATCCGTCAGAAAGCCAAATCGGTCAGCTGTCTGTATCGCCGCGACAAGGCGAATATGCCCGGTTCACAGCGCGAGGTGCAGAATGCCGAGGAAGAGGGCGTTGTTTTCAAATGGTTGTCGGCACCTCAGGCATTTTTGGGTGATGATAAAGTGACGGCGGTGCAGGCTCAGTCGATTCATCTGGGGCAACCCGATGCCACTGGCCGTCAGGTGCCACAGATCATTGAGGGGTCATCACATGACATGCCGGCCGATCTGGTGATCAAGGCACTTGGTTTTGATCCCGAAGATATGCCGAAAATGTTTGGTGATGACGGGTTGAGCGTCACCAAATGGGGTACCATCAGCATTGACTGGCAAACCATGATGACAAGTCAAGACGGTGTGTTTGCCGCTGGTGATATTGTCCGTGGTGCCTCTCTGGTTGTCTGGGGTGTAAGGGATGGGCGTGATGCCGCCGAACAGATTGACGCATGGATTATGCAGCAGGCCGAGGCCAATGCGCCGCGCCGCGCTGGAACAGGGAGCTAATAATGTCAAAAGAAAACAAAAATTTTGATGCAGACGCCTTTATCGCCCGCCGCAAGGAAAATGAGGCCAGACTGACCGAAGCAGGCGTCTATGCGCCCGATATGGAACATGATGCCTGTGGTGTTGGCTTTGTCGCCGCGCGCGATGGCAAGCCCACCCGTGCCGTTGTTGACGCCGCGATCGAAGCTTTACAGGCGATCTGGCATCGTGGTGCGGTTGATGCCGATGGCATGACAGGTGACGGGGCTGGAATCCACATCGAAATTCCGCGTGATTTCTTTATTGAGCATATTGCCCGCACCGGACATGACGATAATGGTGGCCGCTTGGCTGTGGGTATGGTGTTTTTGCCGCGAACCGATCTTGCCGCCCAGGAGAGATGCCGCTGTATCGTCGAACAGGAAATTCTGGCTTTTGGACATGCCATTTATGGGTGGCGACAGGTACCGGTTGATATTCAGGCGCTTGGTGACAAGGCCAACGCAACGCGCCCCGAAATCGAACAGATCATGTTCTCCATGCCTGCCGATATGTCCGAAGAAGAGGCAGAAATTCAGCTCTATCTTGTCCGTCGCCGTATCGAAAAGGCTGTGTTGAATGAACTGATCAGTGATTTCTACATCTGTTCGCTCTCAAGCCGTTCGATTATCTATAAGGGTATGTTCCTGGCTGAGCAGGTAACAGCCTTTTTCCCTGATCTGCTTGATCCGCGCTTTATATCTTCTTTTGCGATCTATCATCAGCGTTATTCGACCAACACCATGCCTACATGGAAATTGGCACAGCCATTTCGTGTGCTTGCCCATAATGGTGAGATCAACACCATCCGCGGCAACCAGAACTGGATGACATGTCATGAAGACCGTATGGAAAACAGCCAGTTTGGCGATATGATCGAAGACTTGAAACCTGTCATTGCCAAAGGCAGTTCCGACTCATCGGCTCTCGACGCCGTATTCGAGCTTATGGGACATGCTGGTCGTAGCTTGCCGATGGTAAAGACCATGATGATTCCCGAAGCCATTGATGTCAGCGGTGCCAGCAAGCGTGCCCAGCTTTATGCCTATTGCAATGCGGTTATGGAACCGTGGGACGGCCCTGCGGCAATCGCCGCTTACGCCAATAACTGGGTCATTGCGGGACTCGATCGTAATGGTCTGCGCCCGATGCGCTATGTCGTGACCAATGACGGTCTGGTTATTGCCGGTTCTGAAACCGGTATGGTTGTGGTGCCAGATGCCAATATCCTTGAGCGCGGTGGTCTTGGACCAGGTGAGATGATCGGCATCAATCTGGCCGAAGGTAAGCTGTATCGTGATGACGAATTGAAAGACGCGCTGGCTGACCAGAATGACTATGGCAAATGGGTTGGCCGTGCCGAGCAGATGGATACGATGCTGGCCAAGGCCAGCGGCAAAGGTGCTGAACGCCTGCCTTTGATGGATGCGCGCCGCCGCCAGATGATGGCAGGCTGGACCATGGAAGATATGGAACTGATCCTGCAACCGATGGCCGAAACCGGCAAGGAAGCTGTCGGATCGATGGGTGATGATACACCGCTTGCGGTTCTGTCCAACCGCTATCGTGGCCTGCATCATTTCTTCCGGCAGAATTTTTCGCAGGTTACCAATCCACCTATCGACTCGCTTCGTGAACGTCATGTCATGAGCTTGGGGACACGGCTTGGTAATCTTGGCAACATTCTTGATGAGTCGCCAGCGCAATGCGATCACCTGCTGCTCAAGTCACCAGTTCTGACAATTCCGGAATGGGATGCCCTATGTTTGCATCTTGGTTCCAAGGCTACGCATATCGACTGTACCTTTGACGCTGATGGCGAGGCCGATGATTTCACCGCCGCCATAGAACGTATTCAAGCTGAAGCTGAAGAGGCTGTCCGCTCAGGTTGTGAACATGTCATGCTCACTGACCGCGCTGCCTCCGAAAGCCGCGTTGCCATCCCGATGATCTTGGCAACAGGTGCGGTTCATTCACATCTCGTGCGTCAGCAATTACGCACATTTGCCTCGGTCACTGTGGCTTCGGGTGAATGTCTGGACGTGCATCACTTTGCCGTTTTGATTGGTGTGGGCGCAACGACGGTCAATGCCTATATCGCTGAAGAGGCTATTGCCGAGCGCCATGAACGTGGACTGCTGCCAAATCTGACAGTTACTGACGCGGTGAGTAATTATCGCAAGGCTGTTGAAGATGGCTTGCTGAAAATCATGTCAAAGATGGGCATCTCGATTATTGCGTCCTATCGTGGTGGCTATAATTTTGAGGCACTCGGTCTGTCGCGTGCTTTGGTAGCGCAATATTTCCCCACCATGACGTCGCGCGTGTCCGGTCTTGGTCTGACAGGTATCCGTTCGCGTATTCTTGATATGCACCAAAAGGCATTCGCGCATGACAATGTAACCTTGCCAGTTGGCGGATTTTTCCGGTTCCGTAAATCTGGTGAACGGCACGCTTTCGATGGCCAGCTAATTCACGCCATGCAACATGCTTGTGACACGGGTTCCTTTGCAAGCTGGAAGAAATATTCCAGCCTTGTTGATGGTCAGGGGCCAGTGAATTTGCGCGATTTGATGGATTTCAAGCCGGGTGGTGAAGCCGTTGGAATCGAAAGTGTCGAATCAATTACCAATATCCGCAAAAGGCTGGTGTCACCGGGTATTTCGCTTGGTGCTCTAAGCCCTGAAGCGCATGAAACCCTGTCGATTGCGATGAACCGTATCGGGGCGAAGTCGGATTCCGGTGAAGGTGGCGAAGATCCTGCGCGCTTCAAGCTTCGTGAAAATGGCGATAACCCGTCAAGTGCGATCAAACAGATTGCATCAGGCCGGTTTGGCGTTACCGCCGAATATCTGAATAATTGTCAGGAAATCGAAATCAAGGTCGCGCAAGGTGCAAAGCCGGGTGAAGGCGGGCAATTGCCGGGTATCAAGGTCGATGGCCTGATTGCCCGATTGCGTCATGCAACACCGGGTGTCACGCTGATCTCGCCGCCACCGCATCACGATATTTATTCGATTGAGGATCTGGCACAGCTTATCTACGATCTCAAACAGATTAATCCTGACGCAAAGGTATGTGTAAAGCTGGTGGCTTCAACTGGTATCGGCACCATCGCCGCCGGTGTTGCCAAGGCCAAAGCCGATGCCATTCTGGTATCTGGTCATGGCGGTGGCACGGGTGCCAGCCCGCAATCTTCGATCAAATATGCTGGTCTGCCTTGGGAAATGGGTCTGTCCGAAGTGCATCAGGTGCTGTCGATGAACGATTTGCGCAACAAAGTCGTTTTGCGTACCGATGGTGGTTTGAAAACGGGTCGTGACATTGTTATGGCGGCCATGCTGGGTGCCGATGAATATGGTATCGGTACATCTTCACTTATCGCAATGGGCTGTATCATGGTGCGACAGTGCCATTCAAATACTTGTCCGGTGGGTGTTTGTACCCAGCGCGATGATCTGCGGGCAAAATTTGAAGGCACGCCGGAAAAGGTCGTCCAGCTCTTTACGCATCTGGCCGAAGAAGTGCGCGAAATTCTGGCATCACTTGGTTTTACCTCGCTTGAAGATGTTATTGGCCGAACTGACTTGCTAAGTCAGGTCAGCCGTGGCGATGCGGCGCTTGACGATCTTGATTTAAACCCGATTCTGGTTCGTGCTGATGCGGATAAGGCCGAGATTAGTGCGCGTGACAAGCCGCGTACCGAAGTGCCCGATACTTTGGATGCCTTGATGGTAAAGGATGCCAGCCGTGCGCTTGAATATGGCTCTAAAATGCAGCTTTCCTACAATATCGAGAATACCCAGCGTGCGATCGGCACACGTTTGTCATCACATATTGTGCGCCGGTTCGGCATGACAGGCCTGCGACCCGGGCATATTTCAGTTCGGCTTCGTGGTTCGGCAGGTCAGTCAATTGGTGCTTTTGCCACACAGGGTTTGCGCCTTGATGTGATTGGTGATGCGAATGATTATGTTGGTAAAGGTCTCTCTGGTGGCATGATCGTGGTACGGCCAGCTGGATCAATTACCTATAATGCCTCCGAAAATACCATCATTGGCAATACGGTTCTGTATGGCGCAACGTCGGGACAGCTTTTTGCCGCTGGGCGGGCTGGTGAACGTTTATGTGTTCGTAATTCGGGTGCCACGGCGATTGTTGAAGGTAGCGGCTCGAATGCCTGTGAATATATGACAGGCGGCGATGTTGTTATTCTTGGTGAAGTTGGCAATAACTTTGGTGCTGGCATGACAGGCGGCATGGCCTTTATCTACGACAAGGCCGGTACGTTCAAGGATCGGGCAAATCCGGCAACCTTGGAAATTGTTCGTATTGCCAATGATCACTGGGCACAAAAGCTTCGCGGTTTGGTCGAAGAACATGCCAAGCAGACTGAGTCGGCGCTTGCCTTGCGTTTGCTGAATGAATGGGATGTCGAGATTGGGAATTTCTGGCAGGTTGTGCCAACCGAGATCATCCCGACTCTCGACAAACCGATTGATAATGGGCAATCGCTCGAACAAACAGCCTAAAGCGGCGTTATATGCCGTGCCTGTCTGCAAAGTTTGTTTGCAATCCGGCGTGGTTTATGTATAGACCGTCGCTATGTATGAAATTGCGCAACAGACTGAGGCCGACACCCAGATCGTCGATGCCCTTATGGACGAAGCCTTTGGCCGTAACCGTCACGCGCGTTCGGTATGGAATCTTCGCCCTGGTGCGCCCATAGCCGAAATGTGCTTTGTGTTGCGTGATAATGGTATTGCGGTTGGCTCTTTGCGTTTTTGGGAGATATTGCTGGGAACGCATCCCATTCTACTGCTTGGCCCATTGGCTGTACGGCCTGATTTGCGCGGTAAAGGCTATGGCAAGGAATTGGTGTCTGCGGGTCTTTCACATGCCGCGTCATTCACATGGCCGGGCATTCTGGTATCCGGTGAAGTCGATTATTACCCTAAGTTCGGATTTGTTCCTGCGGCGCCTTACAATATTAAATGGCCTGGTTTCATCGAGCCTGAGCGCCTGCAATTTTTTGAGCTAAAAGACGGTTTTCTTGCCAGTCTGGCAGGACAGGATCTGCCAGTTCGCCCATCGGTTTGAGGGTATCTGGCAAGCACCTGTCTTGCGCCCCAATGCCTGGCGGGTTGTTTTGAACTGGTGAAATTCGTAACTATATGTAAAATTATGGCTATTCGTACTTCACGCCCATTCGGGTTCAGATTATGAAAGTGTCCTGAATTTCATGCATGTACTGCATCACTATCAGCTATCTGCCGCATCACGCTTTATCCGGCTGGTTCTGGCCGAGCGGAAAGTGGTCTATTTGCCAAAATTGGAAATACCGTGGGAGCGCAATGAGGAGTTCTTGCACCTCAATCCTGCTGGTGATGTCCCTGTTATGGTTTCCGATAATGACGGCGTAATTGCAGGGGCGATGGTCATTGCTGAATATATCGAAGAAACGGAAAGTCCGGCCTTGCTGTGGGGCGATGTTGCGGCGCGGGCAGAAATTCGTCGGCTTATGAACTGGTTTGAGATCAAATTCGCGAACGAGGTCGGCAACCCCTTATTGTCTGAACGGGTAATCAAGCGGTTTTCGGGTGAGGGCCAGCCATCTTCAGCTGTTATTCGTGCGGCGCTCAGCAATCTGAACATCCATATGCAATATATCGACTGGCTTGCCGAACAGGGAAGCTGGCTGGCTGGCAAACAATTATCGCTGGCAGATCTGGCGGCGGCGGCACATCTGTCGGTGCTCGATTATCTGGGCGATATAAATTGGGAAAAACATACCGAAGCCAAAACATGGTATGCCAAAATGAAGTCGCGGCCTTCATTTCGCGAACTATTGGCTGACCAGGTGATCGGCCTCAAGCCACCTGCCCATTACAGCAACACTGATTTCTAGTCAGCTTCAGCTTATTTCACGTTCTGGCTATTGTGAATATGCTGCACCAGATCACTGACCGTTTGCCCCAGCATGTTCAGCTGGGCTGGCTCTGAAAACCGGTGCGTTGCCGCTTTATCAAGTTGCAGCGTTACATCATCAGTCACAAGCTTTTCCATGATCCGGCGTGCTGTATGCCATGGCACCTCTTCATCCTGTATGCCATGAAGCAGACGCACCGGTGCATTGATATTGATCGTATCATCTTGCAAGTGTAAATGCGCCGCGCCATCTTCAACAAGCTGGTAAGGATAGATCACAGGGTCGTCAGCATAGGGATTGGCGACCGACAGATAACCGGTTTGCTTCATGGCCAGCTGTGCTTCGGCATCCAGCGTATCCCAGATCAGCTCTTTGGTAAAATCGGGGGCGGCGGCAATGCCAACCAGACCGGCAATACGGTCAGGTCGGCTACAGGCCGCGTTCAGCATGATCCAGCCGCCAAGCGAGGAGCCAACCAGAATTTGCGGCCCTTCGGTCAGCTGGTCAATAATGGCCAGCGCATCTGCAGTCCAGTCGGAAATGGCTAGGTCGAGAAAAGTGCCGTCGGATTGTCCGTGTCCACGGTAATCAAACCGGACAAAACCATGTCCATGCTCGCGCGCCCAGTTTTCCATGAAAATGGACTTGGTGCCTTGCATGTCCGAGCCATGCCCGCACAGAAAAATGATACCTGGCTTTTTTCCGTCTATCTTATGGTAAGCAAGCCTTTGGTTATCATTTATATGAAGAAAATCAGGTTCATCCATTGTCATTAGCTCTAATCATCGTTATGAATCCGGTCTATCTTAGACATTCTGACCGAAAAGTTCATTGAATTTATGGCTAATGCGCTTCGCTTAAGTAAATCGAAAACACCTTTGGAAAACCGGCCAGTCATTGTGCAGGTTTTGCCAGCTCTTGAACGTGGTGGCGTTGAGCGCGGCACCGTCGAAATGGCTCAGGCAATCGAAAATGCGGGTGGCCGTGCGGTGGTGATTTCGGCTGGCGGATCGCTGGAACGCCATATCGTGCGGTGCGGCGCTACGCATCACACTTTGCCGGTGCATGAAAAGAATCCTTTGAAATGGGGGTCGATCCGCCGCAAGCTAAAGGTGATTTTGCAGGATGAGGGCGCCGATATTGTCCATGTGCGCTCGCGGGCGCCAGCTTGGATTGCCTTGCCTGTTGCCAAGCAGCTCCGCATTCCGACTGTAAGTACGGTGCATGGCCGGTTTCAGGCGCATTCCATTTTCAAAAGATTCTATAATGGGAAAATCATCAAAGCCGATTATGTCATTGCTATCTCAAAATATATCAAACAGCTGATTACCAGCCAGTTTGTCGGGGTAGAAGAACGCATGACCGTTATTCAGCGCGGCGTTGATATTGATGTTTTTGATCCGCAGGCAGTCAATCAGACGCGTATTATCAATTTTGCAGACTCGGTGGCCTTGCCCGAAGAAATGCCCGTAGTGATGTTGCCTGCACGGCCAACATTGTGGAAGGGGCATGAAGTCCTGCTTGATGCGATGGCCTTGATTAAGGACATGCCCTTTATCTGTCTGTTTGTGGGTGCCGCCGATGGCAAACAGAGCTTTATCGACAAAATAACCAAACATGCTGTCGATCTGGGGCTCGAAGGGCGGTTTCGTCTGTCGCATACTGTTGATGATATGCCCGCAGCCTTGATGGTTGCTGATGTGGTTGTAATGCCCTCGATAACACCCGAACCATTTGGCCGTGTTGCCCTTGAAGCACAGGCGATGGGACGACCCGTTGTCGCTTTTGATCATGGTGGTGCCGCAGAATCGATCAAGCATGGCCAAACAGGCTGGCTGGCATCTCCCGGCGATGCAGAAAATTTGGCTGCCTGTATTCGTCAGGCATTGGAATTGCAGGGTTCAGAACGCCAAAAATTGGCGGACAAGTCACGTGCGCATGTTGAGCGGCATTTTTCAACTACGCGGATGTGTAATGAAACGGTTAAGATATATCGACGGATTCTGCAAAAATCACAGGTTAATAACGAAAGCTAATTGTCGCTCTTGGCTTGAGTTTGCTGGCTTCAACAGGTAGCATCTCGCTCGAAAAAATTGCATGTGCGTTGTGTTTCTGATGCGCACCAGATTAAAGATTGTGAAAAGGTTACATGCCAAATATTACTCTTCCTGACGGATCTGTTCGTTCTTTTGACGCGCCGGTAACACCGGCAGATGTGGCCGCGGATATTGGCCCTGGTCTTGCCAAAGCGGCTTTGCTGGCCACGGTCGATGGCGAAGAATGGGATTTGACGCGCACCGTTGATGCAGATGTCAAAATGGCTTTGATAACCGCCAAGGATGATGCCGCGCTGGCTTTGCTTCGGCATGATTGCGCGCATGTCATGGCCGAGGCCGTGCTGGAACTCTATCCCGAAACGCAGGTTACAATCGGCCCTGCCATCGAAAATGGTTTCTATTATGATTTTCATCGCGAGACAGCATTCTCCGAAGATGATCTGGCGGCGATTGAAAAACGCATGCATGAAATTGTTGATCGTGATGAAGCCATTACGCGGCATGTCTGGACACGCGACGAGGCTGTTGCTTTCTACGAAAAAAACAATGAGCCGTTCAAGGTTGAACTTGTTGCGGCCATTCCGGCGGATGAAACTGTCACCTTTTACAAGCAGGGTGATTTTATCGATCTGTGCCGTGGGCCTCATCTGCCATCAACTGGAAAGCTGGGACATGCCTTCAAGCTGATGAAGGTGGCGGGTGCCTATTGGCGTGGTGATTCAGACCGCCCAATGCTACAACGTATCTATGGTACGGCCTGGCGCACGGAAAAGGAACTAAACGCCTATCTGCATATGCTTGAAGAAGCCGAAAAGCGTGACCATCGCAAACTGGGCAAACAGCTTAATTTGTTTCATCTGCAAGAAGAAGCTACAGGTTCTGTGTTCTGGCATTCAAAAGGCTGGTTCATCTACCGTGAAATCGAGGCTTATGTCCGCCGCCGGCTTGAACAGGCTGGTTATGGCGAGGTCAAAACACCCCAGCTTGTCGATCGCACCTTGTGGGAAGCATCAGGACATTGGGACAAATTTCGCGAAAACATGTTCACCGCACAATCCGAAGATGAGCGGACATTGGCGTTAAAGCCGATGAATTGCCCCTGTCATGTCCAGATTTTCCGGCAAGGCATAAAATCGTATCGTGATCTGCCCTTGCGTATGGCTGAATTTGGTTCCTGCCACCGGAATGAACCGTCAGGGGCGTTGCATGGCATTATGCGGGTGCGCGCCTTTACCCAGGATGATGCCCATATATTTTGTACCGAAGATCAGATCACCGCAGAATCAGTCGAATTCTGTGCCCTTCTGCAATCGATCTATGCCGATTTTGGCTTTACTGATGTGCGGGTGAAATTTTCTGATCGTCCGGAGGTGCGCGCGGGTGATGACGCAACATGGGATAAGGCTGAAAAGGCGCTCACCGATGCCTGTAGCGCGGCCAATCTTGAGACAACCCTGAATCCGGGCGAGGGTGCCTTTTACGGGCCAAAGCTGGAATTTGTTTTGCGGGATGCCATTGGCCGTGATTGGCAATGTGGTACTTTGCAGGTGGATTTTGTGTTGCCGGAACGTCTGGATGCCGAATATGTTGGCGAAGATGGCAACCGGCACCGTCCGGTTATGCTTCATCGCGCCATTCTGGGGTCGATGGAAAGATGGATTGGTATTCTGATCGAACAATATTCAGGGCGGATGCCAAACTGGCTTGCGCCAGTTCAGATTGTTGTCGCGTCAATTACCGATAGTGCCAATGATTATGCCGAACAGGTTGCCCGTACAGCCGAAGCCATGGGGCTGCGGGTCGAGCGTGATTTCCGTAATGAGAAAATAAGCTACAAGGTACGCGAACATAGCGTCATGAAAGTGCCGTTCATTCTGGCAGTTGGTGGCCGTGAAGCTGAGGCAGGCAGCGTTGCCTTGCGCCGGCTAGGTTCGAATGAACAGACTGTATTGGACATGAAAGAGGCTCTGACGATGCTGCGTGATGAAAGTTTGGCGCCCGACCTGAAGGCCGAATGATTCCGAAAGCGAAACACCCAAAAGCGAAATAAAGTGAAAAAATTAAAAAAACTGGCTTAATTACGCTGGTTTTGTTAATAAAAACCTATATTACGACGTGTTTAGATGTTAACAGAATATCGATTTCGTATTTTGAAACAGCAAAATTCGTAACCTTTTGACAAAAACAGGAGAAGTTTAGATAGTACGTCCACACAGTAATGTGCCACCTGCACAGGAAGGTCCGCGCGTGAATGGCGCTATCAGAGCACCACAAGTACGCTGCATTGATCCCGAAGGTGGTCAACTCGGGGTTCTTGATACCCGCGATGCAATTAACAAGGCCGAAGATTTCGGTCTTGATCTAGTTGAGGTTCAGCCAAATGTTGACCCTCCCGTATGCAAAATCCTCGATTATGGCAAATATAAATATGAAGCGCAGAAGCGCGCCAACGAGACACGCAAAAAGCAGAAAATCATTGAAGTAAAAGAGATTAAGCTACGCCCGAATATTGACGAGCATGACTATCAGGTCAAAATGCGGGCTGTTAACAAGTTTCTGAATTCCGGCGACAAGGTGAAAGTCACTTTGCGTTTCCGTGGCCGTGAAATGGCGCATCAGGAATTAGGCGCTAATGTGCTCAAACGCGTGCGTGATGAAACCGAAGATGTGGCAAAGGTTGAATCGCATCCCAAGATGGAAGGCCGCCAGATGATTATGGTCATCGCCCCGAAATAATTACAAACATACAGTCTATATGAGGGGCAAATTCATTTGCCCCTTTTTATTTTGGTCTTGAAACCCTTTCACGATATTCAAAACTTTTTCAATATTGGGTAGTTTTGTTTCTGGGTTCTTTCCTAAATGCTTGGCTCCGCGGTCAAGGATTGTCTGATTGCCTGCTGGCGTATGGTCATATTTGACAGCAAAAAGAGGTTTGCCAAGTTCCATGGTTTGCTTGGCCGCTTCTTGTGTGCCGCCAGTTTCTCCAGCTTCAATAACAATCATGGCCAAGCCAAGGGATATAATAACTTTATTTCGACTCATGGCGCGCCAAACTTGCCATTCTTCGGGTAATCTAAAGCTTCGCCAAATAGCTTCAGGTTTATTGTCTCTAAATTTGCTTGGCCACAGACGTTGCGGAAATACATTTTTGATTCCGCGTCCAAATGGGAATTCAATCAGGCCATGTGTGTAACCGCGCAAATCCTTTGGTCTTCGTTTATGCGCGTTATTATCGCCATCAAAACAAAATCGCCTTGTGGGGTAACACCGCATTTGTTCGACTGTTTCTTTTGTTATGCGCATATTATGGCTCGCAGATTTGAAAAATTTTGCCCAGTTTCACTTATAAAGAGCGCAGGTTAATTTGCGGTTAATGTGGACGATTTGATGTGATGATATATTCCCGCATCAACAGGGTTGATTCCCCAGCGTAATCCGCCTATAAACGCCGCTTCGCGTTACTGTCGCGTCCGGGCCTGAAAAAACAGGGCATGCCCGGCCGGCTTATCGCCTGACTGACCGACCCTCACTTTGTATATGGGGGTTCGTGATATGCAGGTCACCTTTATGAAGAAAGAGGTCAAAATGCCCAAGATGAAGACCAAAAGCGGTGCGAAAAAACGCTTTCGCCTGACCGCAAGTGGTAAGGTTCGTGGCTCAGCTGCATTCCTTAGCCACAATCTCCGCCGTCGTTCCCAGAAAATGAAACGCAAAGCGCGTGGCACCATGATTTTGAGTGATGCCGATGCACGCATTGTAAAACGTTTCATTCCATACGCATAAGGGAGCTGATAGATGGCACGCGTTAAAAGAGGCACTACAACCCATGCTCGCCACGGCAAAGTCATCAAGGCTGCCAAAGGCTATTATGGACGTCGTAAGAATACCTTCCGGACAGCTACGCAGGCGGTTGATAAAGCCCGCCAATATGCGTATCGCGACCGCCGTGTTCGCAAGCGGGAATTCCGCGCTTTGTGGATTCAGCGGATCAATGCGGCTGCCCGTATTCATGGTATTACCTATTCACAGATGATGGGCGGTCTGATCAAGGCTGGCATCGAAATCGACCGCAAGATGCTTGCTGATCTTGCTGTGAATGAACCAGCAGCCTTTACCGCGCTGGTGGAACGTTCACGCGCGGCAAGCTAAGGCACGCTTCATACCTGAATATTCAGGCCGCGGCTTTGAACGGCGCCAGATCATTATTTGGTGGTTCAAGGCGGCGGCCTGTTCTATTTTGATCTGACTATTTATCCTATCGCCCCTGCTGTGATGATACTTTGTGATGATACTAACCTTGCTGGAACGGATATAATGCAAAATCTGGAAAGCCTTTCATCGGAAATTCTGGACGCTATAGAATCAGCCGAAACGCTCGAAGCGCTGGAAACTGTGCGTGTTGAGACATTGGGCAAAAAAGGGCGTGTGTCGCTGATGATGCGTGATCTTGGCGGCATGGAGCCCGAAGCGCGCAAACAGGCAGGACAGGATCTGAACGTCCTGAAAGGCACCATCGCGCAGGCGATTGATGCGCGCCAGACAATTCTGGCAGACGTGGCGCTTGCCGAAAAGCTGTCTGCCCAGCGTGTTGATGTGAGTTTGCCATCGCGTCCGCAAACTGATGCACGCCTGCACCCGCTTTCACGCACAATCGAAGAAGTGGTCGCGATTTTTGCTGAAATGGGCTTTACCGTTGCCGAAGGCCCCGATATCGAGTCCGATTATTATAATTTTACCGCGCTGAATATTCCCGAAGAACATCCCGCGCGTCAGGAACATGATACCTTCTATCTGCCACCTGATGAGGAGGGCAAACGCAAGGTTTTGCGCACCCATACCTCGCCGGTACAGATACGCACAATGGAAGCCAGCGAACCGCCAATCCGGATTATTGTGCCTGGCCGTACCTATCGCTCGGATCATGACGCCACCCATTCGCCGATGTTTCATCAATGCGAAGGTCTGGTGATCGGGGATGGCATCCATATGGGGCATCTCAAAGGCTGTCTGATCGATTTCTGCCGTGCGTTCTTTGGCGTTGATGATCTGCCGGTGCGTTTCCGCCCCAGCTATTTCCCCTTTACCGAGCCGTCTGCCGAAGTTGATATTGGCTGTACGCGTGATGGTGGCGGTTTGAAAATTGGCGCTGGAGACGACTGGCTGGAAATTCTTGGCTCTGGCATGGTCAATCCGCGGGTGCTAGAAAATTGTGGCTATGACCCTGACAAATATCAGGGGTTTGCTTTTGGCATGGGAATCGAACGCATTGCCATGCTGAAATATGGCATTCCCGACTTGCGGACATTCTATGACAGTGATTTGCGCTGGATGCGGCATTACGGATTCTTACCGTTTGATGCGCCATCGATCCATGCTGGTCTGGTAGGGGGAAGTGTCTGATGAAATTTACCCGCGACTGGCTGTTTGATCATCTTGATACGGATCGTAGCCTTGATGAGATACTTGAAATTCTGCCCATGCTTGGCCTTGAGGTTGAATCGGTAACTGACCGTGCGGCGGCACTGGCACCTTTTACCATTGCCGAGGTGATATCGGCAGAACAGCATCCCAATGCCGATAAATTGCGTGTTTGCATGGTCAATACCGGATCTGGCGACCCGATACAGGTGGTCTGTGGTGCGCCCAATGCGCGGACAGGCATGAAAGGCGTGTTTGCACCGGCTGGTGCCTATGTGCCGGGTATTGATCTGACGCTCAAAGTGGGTGAAATCCGCGGCGAGGCGTCAAACGGCATGCTATGTTCGGAACGCGAAATGCAATTATCCGATGAACATGATGGCATTATCGATCTGCCTGCTGATGCGCCGGTTGGTGCTGCCTTTGCGCCTTATGCGGGGCTTGATGATCCGGTCATCGAGATTGCCATCACGCCAAACCGTGCCGATTGCCTTGGTGTGCGCGGTGTTGCCCGTGATCTGGCGGCGGCCGGATATGGAAGTTTGAAAGACGTTGATTTCGCGGCGCATGACGGTAGTTATGACAGTCCGGTTAACTGGGCGATCGATCCTGCCGCTAGTGCCCATTGCCCTCGTATTACGGGACGTGGTTTCCGTGGCCTGAAAAATGGTGCCAGCCCAAGCTGGATGGCCGGGCGTCTGAACGCTGTTGGCCAGCGCCCGATCAATGCACTGGTTGATATCACCAATTATGTGATGATCGATCTGGGCCGTCCGCTGCATGCTTATGATGTTGCCAAGATCAATGGTGACACATTGACGATCCGTCTGGCGCAAGATGGTGAAACGCTGACCGCGCTTAACGAGAAAGAATATGAACTGGATAGCAGCATGTGCATCATCGCCGATGGCCACGGTGCTGATGATCTGGCAGGCATTATGGGCGGCGAACGTACCGGCGTCAGTGACGAAACCACCGAGATGTTCCTCGAGTCAGCTATTTTTGACCCGATTTCGGTGGCGACCACGGCGCGCAAGCTGAACATTAATTCGGACGCCCGCTATCGGTTCGAGCGCGGGTTGGATGTGACCTCGCCTGACTGGGTACAGGGGCATGTAGCGCGGCTTGTTCTGTCGATCTGCGGCGGTGAAGCCAGCCATATGGTCAGTGCCGGTGAAGGTGCCGACTGGCAACGGCAGATTGTTCTTGCCCATGACAAGGTAGAAAAGCTGACCGGTATGGATGTTCCCTTGGACAGGCAGCAGCAGATTCTGCAAATCCTCGGCTTTACTGTTGATGCCAAAGAGGGCGGCTGGACAGTCAGCCCGCCACCATGGCGCGGCGACATTGATGGTGCTGCCGATCTGGTCGAGGAAATCGGCCGCATTCATGGCTATGATAATCTGACGATGGCACATTTGCCGCGTGAACATGTGGTGGCACAGCCATCATTATCGCCCGCTCAGTCACGTCTGTTCCGGGCGCGCCGTGCGCTTGCTGGCCGTGGTTTGATGGAAGCGGTGACATTTTCCTTTCTGTCCGAATCACATGCTGGGGCGTTTGGCGGCGGGGACGCTCATCTGAAACTGGTTAATCCGATCAGTGCCGATCTGTCCAATATGCGCCCGTCTATTCTGCCGAATCTGCTGGCCGCCGCTGCACGTAATCAGGATCGTGGCGAGGCTGATGTGGCCATGTTTGAGATTGGCCCCGTATTTCTGGGTGACAAGCCGGATGAACAACGGACAGCCTGCAGTGGTATCCGGCATGGGGCAAGCTCGCCGCGGGAATGGCATGGCACTATGCGCAAAATTGATGTGTTTGATGCCAAGGCCGATGCCGAAGCCGCGCTGGCCGCGCTTGGTATCCGCGCCGCAGGCATCCAGACAAGTACCGAAGCACCGGACTATTTTCATCCCGGTCGTTCCGGCAGCTTGATTCAGGGGCGCACAAAGCTAGCCAGCTTTGGCGAACTGCATCCGCGTATTGCCGATATGTTCGGGTTACGTGGCACCGCCGTTGGGTTTGAAATCCATGTCGATGATGTGCCGATGCCAAAAGCCAAAGGGCCAGCCAAATCATTGCTGTCCATGTCGGTGTTTCAGCCTGTATCGCGTGATTTTGCCTTTATCGTCGATGCCGATGTGTCGGCCGGCGATCTGCTTCGCGCGGTGAAATCGGGGGCTGGTTCTTTGCTAGCTGATATGCGTGTCTTTGATCTGTATCAGGGCGACAATATCGAAGCTGGCAAAAAATCTTTAGCTATAACGATTACGCTAAGCCCGACCAAGGCGACGCTGACTGATGAAGAGATTGAAAAAATTTCCGCATCTGTCATCGCTCTGGCGGCCAAAAATTGCGGTGCCGTTCTGCGCGGCTAGGTTTGGCAATATAGCCTGCTTAATAACCGCTTCATTCATAATCGCTTGATTCGCCGCTGGGTCGCGCCTTAGCCACAACGCGTCTTTTCGCGTGCTTCTCCCCGCCTTTTCTCCGTGTAAAACCGCTAGGAATCCAGCCTAAGCGGCTGGTTTGCCCTATCTTGCGACCATGCCCCCTACGATCATAAAGACAGTGAATCATCTAGAGATAATCAGGAGCACTTAATTGAGCATCGCCTTATGACTAACTCATTTGATGCTGATGAAGATGACGTTACTCACCCCGTCGAACCCACGCCGATTGAGATTTTATAGCTCATGATGATGGCCGTGCATTGCCAGAAGTGGTGGGCAGGTCTTGCGTTTATTATCTATATCAGTGTTGAAGCTTATTCAGCGCCGAGATAACCGCGCGGATTGGCACCATTGTGATTGCCGCATTAATGTCGGTGCTGAATATGGAACGCACATCACTGCCATTTTCTGCCACCAGTTCAACATAGGCCGTGGCTTCGGCTCTATTGGCTGATGCTGTATAGCCCACCCTTGGTCTCGTCATTGAGCAATAAAATACTGCCATCTGGTGCTATCGCTACATCGCGTACGCGGCCAATAGCGCGATCCATTACGATCTGCTCATCAATCGGCGCACCATTTGCCATGCGCACCAGATATAATTGCCTGAACTTCAATGACCCGACAAGCAAATGTCCCTGAAAAGCGGGGAACATGGCGGCGTCATGCGGGTAGAACGCCAATCCCGAAGGCGCGATGGACGGATCCCATACCCATTCAGGATCAGCATAGCCAGCCAGACTTTTATGCTTGCTGACCCGCATACCAGTGGCATATTCACGGCCGTGGCTGACAGTCGGCCAGCCGTAATTCTGGCCACCCATGACATGGTTGATTTCATCGCCGCCGCGTGGTCCATGTTCATGCGTCCATATGGTGCCGGTCACCGGGTCGGTTGTCATGCCCTGGGGGTTGCGATGGCCGATCGACCAGATCTCCGGTGCCCAGCCCTCATGCTTTGGATTGTCATCTGGTACACGCCCGTCTGGATGTAGCCGGATGATTGATCCCGCATGATGTGCGGGATCCTGCGCATTATCGCGGTCACCGCGATCACCCAAGCTGGTAAACAGATAACCGGCCTGTGATCCAGTCCTTGGGATCGCCATGCGGCAGCCAAAATGATGACCTGAACGGCTGGGGTTATTGGCGGTGAAGATTGTTGTGCGCTCAGTCAGATTTTTGCTGTCTGCATCAAGGCGTGCCCGATCAATCGCCGTTGATGACCCGCCCGCCAGCACCGCCGAATAGCATAGATAGACCCAGTCTTCATGCACCATTACATCGAGCAAGCCGCCCTGGCGCTTGTGATATACATCAGGCACATTAGCAATCTGGTGGGCGTTGCCAGTGGTCAGATTGATCTGCAACAGATTGCCGCGACGTTCGGTCACTAATAATTCGTCATCACGCAAAAAATCCATGCCCCACGGATGATGCAATGCGGGACCGATTTTGCTAAGGGCAGGCTCATTAGCCGAAGCCAGAGTGATACTGGCACATGCAGACACAAAAAGTGCCACGCCCATAAGCGCGGCTCTTTTCATTTTATGTATCATGATCCGTCTTTGAGCTTGTTCAATGCGCTCATTACCGCGCGGATCGGTGCCATCGTGATTGACGTATCAATACCGACACCGAATATGGAACGCACATCATTGCCATTCTCTACCACCAGTTCAACATAGGCGGCGGCTTCGGCTTTGGACGTGGCTTCACGCGTGTTCTGGCCAAAATCGGCAAGGCGGAAATTCAGGTCAAATTCGTTCCGCATGGCTTCGACAAAGGCTGAAATCGGGCCATTGCCGATGGCGCTGATGCCGACTTCCTTTCCGTCATGCATTACGGTTGCGGTAACGCGTTCATCATCCGAATTGCGGCTGGCCTTGGCAACATCAAAGCTGACAAGCTCAAAGGTGCCGGTGGGGCGGATATAATGCTCTTGTGCCAATTCCCAGATACGCTGGCTGGTGATTTCCTTGCCGGTGGTATCGGCCTCGCGCTGGACAATGCCGGAAAATTCGATCTCGGCGGCGCGTGGCAGGCGCACATGATGGTCAGCTTCAAGCAGATAGGCCGCGCCTGCTTTGCCGGATTGCGAATTCACACGGATGATGGCCTCAAACGTGCGGCCAATATCACCCGGATCGATGGGCAGATAGGGCACTTCCCAGACATTTTCATTGGCATCTGCCAGCGCGTCCATACCTTTGCGTATCGCGTCCTGATGGCTGCCGGAAAAGGCGGTATGCACCAGCTTGCCAGCATAGGGATGACGTTCAGGTACAGCTAGCTGATTGCAGAATTCAGCTGTTTCAACAAGTTCGTTAATATCTGAAAAGTCAAGCGTCGGGTTCACGCCTTGTGTAAACATATTCAATCCCAAGGTGATGATATCGACATTACCGGTACGTTCGCCATTGCCAAACAATGTGCCCTCGACACGATCAGCCCCCGCCATCAAGCCCAGTTCGGTGGCGGCGACAGCACAGCCACGGTCATTATGCGGATGCAGTGACAGGATCACGGCATCACGATTTGAGAAATTGCGGCTCATCCATTCGATCTGGTCAGCATAGATATTCGGTGTCGACATTTCGACGGTGGCCGGCAGATTGATAATGGTCGGGTTTTCGGCTGTTGGCTGCCAGACATCCATGACGGCTTCACACACATCCAAAGCATAATCCAGTTCGGTGCCAGTGAAACTTTCCGGGCTATATTGCAGACGCAAATTTTCGGCACCGCATTTGGTAATGCGGTCAGCGACCATTTTTGCCCCATCAACGGCGATCTGTTTGACGCCATCACGATCCGATTTGAACACAACGCGACGTTGCAAGGTCGATGTCGAGTTATAGAGATGCAGAATGGCATTAGGCGCGCCGTCCAGACTTTCGATGGTGCGGTCAATCAGATGTTCACGCGCCTGCGTCAGCACCTGAATGGTGACATCATCGGGAACATGCCCGCCATCGATCAATTCGCGCAGAAAATTGAAATCGGTATCCGAGGCAGACGGAAAACCAACCTCGATTTCCTTGAATCCCATGCCGACAAGAATTTTGAACATGCGCATCTTGCGGGCAGCGTCCATCGGCTCGATGAGCGCCTGATTACCGTCACGTAGGTCAACCGAACACCATACAGGTGCGGTATTAATACGCGCTGAAGGCCATGTCCGATCGCCAAGATCGGGACCTTCAAACGGACGGTATTTTTCAAAACCCATGCCAGGCATTGTTCATTCCTATCTTTGAAAAGGTTATTGTTTCCATGAAAACGAATTAAATCATTGTCATGATCTACAAAATTCATATCAACGTTAATATATAACCATCGCAATGGCCACAACAGACAATTTTACAGATTTTATCTTTGCAGGTTTATTGGGGATTTATTACGGGTTTCTGGCCATATCGTCACAGTTTGACAAATTTAGCTATATTTGGGCGGTATTGGCGGTAAAATTGGTGTATAGCAATGTTTGTAAAAATTCCCAGCGCCCTTTAGGCAAGTGACATATGACAGATTTAGACCAGATCCGGAACTTTTCGATTATAGCGCATATCGACCACGGTAAATCAACCATTGCCGACCGTTTGATTCAGGCCTGTGGCGGGCTAAGTGACCGCGAAATGAAAGATCAGGTGCTTGATAACATGGATATCGAGCGTGAACGCGGCATCACCATCAAAGCCCAGACTGTGCGGCTGAATTACCGCGCTAAAGATGGCAAGGATTATGTGCTGAATTTGATGGATACGCCAGGCCATGTCGATTTCGGTTATGAGGTGTCGCGCTCGCTTTCGGCCTGTGAAGGCTCACTTTTGGTCGTTGACGCCAGTCAGGGGGTTGAAGCCCAGACGCTGGCCAATGTGTATCAGGCTATCGAGGCTGATCATGAGATTGTGCCGGTATTAAACAAGATTGACCTGCCAGCGGCCGAACCTGATCGCGTGAAAGCACAGATCGAAGAGGTTATCGGCCTGCCCGCTGACGATGCTATCGCTGCCAGTGCCAAGACCGGCGAAGGTATCGGTGACATACTCGAAGCTATGGTAACGACCTTGCCCGCCCCGCAAGGCGATCCGGCGGCACCATTAAAGGCGCTACTGGTTGATAGCTGGTATGATGCCTATCTGGGGGTGATGACGCTGGTGCGCGTGCGCGATGGTGTCATGAAAAAGGGTATGAAAATCCGCATGATGGGTTCAGGAGCAACACATGTGATCGAGCGGGTTGGCACCTTTCTGCCAAAGCCCACTCCGGTTGACCAGCTTGGCCCTGGCGAAATCGGCTTTATCAATGCGGGTGTGAAAACCGTTTCGGATGCCAAGGTTGGCGATACGATCACCGAAGAGCGACGTCTGTGTGACGAAGCCTTGCCGGGCTTTGCGCCATCGGTACCGGTTGTATTTTGTGGCCTGTTTCCGGTTGATACGAACGATTTTTCAGGTCTGCGTGAGGCGTTGGAAAAGCTGTCATTGAATGATGCGTCTTTTTCATTTGAAGCAGAGACATCTGCCGCGCTTGGCTTTGGCTTCCGTTGCGGCTTTCTGGGCTTGCTGCATATGGAAGTGATCCGTGATCGGTTGACCCGTGAATTCAATCTTGATCTGATTTCCACCGCGCCTTCGGTGGTCTATCAGATGCAAATGACCGACGGAAAGCGCTTTGATCTGCACAATCCGGCGGATATGCCCGAGGTAACACGGATCAGCGAGATTGAAGAACCGTGGATCAAGGCAACCATCATGACACCTGATGAATTTCTGGGGCCGGTTCTGACGCTTTGTACCGAACGCCGCGGCGAACAGATCGATCTGACCTATGCGGGTAATCGTGCAATGGCTGTGTACCGGCTGCCCCTAAACGAAGTCGTTTTTGATTTTTATGACAGGCTTAAATCCATCACCAAAGGTTATGCCAGCTTTGATTACGCCATCGACAGCTATCGTCCGGGTGATCTGGTAAAGGTATCAATTCTTGTGAATGGCGATCCGGTTGACGCATTGTCGATGATCGTGCATCGCGATCAGGCCGAGGGCAAAGGCCGTGCGATTTGTATCCGCTTGAAAGATCTTGTGCCGCGTCAGATGTTCAAGGTGGCATTGCAGGCGGCGATCGGGGGCAAGGTTATCGCCCGTGAAACCATTGCCGCATTGCGTAAAGACGTTACCGCCAAATGCTATGGCGGCGATATTACGCGTAAGAAAAAGCTGCTGGAAAAGCAGAAAGAGGGCAAAAAGAAAATGCGGCAATT
>JBMZPN010000007.1:0-27756 GCA_049620845.1 Puniceispirillum sp. (SeqCode)
TTCCGCATATCTGTTACAAAGGCGACATGGTCACGCGCATCATTATGCTGGCTTAGACGGCGCACATGAATAGCCGCTTCGGCTTGGGTAAAGGAAGGAAAATAGCGGCCTTCAGCTTCAATAACCGGCAAGGACGCCGGCATACCATTGCCGATATTCAGAACGCCAGCACGCGCGCTATAGCCAAATAATGGGGTATCGGCAGGCACGATATGACCATCCGATTCTGGAATCGCCAGATGCGAGACAGCGCCTTCGGACAAACGAACATAATCATAGGCTACGCCAACAGCTTCGGTACGATGCATTTCGGCTAGCTGACTGGCATCAAGCCACGCCACATTCAAGCGCACATGGCAACCCTTGGCGGGAAAAGCCGTACAAGGTACCGCGCCATAATAGCCAAGCATCGCGACATGAACGATATCGCAATCATGCAAGGTTGCGGGCGTCACAGGCACAACAGCATCTTTGCCAAATTTGCGTTGCAGTTGAACCGGTGCCCGATTAGACCCGACCGACAAAACCGAAGTGCGGCCAGCCAAAATGCCAGCATCATGAAGCGGGCGTAACTGCCCGCGATCAAGCACAAAGGCACCAGACGGTGCGTCATATGGATAGTGTAATGCGCGATCAATCTCGGTTTGTTGCGGCAAATAGATATCGGCGTCAAACTGTGGCATGTTTTGATGCTGCATGTGGCCAGATAATGATGGATTATCAGACAAGGGCAGTGTCTTCTGCAATACCAAGCGCGATATTCATATTCTGGACAGCCGCACCCGACGCACCTTTGCCAAGATTATCAAGTCGTGCTGTTAGCCAGAACTGACTTTCCGCCTGATTGGCAAAAACAAACAATTCCATATTGTTCTGACCTGCCAGACTATCTGCGGCCATGGTGGCCTGGCCGCCAAGATCATTGGCAGATGCCGCGCCCATGGCAACAAGAGCACTGTCTGCATACCAGTCGCACAACAGGTCATAAAGCGCCGATGCCGATACAGGCTTGGCAAATTGACTGGCGTGAAGCGGCAGATGCACCAACATGCCTGCATAGAAATTACCAACCGACGGCATAAATAACGGCGCCTTGTCGAGTCCTGAATATAGCTGCATTTCAGGCACATGCTTATGCGCCAAACTTGTGGCATAGGCCAGATGCGGTGCCAGATCACCCGCTTCATGCGTTGCAATCATGGCATTACCACCACCGCTGTAACCGCTGACAGCAGGTACAGTGATATCGGCATCCGCCGGAATCATGCCGGATGTAATCAAAGGCCGAAGCAAGGCGATAGCCCCTGTCGGATAGCATCCGGGGTTCGAAATCCGCTTTGATGTTGTCAGCGCTTCACGTTGCGCCGCATCCATTTCGGCAAAACCATAGACCCAGTCAGGGGCAGTCCGATGCGCCGTTGATGCATCAATCAGGCATACATCCATGGCACTGGCGGCTGCGGCCACTTCGATGGCAGCAGCATCAGGCAGACACAGGATTGCTACATCGGCTTCGGCCATCATGTCAAGGCGTGCCGACATATCCTTGCGCACAGCATCATCAAGATGCAGCACGCGCACATGCGGGTGCGCCGCCAGCCGTGACGCCACTTTCAAGCCGGTGGTGCCAGCTTCGCCATCAATGAAAATGTTATAGCTCATCCGGCAGTCATAAACCGAAAACGCCAAAGCTTCAACTAATTCGATTTTTAGAACCAGCTTTGCGCTGGGCAGTTGAAAACTCAACGCGGGCGGGTTATCTGATTAGACATGAAAACACATGAACAAAATCTAATTTCCGAACTTCTTGATGCCGCCAAAGCCGCAGGTGCTGATGGTGCCGATGCAACATTAGCGCGCGGAGAAGGCAATAGCGTCGATATCCGCCTTGGCAAAGTCGAAGCCGCCGAACGTTCCGAAGATTATGACGTCGGCATGCGCGTCTTTGTCGGGCAACGCACCGCATCGATTTCAACCAGCCAGCTCGATAGCGACAATATCAAACAACTGGCAGAACGTGCCGTTGCCATGGCCAAGCTAGCACCCGAAGACCCCTATGTGCGGCTCGCCAATGCCGAAGAGCTGGCATCCGATATTCCCGAACTGGATATGTTTGACGCGACCGAAACCAGTGTTGAGACATTGACAGATCGTGCCAAGCAAGCAGAAGACGCCGCCCTGACACATAAAGGCATCACCAATTCCGAAGGTGCATCTGCCAGCTTTGGCGTTGTCAATGTGCTGATCGCCACCAGTAACGGATTTTCAGCCAGCTACAAGCGGTCTTCATCGAGCATTTCAGCCGTTGTGATTGCCGAAAAAGACGGCCAGATGGAACGCGATTATGATTACAGCACCGCCGTATTCGCCGAGGATCTTGATGCCCCGGATGCCATTGGCCACAGCGCGGCAACGCGTACATTGTCACGACTAGGTGCCAGCAAGCCCAATACCGGACAATTTCCGGTGATTTATGACCAGCGCGTATCCTCATCGATTGTCGGCACATTAGCAGGTGCCATTAATGGGGCAGCGATTGCACGTGGCACCAGCTTTCTAAAAGACAGTCTTGGCCAGCAAATCGCCAGCAAAGGGCTGAACTTCATTGATGATCCATTACGGCCACGTGGCATGGGATCGCGGTTATTTGACGGCGAAGGCCTACCTGTTAGCAAGCGCATGATGGTCGAGGATGGTGTTTTGACAGGCTGGTTCCTAGATCTGGCATCTGCCGCCAAGCTGGATATGACACCTACGGGGAATGCGCGCCGGTCAATGGGCGGCGCCCCGTCACCATCCGCAAGTAACTTTTTTATCGAAAATGGCACCTTGTCACGCGCCGATATGATCGCCGATATCAAGGAAGGCTTTCTGGTAACCGAAATGATGGGAAGTTCGGTTGACATGATTACCGGTGACTATAGCCGTGGTGCTGGCGGGTTCTGGATTGTCGATGGCGAAATATCCGGCCCCGTTACCGAAGCCACCATTGCCGGAAATCTCAAAGACATGCTGATGGCCATAACAACAGCCGATGATATCGACATGCGCGACAGTATCGCTGCACCATCTTTGCGGATTGACGGCATGATGGTTGCCGGATCATGAAGTGGCTTGCCCCGCCGGTAAAGCGGCGCGGTGCCGCCGACTGGATTGACTTGATCCTGAAAGATCACGGTTTTTTGCGGATTTTCTGGCATAACCGGCATGAAATAGCCCCCGGCATGTGGCGTGGCAATCAGCCTGGCCCTGTCGAGGTGCGCAGGATCGCCGCCAGTGGCGTCAAGACGATCATAAATCTACGCGGACCACGAGATGATGGCGTCTGGCAGTTAGAAGCTGAAGCCTGTGCCAAAGCAGGTGTTACCTTGCTTGATTTCACCGCCCGCTCACGCGCCGCGCCTGACAAGGCCATGTTGCATGATGCCAAAGCAATTTTCGAAGCGATCGAAAAACCGGCATTGATGCATTGCAAATCAGGCGCAGATCGCGCTGGTCTGATGTCTGCTCTATATATGCTGGTTGCCGAAAAGCGCCCCGCACGTGAAGCTGCCGAACAGCTGGCCTGGAAATACGGCCATGTCAAACAGGCCAAAACCGGCTTGCTGGACGTTTTTTTCAAGGCCTATTTTCCCTATGAAGATCAGGGTATGGATTTTTATGACTGGGTCGACAATGTCTATGATCCCGAGGCCATGCTGGCCGAATTCCGCTCGCAAAGCTGGGCAGACCGCCTGATCGACAGCGTCCTGCGCCGCGAATGAATATTTCCTAATTCTATTTTTCAGAAAAGAACTGAAGCTCGCACAGGCGCGCATAAAGGCCATTTTTGGCAATCAGATCATCATGCGTGCCGGTTTCGGTAATGCCGCCATCTTCCATCACCAGTATCATATCGGCATTGCGCACAGTCGCCAGTCGATGCGCGACCACCAATGTCGTTCGCCCCTTTTGCAAGCGTTCAAGCGCGGTTTGCACCTGTTTCTCGGATGCGGCGTCAAGCGCGGCGGTGGCTTCATCAAGCAGCAGGATTGGCGCGTCTTTCAGCATCGCTCTGGCGATCGAGATACGCTGCCGTTGACCACCCGACAGGCGGTTGCCCATGGCACCAACCTGCGTCTGATAGCCATCCGGCAATGCCATTATAAAATCATGTGCGGCGGCATCTTTGGCGGCGGCGATGATATCGTCGTCTGTGGCATCGGGGCGGCCAAAACCGATATTTGCCGCCACCGTATCTTCGAAAAGAACCGCTTCCTGACTGACCAAGGCTATTTGCGCGCGCAGACTATCGATTGTCAGATGACGGATGTCATGACCATTCACCGAAATCACACCCGCACTAACATCGTAAAAACGCGGCAATAGATTGATAATTGTTGTCTTGCCAGCCCCGCTAGGCCCGACCAGGGCGACAATCTGCCCTGCCGAAGCGTCAAAACTCACATCATCCAGCGCGGCATCTTTGCCATAGGCGAAACCAACCTTGTTAAAGCTGATATTTGCCCTATCACCTTTGCCAAGCGCCAGATCGGTGGCATCGGGTGCGTTGGTTATCAATTTTGGAATATCGAGTAATGTCAAAATTCGTTCCGCCGCCGCCAGCGCTTCCTGCGTCACGGCATTCAACGTGCCGATACCGCGAACCGGTTGTACCAGCATGATGAGCGTGGTGATAAAGGCGATGACATCACCTACCTGCATATCACCATTGGCAACACGCCAGCCTGCCAGCGCAACAACGCCGCCAACAGCAAGGCCACCAATAACTTCGAGAATGGGATCAATCATTGCGCGTCCGGTGAGCAAGGCAACAAGCCGTGCAAACAGACCATCAAAGGCCGCTGATGTCCGTCTGGTTTCAGCCGTTTCCATCTGATAGGCCTTGACCATCCGAACCCCTTGCAATGTTTCGGCCAGTAGCGAGGTCACACCTTCCATATGTGATTGCAGATTGCCCGAAGCCTTGCGCTGGCGATTACCAATGCGAATAATTGGCTGAATGGCGATTGGGTATACAGCCATAACAATCAGCGTCATCAGCCAGTCAAGATAGATCATCGCCCCGATAAGCACGATCACGGTCAGTGCATCACGCACAAGGTTATTGGCCAGCCGGACAAAGGCTTCGCGTACCAGATTAAGGTCGTTCATGATGCGTGACATGAAAGAACCAGCCGGTTCGCGCGTCACGACTGACAGATCGGCTTCGATAAGACTTTTTGCCATATCCTTTTGCAAATCGGTTGTCACCCGCAAGGCTAGTTTATTGACCTGAACCGTTTGTGCGAAAAGTGCCAGACCTTTTAGCAGGGCAAGCAGAATGATAACTGGCGGCGCATAAACTATAACGTCGCTAGCCCGGCCATCAGCCAGAGCGTTGAAAATATATTTGGTCAAAAGCGGATAAGCCGCCGCCGTTGCCGCGACAAACGCCATCAAGGCAACCGTTCCTGCCAGCTGGCCACGATAACGCCGCACCCAGCCTTGCCACATGCGATTAAAAATCTGGCGGTTTAGCCCTCGCTTTTGGTTGGTCTCAGACATTAAATCTATCCACCATGCTGTGGCGGCAAAAGTGCCGTAATTGCCGCCGCCACCCTTTCAGGCGTAATCGTATCAATTTGCCCCGGAATGCCAATTTTTTCCTCATCAACACATACAGCCAGAATATTGGGACTGTAAGTCAAAGGTGCGGACTGTGCAAACAGGCCGATTGATGGCGTGCCCGCCACCGCCGATAAATTCAGCAGGCTGGTATCATTCCCCGCATAACAAATGGAACGGACAAATAAGGCAATAGCAACGTCCAGCTTGTTAGTGCAACTTATCACGCCTGTTGCGTCGGCAAGATATGAAAATACGGCGTCAATGATCGGCTGTTCGGAAGGTGCACCCATCAGACCAATATGGATGTCTGGCCGGTCTTGCCGCATCCTGGTGACCAATCCGGCAAAATTTTCAGCTGACCAGCGCCGGTCAGGATGCATTGCCCCGACACCCAGAATTATGAACGGACTTTTGCCATTTTTACCAACGCCAACATGATGCGCTGCCAGAAATTTATCGGCTTCGCTATAGGCAAAATCGGTTGATGTGATCTGCCATGTGGTTGTAACCGGTGCAAATCCATTGATATCGGCAAAGATCGCCATCTTCTGTGTCGGGTGCTGGTAACGTGCTGATTTCGGCAGATGATAACCGCCATTCAGCCAGAATGACTGGCTGCCTATACCATATCCAAAACGGGCAGATATACCCGCCAGCCGCGCGGCAATGGCATAGGTAGGGCTGTGATGCATGATAACCACATGATCAGCTTCTGTTTGCCGAAAGCTCTGTGCCAAACGCCATAGACCGATGATGCCATCATGCTGTCCACGTTTGCCGCGCTGTGATCGGTCAATATCCAGAATTTCAATCACGCCGGGTGTTTTGGCAAATAGTACCGATGCCTGCACCGTTGGCTTGGTAGCCAGAATGACATCGTAAAAATCGGCCAGATGATCGATCCAGGGTTTGTGCCAGACCATATCACCTATGCCGACAAGCGGCTGAATCACAAGTAAACGGCGGCGTGGCCTTCCTTCTTCGGGGGTTTCAAGTGGTAAGAAAGACGTCATAGATATATTTAACCAATCGCAATCCGCTAGCTGCGTAAACGGGTATGTCAAAATTTCGCAAATTTGCTATAAATAACAGTACCGCAGACAGGTCTTAATAGGCTATTTCTATATTTATTCCTAGCTTTTTGCCATCTGGCCTATGCTTGCAACAACATCACAACCGAACCCGGCATATCTATGTTCAAACGCTTTATCCGAAATAAATTTGTCATATGGTGCCTAAGCTGGGTTGTTGCCGGCATCATTGCGTCGATTATGATTACCACGCGCTGGAAAACGGTGAACCGTCAACTTGCCGATGAAATATTAGATAATCACAATGGTTTTGTTTTGATTCTATGGCATGAACGTATTTTTGCCGTGCCATGGCTGTGGCCGCGGCGGCACCCGATGTATGTTCTGCAGTCACCACATGCTGACGGACAGCTCATGTCCTATACTGTCAACCGCATGGGCATCCGCACGGTTTGGGGCAGTTCAAACCGCAACGCCATTTCCGGCCTGCGCGGACTGAAACGTGTTCTGGATCGCGGCCAGATTGCCACCATCACGCCCGATGGCCCCCGCGGCCCCGCCCGCGAGCTGGCGGTCGGGCCAGTCGCACTGGCCGCAATGGCAGGCAAACCTGTTGTGCCAATATGCTGGGCGGTTGACCGCTATTGGCGCGCACCAGGCTGGGACGGTACAATCATTCCCAAGCCATTTGCGCGAGGGCGCTTTATATGGGGTGATCCTATCGAGGTGCCAAAAGGCGACCGTGACACGATGGAAGCCAGCCGTCTAAAGATTGAAGCGGCGATGAATGATCTTGCGGACAGAGCAGACCGCCTGTTTGCCGAGGAGGATGGCCAGCATTGATGTCATTGCGTCTGTATAATTTTTTATGGCGATGCCTGTATCCTGTGATCGGGTTACTATTGGCGCGACGCGCACGCGCTGGCAAGGAAGACAAGACCCGCCTTGATGAACGCTTTGGACGCTATGAAAAATCATATCAGCAAGGCTGTATCTGGCTTCATGCTGTCAGTGTTGGTGAAACAATTGCCGCTTTGGCGCTGGCCGAGGCCATGCATGATGAAGATAAGGGGAACACCCCGATCATCATCACCACCAACACGGTTACGGCGGCGGAAATGGTTGACCGCGCCAAGACACGCGCCACGATCACGCATATCTATCAGCCGCTCGATCATCCTGCTTTTGTCGATCGCTTTCTGGACATGTTTGCCCCGCAGGTGGCTCTTTTTCTGGAGTCCGATTTTTGGCCAAATCTTGTTACACGTACCGCCGCCCGCCATATCCCCGTTATTTTTGCATCAGCGCAATTATCACAAAAGGCTGTCACGTCATGGCGTCGCCAACTGTCAATCGCACATCAGCTTTTTGGGTGCGCTGATCTGATATTGGCCGTTGATGCAGACCAGCAAAATCATTTTATCACATTGGGCGCAACCGCCTCTGCCGTGCATGTTGGCGGATCGTTAAAAATGACGCCGGCAAACCTGTCGATTGATGCTGACTTGCAGACGCTGATCCGCAAAGCCAGCGGTAAACGTGCTATTTTTCTGGCCGCCTCTACGCATGAAGGTGAAGATGAAGCGGCCATTGAGGTAGCGCGACAGCATGCTGATAAAATTCTGACAATCATCGCGCCGCGCCATCCCGAACGCGGTGATGCGATCGCGGCCATGGCGCATGCGTCGCTGGGGCAGGCCATACCGCAACGAAGCCAGAAACAAAAACCAGACACCGCAACAGCGCTTTACATGCTTGATAGTTTGGGTGAAATGGGCAGCGTTTTTGACCTTGCCGATATTGTATTTCTAGGCGGATCACTGGTACCAAAAGGCGGACATAATCCACTTGAGCCTGCCAGTTTTGGGGTACCCATTATCACTGGCCCGCATATTTTCAAAAATGAAACCGAATTTAACGCATTGTCGAACTGTGACATTATTCACATGATTGATCAGCCAGATGATCTGGGCGCAATGGTTACTTATGTGCTAGGCTTTGATTCACGCAAAAAACAACAGCAAGCCGAAGCGGCCATAAACTATGTCGAAAATGCGCGGCAACGCCCGATTGAAGCCGCACGAATGATTTTTGCATTGGTCAATGCCAAGGCAGTGGATAGATGATTAAAACGCCTGAATTCTGGAATAATAAGGGGGTCGCATCCACCGCCCTGCTTCCACTTGCCGCTATCTGGGCGACGGCCACGCATCTGCGCGACCGCCTCGCCAAGCAGGTCAGCGCCAATTTACCCGTGATCTGTATCGGCAATCTGACCGCTGGCGGCACTGGTAAAACACCGCTGGTTTCACTTTTATATGACCAACTGACCGAAGCCGGTATGAGCCCTGTCATAATGAGCCGCGGATATGGCGGATCGCAAAAAGGCCCGCTATGGGTTGATGGCATGCTTCATTCAGCCGCCGATTGCGGGGATGAACCGCTGATGCTGGCCGAGGTACGCGATGTGATCATCGGACGTGATCGGGTGTTGGCCGCGCAAGCCATCTCTAACCGTGGCATTCACGATATCATTCTGATGGATGATGGGTTGCAGAATCCCTATTTGGCCAAAGACATGACGATTGGCGTCTTTGATGGTTCCGCCGCTATAGGTAATGGTAGGCTTCTGCCCGCAGGTCCGATGCGTGTTGCCTTTGACGATGGTATTGCCAGCCTTGATATTGCCTTTATCAACGGTGATGACGAGCATGATCTGACAAAGGCAATCGATGGACGTGTTCCGATCATGACTGGCAATGTTGTCGCCGATCCGACAATCATTGCTGATCTGGGGGATGCGCCGCTATTGGCATTTGCCGGTATTGGCCGCCCACAGCGCTTTTTCCGTACTATCGAGAAAGTGGGGGGTAATCTTGTGCAAAGTCTGGCATTTGCCGATCATCATCCCTATACGCAAAGTGACCTGACGCGATTACAGGAAGATGCAATCCGGCTTGGTGCCAGTCTGATTACAACGCAAAAGGACTGGATACGCCTGCCCACCGAATGGCGTGAACGGATTTCATTTCTGCCCATCACCATGCAGACTGATGCGATTGACGAATTACTGGGGCAGATCATGGCGGTTGCTGCCAAAAAGCAGGTGACGTCATAGATGTCTGATCCACTTCCGAAAGTTATATTGCGTCTGCTTCGTCAAACGATCTTCTGGCCGCTTGAAGCCTTGTTGGTATTCATCCTGTTTGGGACAGCGCGCATTTTGCCTGTATCCGTTGCCAGCGTCTTTATGGGGCTGGTGATGTCGATATTAGGCCCCCTGACGCCGTGGCATAAGCGTGCGCGCCGCAACCTTGCCTATGCCATGCCGCATTTATCACATGCCGAACAAAGCCGGATTCTGCGGGGCATGTGGATGAATCTAGGCCGTGTTATTGGTGAATATCCGCATATCAACAAACTTGTCGATAAAGGCCATGTAGAATTTATTGGTCAGGAACATATCCGTGATGTTGAAAGCGGCGGATTTTTAATCAGCGCGCATATGAGCAACTGGGAATTAGGCCCTTTTGCCGCGCGAAGCGTTGGCAAAAAGGTGGCTGCCATATACCGTCCGCTAAACAATCCGTTTCTGGCAGGGTTGCTGGCAAGGCGTCAACGTACCTTTGGTGGCGAAATGTTTCCAAAAGGGCGTGAAGCTGCATTAGGCATGATTAGCGCCATTCGCAAAAAGCAGTTCATGTGCCTGCTTATCGATCAGAAATTACGCGAGGGCATGGCGGTTCCCTTTTTCGGGCATCCGGCAAATACACCGATAAGTCATATTAAAGTCGCCATCAAAAAAAAGGTGCCGATTTTCTATGTGCAGATGGTGCGGGTGTCTGGTTGCCATTTCCGGCTGACGATTTCACCGGCAATCGATTTGCCAGATCATGACGATGATGACAGTGTCCTTGAGGCCGCCACCGCGATTAACAAAACCATCGAAGGCTGGATTACCCAGCATCCCGAACAATGGTTCTGGCCACATCGGCGCTGGACAAAAGATGTCTAGATCGGGGATGTCTAAAAAAGACTATCCTGCTTTGTATCTTTGCCAGCAGATGGTTTGGCAGCGGCTTTTTTAGCAGGCTTGGATGCTTTCAGGGCTATGTTGTCAGGGTCAAGCAACGCCTGACGGCTGGCATCGGCAAAACGCAGCGTGACTTCGGCACCTTGTGGTGCGTCACTGGCACGTTTTAGCGGCGCGCCTTCGGCATTGATGACAAGGGCAAATCCGCGATCAAGAACACGTTCAAATGAATGCGCATCCAGCAGTTTTCCGGCAGAATTCAGAGCCTGCTCATGCCGTTCGATCATCTGCCCGAATGTGCTGGCTAGGCGATCCGACAACCGGGTGAAATGACCGCTCATTTCGGCAAGCCTTGTTTCTGGAGGACGCAACCGGCCAGCCAAGCCGGATAAATCAAGCCGTCTTGCGGCCAGCACACGTTCGAGTGACGTATTAAGGCCGGCAAGTGCATAATCAAGCATCTGTCCCCGACGGGCAATCATTTCAGCCGGATCAAGCAAGCCACGCGCGGCTATGCGCACCAGCTGGTCGGCGCTTTCCAGCCGCTGGCTAATAGCGCGTTTCAAGCGTGCTTCGGTCTCGCTGATATGCGCAGCAAGGTCGGCATGTACTGGCACAGCCAGTTCGGCGGCGGCGGTTGGCGTTGGCGCGCGTAAATCGGCAACAAAATCAATCAATGTTGTATCGGTTTCATGCCCGATTGCCGAAATCACCGGCAAGGAACAATCGGCAACAGCGCGGACAACCTCTTCTTCATTGAATGCCCATAAATCTTCCAGCGCGCCACCACCACGGGCAACGATCAATATGTCAGGGCGCGGGATTGCCCCATCGGCTGGCATTGCATCAAATCCACGAATGGCCGCCGCAACCTGACCAGCCGCGCTCTTGCCCTGAACAAGGGTTCCCCAGACCAGAACATGCACGCCGAAACGTGCATTAAGGCGGTGCAGGATATCACGGATAACCGCACCTGTTGGGCTGGTAATCACGCCAATAGTCGTTGGCATTTCAGGAATCGGACGCTTGCGGTCTGCATCGAAAAGCCCTTCGGCCGCCAGCATGCGGCGGCGTTCTTCAAGCATTTTCAGCATCGCACCTTCGCCAGCTATCTCCATCTGATTGACGACAATCTGATATTTCGACTGACCGGCATAGGTTGTCAGCTTGCCCGAACAGATAACCTCCAGCCCCTCTTCGGGTTGTACCTGCAGATTGCCAGCCACCGTTTTCCAGCATACGGCAGCAAGGGTAGAACGATCATCTTTCAGCGTGAAATAGACATGGCCAGATGGCGCCCGCGTTGGCCGCGAAATTTCCGCCCGCACCCGCACATAGTCAAAAGCCCCTTCAACGGTCGCCTTGACACGTTTGGACAATTCACCAATCGTCATATAGGGTGCGTTATCGCCTGCTGGGGCGAGGTTATTCTGGCTGGTGTAAATATCGTCAGATTCGGTCATCGGGGTCTCTTCCATAAGGTGCCCATTCTATGGCATATTGGCGTGGCCGCAACTCCAAAGGAAACAAAGCAAGATGAAAATTCTACTGGTCGGTGGTGGTGGACGCGAACATGCGCTCGCCCGATCAATTGCCGATTCACCACTCGTCACCGATTTGCGCATCGCGCCAGGTAATCCCGGTATGGAGGGGCTTGGCACTCTGATACAGATCGGCGCAGATGATTATGACGCTTTATTCGATTATGCCGTGCAAGAAGCGGTTGATCTGGTTGTCATTGGCCCCGAAGCCCCGCTTGTGGCCGGTCTGGCAGACCGCCTTGATGAAGCCGGCATTCGTGCCTTTGGTCCGTCGGCGGCGGCGGCACAGCTGGAAGGATCAAAAGAATTTGCGCGTGATTTCTGCACGCGTCACAACATTCCGCAACCGGCCTTCTTTGCCGCGCAGGATAAAGACACTGCATATCGGCATATTGACGCGCTAGACGGATTTTGCGTGGTCAAGGCCGATGGGCTGGCGGCCGGAAAAGGCGTAGTTGTCGCCGATACTGCCGATGAAGCCAAAGCCGCGTCCGATGCCATGCTGGGTGGCCGCTTTGGCGATGCCAGCAAAACCATTCTGATCGAAGAACGTATCACCGGCCCCGAAGCCTCGCTTTTTGCTTTGCTTGATGGTGCCGACGCACTCTATATGGCCAGCGCCCAGGATCATAAGCGTGCCTATGACGGCGATAAAGGCCCCAATACCGGTGGCATGGGGGCGATATCACCATCACCGCGGCTTGATGACGCTCTGGTTGAACAGGTGATGGATCAGGTTGCCCGCCCGCTTGCACGCGGTATGGCAGATGAAGGGACTCCCTATCGGGGTGTTCTATATGTCGGCTTGATGCTGACCCCAACAGGCCCGCAGGTAATCGAATTCAACTGCCGCTTTGGTGACCCCGAAGCACAGGTCATACTGCCACGGCTGAAAACCGATATTGTCAGTGCCATGCTGGCGGCAACAGATGGCGGTTTAGGCCATTTTGACATGCGCTGGCACGATGCCAATGCCGTGACTGTGGTCATGGCAACCAAGGGCTATCCGGGGGCTTATGACAAAGGTAGTGTCATCAATAACAGCCAAAGTGACGACCCGGATTGTATAATCTTTCATGCGGGTACCGCCCGCGACGAGCATGGCCAGCTTATCGCCACAGGTGGCCGTGTTCTGGCCGTGACCGGCATGGGTGCTGATGCGCAGTCAGCCCGCGCAAAAGCCTATGATGCGGTTGAAAGAATCGACTGGCCTGAGGGTTTCTACCGACGCGACATTGCCGCTGGTAGCTAGCGTTTCGCAGCAAAAAATTCGGTCAGCATGGTGCTGGCAGCCTGTTCGGACAAGCCGCCATAGATTTCCGGACGATGATGACAGCTTGGCTGATCAAAATAACGGATGCCAGACTCGACCGCGCCGGCCTTTACGTCATAAGCAGCAAAATAAACCCTTTTCAGCCGTGCATGCGCAATCGCGCCAGCACACATCGCACATGGTTCCAGCGTTACCCATAGATCATAGCCGTCAAGTCGTGACATACCGGTTTTGGCCAGTGCCGCATTGATCGCCAGAATTTCAGCATGATGCAAGGCATTGCCATCACGCACCATGCGGTTGGTTTCAAGCGCAACCACCGTCCCGTCAGGCGCAACAATAGCCGCCGCAACAGGCACCTCACCCGCCTGTGCCGCATCACGCGCCGCGGCCAGCAAATCATCCATTAGGCCATTATTCATCATGAAACAGTCCTGACACAGAAGATTGTTGTTTCCAAGCCTCGATTTTAAGATTATGTCATCAACATGGCGAATAACGAGACATTTACGCTTGATAAAAAGAGCGATAGCGAACGCATTGCCAAGCGGATTGCGCGGGCGGGCGTCTGTTCACGCCGTGAAGCCGAGGTGCGCATCAATGAAGGACGCGTCAAAGTGAATGGCAAAACCATCACCAGTCCGGCCTTGAATGTATCTGGCAGTGACCGGATCAGCATTGATGGGCAGGCGTTACCTCAGCGTGAACCAGCCAAATTATGGCGTTATTACAAACCGCGCGGGCTGGTTGTCAGTGACCGTGACGAAAAAGACCGCGAAACAATTTTTGACCATCTGCCAGACTCAATGCCGCGCGTGATGACTGTTGGCCGACTGGATATTGATTCTGAAGGATTGCTGCTATTGACCAATGATGGTGATCTTGCGCGACATCTTGAACTACCTGCCACTGGCTGGAGCCGCAAATATCGGGTGCGGGTGCAAGGTCATGTTAATGAGGCGACACTGACACCGCTTGAAAAAGGCATCACCATTGATGGTGTACGCTATGGACGCATTGTCGCAAAACTTGACCGGCAGATGCAAAGTAACGCATGGCTGACCGTTGCAATCCGTGAAGGCAAAAACCGTGAAGTAAGACGTATCATGGAACATCTTGGCCATAAGGTCAGCCGTCTGATCCGTATTTCCTATGGCCCATTTCAGCTCGGCGATCTGAATGATGGTAGTGTCGAACAGGTTAAGGCACGCGTGCTGTCCGATCAGATTGGCCTGACCGATCCTGTAGAAGATGGCCATGCCACCGCCAAGCCCCGCCTGCGGGCAAAGCCAGGCATGAAACGGACAGGCGCCGGACGACATCACGCAAAATCGCAAACGTCGCAACAAGACAATAAACGAGGCAAGGATGCGCATAATAGGGGGTCGTCATCGCGGCACAAAACTGGCCGATCTGGACGGCGATAAAACCCGCCCCACTGCCGATCGCGTACGCGAGAATCTGTTCAATATTCTGGCTGGCGGGAATTATGGTGAAAGGTTACGTGACGCCCATGTGCTTGATCTGTTTTCGGGCACCGGTGCTCTGGGGCTTGAAGCTTTGTCACGCGGTGCCAGCACTGCCTGTTTTGTCGAAAAAGACCATAATGCCCAGTCTGTATTACGTGCCAATATCGCCCGCCTGAAACGACAGGATAGCTGTATGGTTGTTTCGGGAAATGCCATGTTACTGACCGGCATTCGCGGCTATAAAGCCAATCTGGTATTTGCTGACGCCCCCTATGGCACGGGTGATGGATTAACAGCGGTGGTTCATATGCTGACAATCGGTGCCTTGACAGCAGACGCCTTGATTGTCATCGAAACGGCAAAAGCCGAAACCCTTGACACGGAAATAATTGAGACGCATCAGCTGACATGCCATGAAAGCCGCGCCTATGGAAAGGCCGCCCTGCATTTTCTGTCAAATACCAGCTAGCTTATTTGCGTCCGAACAGCGTTTCAATCTCACTCAGGCTCAAACTTACCCATGTCGGGCGTCCATGATTACATTGACCTGAGTGAGGTGTCGCTTCCATCTCACGTAACAATGCATTCATTTCCGCGCCGTTCAAAACCCGCCCTGCCCGCACCGAACCATGACAGGATACGGTGGCCAGCACATGATTTATACGATCTTCAAGGCTGGTGCTGTCACCTAGTTCAATCAGTTCTTCGGCAATGTCCTGAACCAGCTGGGTAACATTCGGATTGCCAAGCATGGCTGGCACATCACGGACAACCACCGCGCCAACGCCAAAATTTTCAACCGTCAGCCCCATTTTACCGAGCATTTCAGCAGCATTGAGGATCGCTTCGCAATGATGTTCCTGCATATTAACAACTTCGGGCAGTAACAGGGCTTGTGATGCCACACCTGATTCGGCCATGGCCGCTTTCATGCGCTCCATCACCAGCCGTTCATGCGCGGCATGCTGGTCGATAATGGTAATGCCATCTTCGGTTTCAGCCACTATGTAGGTTTTATGAAGCTGGGCTTTGGCGGCACCAAGCAGATGATGGCGGGCTGTTTCATCCACTTCGTTTGCTTCGGCCTGACGCGCGGCGGGTGGCGCATCAACTGGTGATTGCCACATATGCGCCGATGCAGGTGGTGCAGACTGGTAATGCGCACGCGCCCCCGACGCAACATGGCTGATACCGCGCGGTGTCGCGCCGCCAGAAGAAAAGCCTGAGAATGATGAAGATGGTGATGATTGCGATGACAGTGATGCAAGCCGCGATAGTGCCTGTTGCCCACCTTCAACTGTTGCCTGAATACCGGCATCTTCAAGCCGCGCCCTGATACCGCCAACAAGCAGGCCACGCACAGCCGCCGCATCCTTGAAGCGGACTTCGGCCTTGGCCGGATGCACATTCACATCAACATCTTCAGGCGGGAGGTTAATAAATAATGCGCACATGGGGTGGCGACCACGCGGCAATGTATCGCCATAGCCCGCTCGGATCGCCCCCAAAAGCGCCCGATCATGGATTGGACGGCCATTCACAAACAAAAAGATATGTCCGGTTGTCGGACGGTTCATTGTTGGCAGGCCAACAAGTCCGGTCAGGGTAATTCGGTCTCGCGCCGCATCCATCTCGGCAGCCTCATCGGCAAATGCCTGTCCCATGATGGCAGAAAGACGGCGCTTTAATCCGGGTGCCCCTGGAAGGCAGGCGTCAAGTTTGACGAGACTCCGGCCATCATTACTGAGGTCAAAGGCGACCATTGGCCATGCCATCGCCAGACGCCTGACCATATCAACGCATTGGCCTTGTTCGGTACGTTCCGTCTTGAGAAATTTGAGGCGCGCCGGCACAGCCTTAAAAAGCTGGCTAACCGCAATCATGCTTCCCTGTTTCAAAGTCGCCGGTTCCGGCTCATGCACGTGACCTGCGTCAACGACAAGCCGCCAAGCATGATCCATATCAGGCGTAACAGAGGTAATCGAAAGCCGTGACACCGCACCAATCGACGGTAGCGCCTCGCCCCGGAAACCAAGGGCTTTGATATGCACCAGATTATCGTCGGGCAGTTTAGATGTTGCATGACGTTGAACGGCAAGCTTTATATCGTCAAGCGACATGCCCGAACCATCATCCGTTACGATGATTTCGTCAATACCGCCGCGTTTAAGCGTAATACTGATTTTGCTGGCACCTGCGTCAAGCGCATTTTCAACCAGTTCCTTGAGCGCACTGGCAGGCCGTTCGACAACTTCACCTGCGGCAATCTGATTAACGAGCCGATCTGGCAATTGCCTGATACGGGTCATCATAACCTCGCTACTTGATCAGAACAGGCGTGTCGCTTAGCGGATCAATGCCCATCGTTTCGCCATCAGTCGGCAATTGGTTGTTGCGCATGGCTTCACGCAACCGCATATCTTCGGCCATTTTATCAAGCACCGGCCCAACATCAGGCACACCGCCAAACAATGTCTGGATTGGCAGACGTTTTTCAAGCTGGATACCATAGGTTTCTTCATCAATCTTGGTGCGAATATCGGGTACGATTGCAGCAAAATCAAATACCGCTTCATAACCTGTTATCTGCCCATCCGGCGCACCAAAGGTAGAGGCCGCCGCCTCGGCTGCGCTTAAACCAGCTAGATTACTTTCTTCCTGCTCGATAATTTCTTCCGGACGGTCAGCAAAACCGGGAGGCAAAGACAAAGGCGGGCGCACAACAACCTGAAATTCATCGGGGGTTGATTTTTCCGTTCCAATTGCACGGCGGACATCCGAACATCCGGCAACTCCCAACAACATTGAAGAGGCAATCATCAGTCCGAAAAAACGGCTCTCGCGACGTAGCACAAAAGTCATGTCTCTTTGTTCTCCTGTTCAAAAAATAGGCTGACGATCCATAAAGCCGCGCCTATCGCAATTGTTATATCTGCCACATTGAAAGCAGGCCAATGCCAACCAGCTACATGCAGATCTATAAAATCAACAACTTGCCCAAAACGCAACCTGTCAATTGCATTTCCTATCGCACCACCAGTAATTGCGCCGCCGGCGAGCCGCTGAATACGCGTTAGCGACGGTGCTGACCATAAGAACCAGATCGCTACCGCCAGTGCCAGTCCCGCCAAGCCAAAGCGCACAATCATGCCGCCATCAGCCAATAACCCAAAGCTCATGCCGCTATTCCATACCGGCACCATATTCAAAAACGGCAAAATAACAACGCGAACCTGCGGGAAGAAAATCCAATCAAGCATATATTGCTTGGACAGTTGATCGGCGATGATGATGATACAGGCAATGGCCAAGATCGTCATGGCAGGACGGGATGCGAGCCGTGCGTAAATCTGTCTCAGCATTCGTTCCTCGTTTCCGCTTTGCGCCAAACCAGCATCATCGGTCAAGATGCAGATACCACATCATGACAGCGCCCACAGATACCATCTTCCGTCATAACATCTGGCAAGATTTTCCAGCAACGTGCACATTTGCCGCCTTCAGCCTTGGCAAAAACAACCGCAACATCGTCAATACCTTCCATACGGAAAGCATCAGCCGGAGCTGGCGCATCGGTTACCTTGGCGTCCGAAGTTATAAACAATGATGCACAGTCCATATCGGCAAAGATGGCCGCCGCATCAGCCGATACATGAACAATTGGTGCCGCCTGCAGTGATGAGCCAATTTCGCCATCATTACGTGCTGCTTCAAGCGCGCTCATGACCACCTGGCGTGTTTTGCGGATAACCGCCCAACGGGTCGCGACATCGTCATTTTGCCATTCGTCAGGCACCGGATCATAACTGCGAAGATGCACCGAATTTTCCGGATCATTAACCCGCGACTGCCAGGCTTCTTCGGCAGTAAAGCAAAGGATCGGTGCCAGCCACGCCGTTAGCCGGTCAAAAATCTCGGCCATCACCGTCCGGCAGGCGCGCCGCGCGAGTGAATGCGGATCATCGCAATAGAGCCGGTCTTTGCGAATCTCGAAATAAAAGGCCGATAAATCACTGTTACAAAGCGTATGAAGCTCGGTGAAAATACCGTGAAAATCATAATTTTCGGTCATTTTGCGGATATTGGTATCTATCTCGGCAAGGCGGTTCAGAACCCAGCGTTCCAGATCGGGCATATCGGCATAATCAACACGCTCGGCATCGTCAAAACCATCCAGCGCGCCAAGCAGATAACGCAAGGTATTACGGAAACGGCGATAATTGTCAGTCATGCGCTGGATGATTTCATTGCCGATCCGCAGATCGTTGTAATAATCGGAACTGACCACCCAGAGACGCAGAATATCAGCGCCATTCTGTTCCATGATTTTCTGCGGGGTTATGACATTGCCCAGCGATTTGGACATTTTGCGTCCCTGCTCATCAAGCACAAAGCCATGTGTCAGCACACCTTTATAGGGTGCTTTGCCGCGGGTACTGCATGATTGCAGCAATGACGAATGAAACCAGCCGCGATGCTGATCCGAACCTTCGAGATATAAATCTGCCGGACTATCCAGATCATCACGATTTTCCAGCACAAAGGCATGTGTTGATCCCGAGTCAAACCAGACATCCAGAATGTCGGTTACTTTTTCATAATCATCTAGCGCATAATCATTCCCAAGGAACCGTTCATCAGGCGATGCGAACCAGCAATCTGCCCCTTCAACACGCATAGCTTCGACAATCCGGTCATGCACCTTTTGATCGCGCAATGGTTCACCCGTTGCTTTATTCACATAGATCGTCAACGGCACACCCCATGCACGCTGGCGGCTAAGACACCAATCGGGGCGCTGGGCAATCATCGCGGTTAACCGGTTCTGTCCAGCTGGCGGATAGAAGGCTGTCTTTGACAAGGCGTCAAGCGCTGTTGCGCGAAGCCCATGTGACTCCATCGACACAAACCACTGAGCCGTATTGCGATAGACCAAAGGCGCCTTTGACCGCCATGAATGCGGATAGGAATGCGTCTGTTTGCCAATCGCAATCACGCCGCCACGTTCGGCCATCATATCGGCAATCTTCTGATTGTCGCGCAGGACATGCATACCGGCAAAAAGCGGCAGATGCGGCATGATTTTGCCATCTTCAGCCACCGTATCCGGCACCGGAATGCCATGCTCAAGATGCGCCAGTTCATAATCTTCAACACCATGTCCGGGTGCCGTATGAACAAAACCCGTACCCTGTTCGGTGGTGACAAAATCACCTGCTAACATGGGCACGTCATGATCATAACCATCATCGGCAAGCGGATGCGCACATATGGTACCAGCAAAGCTGGCACCATCAATTTCGGCGATGATATCATGCGCAGTAACACCAACCTCGGCCAAGAAATTATCAAGTAAATCTGCCGCAATACAGACAAGATCGTCCTTTTTGGCTAGCGACCCTTCTGCCAGTTCGCTTAGCTTGATCACAAGATATCTGATGTCATTTCCATAGGCGAGCGCGCGGTTGCCCGGCATTGTCCATGGCGTCGTTGTCCAGATAATTATGCTGGCACCTTCGAGCGCAGGCAGTGAAGCCGTCTTGACTGGGAAACGGGCGTGAATTGTTACCGATGTATGATCCTCATATTCAATTTCGGCCTCGGCAAGCGCCGTCTTTTCAACCGGCGACCACATAACCGGCTTGGTGCCCCGATACAGACTGCCATCCATCAGGATTTTGCCAAGCTCAGCCGCGATTGTCGCTTCTGACGCAAAGGCCATCGTCGTATAGGGATCAGCCCAGTCGCCTAACACGCCCAGACGCTGAAACTCTTCCGACTGCACGCCTAGCCAATGCGCGGCAAAGTCACGACATTCCTGACGAAATTCGGCAACCGGCACTTCATCCTTATCCTTGCCTTTTTTACGATATTGCTCTTCGATCTTCCATTCGATTGGCAGACCATGACAATCCCAGCCAGGTACATAATTGGCATCTTTGCCAAGCATCGATTGCGAACGGTTGATAACATCTTTCAAAATCTTGTTCAGCGCGTGACCAATATGAAGCTGGCCATTGGCATATGGCGGGCCATCATGGAGAATAAATTTTTCAGCACCGTTGCGGGCTTTACGCAACTTTTTATACAGGTCTATTTTTTGCCAGTTTTCCAGAATAGCTGGCTCGCGCTTTGGTAATCCGGCACGCATCGGAAATTCAGTACGCGGCAAAAATACTGTGTCTTTGTAATTTATCTTTTGCTCAGTCATTCGATATAGCTTTCACTTCGAGGCTTTGAATTTGGACAACCAGGCACCGCCCAGAAGCCTTTATGCGATTTTTTGGGTGGCCGGTAAAGTTTGCCGCGCATCTGCAGCATCTTTGGCAATCTGTTCTTTCAGTTCTTCAAGACCGGAAAATTTACGCTCGGCGCGCAAAAAGGCTTTCAGCCGGACTGACAGACGGCGTCCATAAAGATCACCATCATAATCAAATAAATGTGTTTCACATAATACGTGACGTGTCTCGAAAGTTGGTCGAATACCAATATTGGCAACACCATTGGCGATAAATTGTCCATCTGTCGAACCATCATCTTCAAAGACCTGCACCGCATAAACACCAAAAGCCGGATTAAGAAGACTACCAAGCGGGATATTGGCTGTCGGGAAGCCGATTGTACGTCCGCGCTTATCGCCTGTTTGCACAACCCCCGCAATAGCCCAGTCATGCCCCAGCATGGCAGTTGCCTGTTCAGGCGCGCCGGCCTGTAAAGCGGCACGAATGCGGCTTGATGAAATCACGACCGAATTGTCATCAACAAGAAGCGGTACAGAGGTAGCCGAGATATCCACCGTCTTACCCATCTCATTAATCGTATCCATATCGCCACCTCGGCCACGACCAAAGGCAAAATCACTGCCAGCAAAGAGCTGCCTCACACCTAAAGCGGGCAAAATATCGGTGACAAAAGCTTCGGCATCAGTGCGGCGTAGGGCATCGTCAAACGTCACATGGATGATATGATCGACAGCGAGTTGGCCTAGCAAACGATCCTTTTCCTGACGGTCAGTCAGATGAAATGGCATGTCGTCCTGACGGAAAAACTCGCGTGGGTGCGGATCGAACGTGATAATAGCTGGTGTCAAATCATGCGTCGCCGCATGGCTACAGGCGGCCTCAATGACTTTCTGATGCCCACGATGCACACCATCAAAATTGCCGATAGCGGCGCTCAGGCGCATATCACGCAATGCCGGATCGCCAACAGCCCAGTCGATAACATTTACAAAAGTGGGATCATCTTGTGTCATAGGGCGGCACTATATCGCCTAACGCACCGATATTTCAACGGTTTTAGCAAGTTTTTACCCGCTCAGCCCTATAGAATAAAATATCTGGAAAATATCTCGAACATATCTGGAAAATATCAGTCACCATCGGATGCTATCAGGCTTTGCACAGCTATCATAATTTTGTAACCTTGTGGCTTGATTAGGCGTATTATGCATTTCACATTGAATTAACGCATTACATGGCAGATATCTGATTTATGAAAGAAATTTCGATTGAAAATATCAGCGAGTCTCTGGGGATCGCTTCTTTTCTGAATGAGCAGGCTATTTCGGTTGCCGTGGCCTATTCAGTACAGCTAACAGCAGGCATTTTGACGCTGATCATCGGTATCTGGCTTTCGGGTAAAGCCGGCCGCATGACGCGTACCTATCTATCGCGTTTTGACAAGCTTGATAAAACCATCGTGCCCTTGCTGGGGGCACTGGTTCGCTATACTGGCCTGACTCTGACATTAGTTGTGTCACTGGGTAAATTTGGTGTTGAAACAACATCGATTATCGCGGTTCTTGGTGCGGCTGGTCTTGCCATTGGTCTGGCCTTGCAAGGCACCCTATCCAACGTTGCTTCCGGGTTAATGCTGTTATTCCTGCGACCATTCAAAACAGGTGACTGGATTGAAGCTGCCGGCGTGTCGGGCACAGTTCGCGAAATAGGCCTTTTCACTACGGTTATCGATACTTTTGATAATGTTTATAACAGCATCCCAAATTCGGCGATCTGGTCGTCAAATATCATTAATCATGCGCGCTACGGTACGCGTCGCCTCGATCTTGATATTGGTATCAGCTATGACAGTTCACTTGATGATGCCGAAACCGCGATGATGGAACTGGCGCAGGATTCGCGGGTTCTGCAAGATCCACCCCCACGTTTTATCGTTGTATCCTATGGCGATAGTGCGATCATTGTGCGTCTGCGTGCTTATGCGACTTATGATGATTTTTTCAACCTAAACTGGGATTTGCATCGGCGCCTGAAAGATGTGCTGGCCAAATATGATATTGAAATTCCGTTCCCGCAACGTGTCATTCGACATATGTATGATGACCGAGATGTAAATCGTGACAAAGACTCTGCCTAGGTCGGAAAAACCGCATAAAATTACCCGCGCGTCGCTTGCCGATGGGGCAGTGGCGCGCATGGCAACCGAACGTGATGGCAAAGATACGATCGTGGCTAGTGATGAAGATCTGTTAAGGTCGCGCCAGCAATTCATTCCCGATGACTATGATTGTGATGATATCTGGGTTTTCGGTTATGGAAGCCTTATCTTCAATCCGGTCATGGAACATTCGGAACGGCTTTTTGCGCGTGTTTACGGACATCATCGCCGCTTTTGCCTGTGGACAAAGATTGGTCGGGGATCACCCGAATTTCCCGGGCTGGTTCTGGCATTAGACAGAGGAGGGTCATGCCCCGGGGTTGGTTTCAAACTGCCCCGTGAGCTTGCCATTGCCGAGCTTGATCTTTTGTGGAAGCGCGAAATGATTACCCTTGCTTATCGCCCGACATGGTTAAAATTACATACAGAAAAAGGCATTAAACGTGGCATCGGCTTTGTCGCCAATCCAGCACGTCCGGTATTTGCCCCGCGCATGACATTTGACGAAACCGCGCATGTGATTGCGAATGCCGCGGGTTTTCTGGGCCCGTGCCATGATTATCTGTTCAACACGCTTCATGGGCTTCAGGAACTAGGCATATCCGATCCAACGATGGAAAAACTTGCGGCTAAAGTTGAACATAAGCTTGCTTCGTCGGATCATATTCGCTAGGAAAGCGATGTCGGGACTGTGCGGCTGTGGCGGAATGGTAGACGCGGCGGATTCAAAATCCGCTCCTGGTGACAGGGTGGGGGTTCAAGTCCCTTCAGCCGTACCACCCCGACAAAGGCTAAGTAAATGATCAGCACCAATTTATTATCATCATCAATGGTTTGGGCAAAAGCAGCTTATGACCGCGGGCTGAAAACGGCTGGTACCGCTTTTGCCACACGTTTCATGCTGGCGTTCGCGGTTCTTGAATCAATTATCATTCCGGTACCTGTTGACCCGCTATTGGTAGCGATAGTACTTGCCAAGCCCATGAAGTGGCTACGTATGGCTATGGCCTGTACATTGGCGTCGGTCATTGGTGGTGCTGGCGGCTGGGCACTTGGTGCTGTTCTGGGGCTTGGCATTCACGATATTCTGGCCATGTTTCCTGAAAAACTGGCCGCACCAACGGCCTTTGCCGCTGTCGAGGCAGGTTTTGCCAGTTGGGGCTTGGTGCTTGTGTTTATTGGTGCCTTTTCGCCATTACCTTACAAGGTGATCGCGGTCAGTGCTGGCCTATTGGGTTTCGGGCTTTTGCCTTTCATGATTGTATCCTTTGTCGGGCGAGGCTTACGCTTTACCATTGTTGCCGCTATTGCCCGCCATCATGGTGATGCGAAAACCGTTATTGGTCTGATCTCGCTTCTTATCATACTGCTTGCAGGTGGCGTATGGCTGACACATTAGAAACCGACAAAATGACTTTACGCGCTTGGATGACAATTGGCCGTGGCCTTGGCCTGACCGGTGCCATATCAGCCTGTTTGCTTGGCGGTGCGTTCGCCTTTGAATATATAGGCGGGTTGATGCCCTGTAACATGTGTATCTGGCAGCGCTGGCCTCATGCCATCATCATTATGGCAGCGTTGATCGGGTTACGCGGCATCGCGCCAACTGTCATGATGGGGATCATAGCTATAAGCGCGGCGGTAAGTATTGGTCTGGGTAGTTTTCATGCCGGTGTCGAATGGCAGCTATGGCAGGGACCAAGCGGATGTACTGCCGCTTTGCAAAGCAATATGGCCGCGGCTGATCTGGTTGATCAGTTGCTGGCTACCCCGATTGTCAGGTGCGACGAAGTAGCATGGTCATTTTTGGGCATTTCGATGGCAGGATGGAATGCGATATTTAGTCTGGATATGTTTTTGATTGCACTGTTCGCCATGCTTGGACGCAATAGTATCAAAAACGATAGTTAAGAATCAGGTAGAACATGACCAAAACACATACAAGCCCATCTGATATTGACCGCTATCTTCGCGTTGACCATGCTGGTGAGCGCGCCGCCCAGCAAATCTATAAAGGGCAATTAGCGATCATGAAAAACCATGCCATGGGGCCTGAAATCCAGCATATGATGGAACAGGAAGTCGAGCATCTCGAAGCCTTTGAAACGCTATTAAACGAACGACAAGTCCGGCCTTCATTGCTTGATCCGTTGTGGGGCGCGGCCGGTTTTGCGCTGGGCGTCGCAACCGCAGCCATGGGGCCTAAGGCTGCCATGGCCTGTACCATCGCGGTCGAGGAAGTGATCGGCGAACATTACCAGAAACAGGCCGAAAATCTTGGTACAGATGAAGCTGACTTGAAAAAGATCGTCGAAAAGTTCCGCGATGACGAATTAGAACATCGCGATATCGCTATCGATCATGATGGCGAGAACGCCAAACATTATGATTTGTTGCGTGCCGTTATTCAGCGTGGGTGCCGCACAGCCATCAAGGTAGCTGAAAAGCTCTAGCTTTCATCCTGCTGTAATTCGCTATCCCAATACAGATAGTCACGCCATGATTCATGCAGATAGTTGGGCGGAAATCCGCGACCATTTTCCTGTAATTGCCAGACATTCGGTGCCGATGGCGCCGCTAGCGGGTGCATATTGCATTGGTTGGGTAATTTATTTGCTTTGCGCAGATTACAGGGGCTACATGCCGCGACCACATTTGTCCATGTGGTACGACCCCCTTTTGAACGGGGAATGACGTGATCAAAGGTCAATTCCGAAGCTGGCAAACCTGTACCGCAATATTGGCAACTGAACCGATCACGCAGAAACACATTGAAGCGCGTAAAAGCCGGGTTTCGCATCTGCGGCACATATTCTTTCAGGGCAATCACCGATGGCAATTTTATTTGCATGCTGGGGGAACTGATCTGCTGGTCATATTCCGAAATTATAGTGACGCGTTCCAGACATACTGCCTTTACCGCATCCTGCCATGACCATAAAGACAGGGGAAAATAATTCAGAGGCCGGAAATCCGCATTCAGTACCAAAGCCGGGGCGAAACTGCCTGCATTCATAATCACATCCTTGATGTTACCAGATATCAAAACAGTATTTGATAATCATGAAAACATGTCCACACGGATATGACAACCCCGCGACACTATATGTAGGATCAGAAATTCCAGAGATAGCTAAATATTGTGTAGCTTTTCACAAAACAGATTTATGCGGGCAAATGCAAAGCCAGAAAATCTATCGCCGCTGTCAGCGCGTCAGCATCTATGCCATGGCCAAGACCCTCGCGCGGGACACGCGTAACCGACACGCCAATATCTCTAAGAATATCTGCCGAAACATCCATCATCTCAAACGGGACAACCAGATCCTGTGTGCCATGAATAAGCTGGACTGGTGGTAAATCCTGCTTGGCGTCATCAGCCAGCGCAACCAGATCATCATAAACCAGAAGCGCACCGGAAAAGCTGACTATGGCACTTGGTTTCCCTGTCATGCGCAATCCGCAATGCAGACTCATCATCCCGCCTTGCGAAAACCCCGTCAACGCAATCGCCGCATTATCAAGCTTTAGCTCGCCAGCCGCCGCGGCAATGGCTTTCTCGATCACCGGTGCGGCTATGACCGGTCCCGTGACACGATCTTCAATATCAAACCATTGCCGTCCAGCAGGATTCATAGGGCAAGCTTCAGGCGCATGCGGAACAAAGAAAGCCGCCCCTGGGAACCGCACCGAAAAAGGATAGGCAAGATCAGCAAGGTCATTACCATCTGCACCCCAGCCATGAAGCATGATAATCAAGCTTGACGGCGTACCACCGCGTGCAGGTTCTACAAATGGCCCTGATAGCTCTCCAAAGCGGCGATCTGCCATGCTATACTCCTGTAACAGATAAACTTGTCTATCTATATATTATCGCCAAGAACAAGCCAATATGTACCGCCTAGTTCAGGGAGTGATGCATTATGATTACGCGATTTGCACCAAGCCCGACTGGCGCCCTGCATCTTGGCCATATATATGCGGCCAGGGTTGCCCATGACATAGCCAAACAAAATGGTGGTCATTTCCATTTGCGGATTGACGATCTGGACAGCACGCGATGCCGCCCCGACTTTGTCGATGCCATTTATGATGATCTGCGCTGGGCTGGGCTAGGCTGGCATGGCACGCCATCCTTTCAGTCAGACAGAAATGCGCATTATGCCGACGCCATTTCGCGTTTGCGTGAGATGGATTTGCTATATCCTTGCTATCTAACCCGCCGCGAGCTTGCCAGCATGATGCAGGCACCACATGGTACGCCGGATAGTGAGCCCCCTATTGTTCCGGTTGATACCGATAGAATGCTGAGCGATAGCGAAAGGCAACGTCGTGAAGCCGATGGCCAGCAGGCCGCCTGGCGATTGCGCATGGATGCTGCGATTAAATACGCCAATTC
>JBMZPN010000008.1:0-26712 GCA_049620845.1 Puniceispirillum sp. (SeqCode)
TTAGCAGAGACTCTATCCACACAGCGAATGCAAGCGTATCTGTGATGGACATAGACACCGAAAATATAAGCAATAGTATCGAAGTGATAGAGCTTGCGCGTGAAACCAAAATCGCACCTGCAGAGCTGGCACCTGAAAATAGTGAAAAAGACCGCCCTTCGCTGGCGAGCAGATCCAGAAAAACATTCAATACAACATCAGGTAGCAGACAAATATCCGATGATACTTTTACACGTATCATTTCCAAACGTGACAAGCTTAACACGCTTCCCACATCGGGGAATAGCGAAGCCATGATGGCCGCCAATATTCTGGCCACAAAAACACCGCCGGAAAAGCCAGCATCTGTAATAGATGAAAGCCATATTGTGCCAAAGCTTGCCGCCGCACCAACTGCGCCCATGCGCCCTAGAGTGGCAGCAGATGACACGGCAACAGATCAAGCCAAGCCAAGCCCACGTGACCAAGCAGCGATTGAACTGGCGGCACTTGGTAATCTGATTCCCGATTTTGCCTTTAATAGCTTCTACAATAAAGACACTTTGAACGAGCCTGATGGAGAGAATAAGCAAACACCCAAGGCGTCAAATTCTGAAACCATCGGCGCGATGTCCAATCTAGGTAAACCGGCAGCCTCATTAGAAGATGAGCCGGCAGGCATGGAAAAAATTGAACCAGAAAAAATCATCCCTGAAATGGATAGCGCTGTTCAGGAAATGAAATTGCTTGTGTCGATGGTCAGAGAAATCGACACCATCCGTAGCCGTGTAGCCAATCTTGGCTTACTGGAAGAAAATCTGCCTGATTATGATGCCGTCAGTTCTGCGCTCGACAATAAAGATTTCAAAACGCTTGTTCTGGCACTGGATAATCACCGGTCGGCCTTGCGCAAAATTCCGTTCAAGCCGCCAATGCTGTATTTCTATATCTCTAGCAATTATGGATATCGAAAGCATCCGGTAACTAAGAAGAAAGTCTTCCATCACGGTATTGATCTGGCTGGCACATGGCAGGAAGATATTCTTGTATCAGCGCCTGGCGTTGTGACATTTGCCGGACGCGCGGGATCATTTGGTAATGTTGTACGCGTTCGCCATGCATTTGGTGTCGAAACTGTTTTTGCGCATCTGTCCAAGATACGCGTCAAAAAAGGACAGGATGTGAGTGAAGGCACCGTTATTGGCAATATGGGCAGAACTGGCCGCACAGAAGGCGCGCATCTGCATTATGAAGTACGCGTGAACGGCGAGTCACTGAACCCGCAATTATTCTTTGATGTCGGGCGCGCTATGAGCGTGAGTGGTGAATTACGCGTGGTTGCAACCGACCGCTAAGCTGCAAACTTCCGGTTTTCACCCTAAAAAAATACCTTACTGCGCCGTAAACTTAATGTGGAGGAAACTCTATTCAACATCTTTAAGGGTAGATAGTGATGCTTCGTGCGTTTTCAATTTTAAGTCTTGTTACGCTTTTATCTGCCTGCAATTTATATCTGGTTGATAGTAGCGCGCCCGATTTTTCAGCCCCTGCGGTTAATAAAAGCGCTGAAGCCGACGAGGCACCAGCACCGCCGCCGCCGCCACCGCCACCGCCACCAGAACCCATCGCTGGAAGTAGCGAAATCGGGTTTATGGATAAGACCACAGCACATCTTGAAGGATGTCGTTTTTTGAGCGTGTTGCGCCTGACGCATCGGGGAAAATTTGAAGATGGTCTGATTGTGCTACGCAACGGCGCACATTCAATCAACGCCAATATGATGGTTCCCGTTCGCCTTGTCGAAATGGCCGATCCAGTATCTGGATTGCATTATTACCATGTTCGCCTGATGCGCTGTCCTATGCAGAACCTGTCGGCTGACAATTAGGAGACACGATTATGGCCGAAATTCTATATCTTGATGATTATAAATCTTCGCGCATAGTAGAGGATGCCCAGCCTAAAAAGATGCCCCAAACCGAGCGCCAACGTGTCGAGGCCATTCGTGACAATATTGAAGAATTGCTGAATATGGTAGCCGGTCTACGCAGGGATCCCGAGTCAGTCGCGCTCGCCGCCAGCCGTTTTGGTATCATGCGGATGTATCAGATGCATGGCCGCGCCAATACAATGGCCTTTGTTGACCGTTGTATCGAAACAGCCGAAATTGCCGAAGATATTCTTGGCACCTGATCAAATGATCGCCTGCGATTTGCGCCCTGCGATTTGCGCAATCCATTTTAGCATGTATAGTCATATGCATTAGAGTGTTACCTCTTGTGAATAATATGGCTGTTACATGTCCGGCATGACAAAAAAACGGGTACTTGAGATACTGTCCCGCTCGAATGGTGACGATAAAGTCAGCATGTATTGTGACCGTGCGCTTTCAGGTCTAATCCTGTTAAATTTGCTAGCAGTTTCACTAGAGTCTGTAGACCAATTAAGCGCCCAATACGGTAATCTGTTTTGGGGATTTGAGCTATTCTCGGTAACTATTTTCAGCTGTGAGTATATCCTGCGCATATGGTCAAGTGATGCGATTATAGATAAAGACGGCGGCACATCGGCACGGCGGCGTTTTGGCTATATTTTCAGCTTCACGGGTCTGATTGACTTAATTGCGATCCTGCCAAGTATTTTACCCCTGTTCCTTGGCCAAGTAGATCTTCGCTGGTTGCGTGTGCTGAGACTTGCCCGGCTTCTAAAAATTTCACATTATTCAACCGCACTTGAAGATCTGGTCTCGGCAATCCGTGAAGAGCGTAACGCCTTTGGGGCGGCACTTTACCTGTTTTGTATCGCATTATTTGTATCCAGCGCACTGATGTATGTTGTCGAGCACGAAGTCCAGCCAGAGAATTTTTCATCGATACCCACAACGATGTGGTGGTCAATGATTACACTCACAACAGTTGGTTATGGTGATGTATCCCCCATGACATCACTTGGCAAGCTTGTCGGCGCGGTAACAGCTGTTATGGGTATTTGCGTCGTGGCCTTATTGACAGGTATTGTTGCCACGGCCTTTGCCAACCAAGTTGCCCGCCGTAAAGACATATTCGAGGCAGAAGTCGCCCATGCGCTTTCCGATGGTGTGATATCGCAGGATGAACTTAAACATATAAAGCAAATGCAATCCGAACTTGGCCTTTCTGATGAACACGCCCGGGCTCTTATCGATTTGCTGAGTGAACGAAAAGCGTCAAAATCTGACTAGGTCAATATTCCAAGATTTCGGTCAAAATCTTTTTTCAGCTTTCATTTTATACCTCATGTCGTCTAAGGATGTAGGAGCATAAAACGCTTGCACCTATGATTTCATAACATGATTAGGACGGCTCCAAAGCTTTATCCGTGACATGGCCGCACTTGCCACGTGATAAGGCAAAATTCCAAACATCAAATAGAACCATAAACAACTTGGCATGATAAATGCACATATGTCCGCAGTGTAACTCTTGGTAAAATTATGCAAGGAGAGATAGCCATGCAGGACAGATTTGATAGTGATTTAGAAGCCCGCGCTTTTGATGTAGTAGCTGATAGTTTCGCTAGCCATGAATTGCAGGCAGATCAGGATTTTGTCGCTAATAGTGATGCCGGTAATCTGGGCGTTCAGTTTGTGCATTTTGATGAGTCTGAGAATAAGACTGAGACCGTTACGGTGCCATTGAGCGACTATTTTGCAAATTACGCATCAAGTGGTGAAGAATTCATCAATACGCGTATGGCAGTTGGTGGTAAGGGGCTTTAAAAACCCCTACTTCCAGTAAAATCACATTTCACATTCAATGATTTATATTCAGACTAGCTAGCCAGATTCAGACGCGCCTGCCGACGACGTTCCGAAGATGATGGAATTTTCAACATATCGCGATATTTGGCTACAGTGCGGCGCGCCAGCTTTACACCCTTTTTGGCAACCAATGCGGCAATCGCATCATCACTTAGCGGCTTACCGCTGGTCTCTCCATCGACTATTTCTTTGATCATATTGCGAACCGCAGCCGCCGCTGTTCCATCGCCCGAGTCGGTGGTTGCAATCGACACGCTGAAGAATGATTTCAGAGCAAAGCATCCCTTTGGTGTTGAAATTGTCAGACCGCTTGTGACACGGCTAACCGTGCTTTCATGCATACCTACTGCTTCGGCAACATCTTTTAGTGCCAGTGGCTTCAAGGCTGCCAGACCATGGATGAGAAATTCACTCTGGTGCCTTATCACTTCGCCACTGATTTTCAAAGTTGTTGAATTACGCTGTTCAAGTGCGCGCTTCAACCAGCGTGCTGATCCCAGCGCCTCACTTGCGAAATTTTTGGCCTCATCTTTCTTCGCACCACGGCTACCAACCGCAACCTTATTGCCATAATCTTCATCAATCACCAGAGATGGCAAAGTCGATCTGTTCAAATCAACAACCCAGCCCATTTTCCCTTTTGTCACAACAACATCGGGCGCGCTGGCAATAAACTGATTACTCTCAAAACCCTCACCCGGCTTTGGATTGAATTCACGAATGCGGATCAAAATGTCAGCGATATCAGAAACATCACATTTTGCCTTACGCGCCAGCCATTGCATGTCGCCACGGCCTAGAACATCCAGATTTTCCAAAACCAAAGTCATTTTATCGCATAACGCACCCTGCTCGCGTGCCTGAATGTACAAACACTCGGCCAGATCACGAGCAAAAACACCCTCTGGTTCAAGTGTCTGGAGAACAGCCAGCACATCTTCGACCTCATCGGTTGTGCATGTACACATGTCGGCTACGTCTTCTACATTACGACCGAGCCATCCACTTGGCTCTAGGGCGTCTGTCAATTCATAGGCAATAAAGCGCTGTTTGGTGTCAGTTATAGTGAGGTCAACCTGGCGTAAAACAAATTCACGTAGACTTTCCGGACGATCAGCAATCATGCCGACCAGATCATCCCAATCACCATCAATAGGCGCATTTGACGCCCCCGCCGAGCGGCCAAGATCAAGACCTTCAGAACCAAATCGATTTTCAAGATCACTATGCGCTGTCGGGTCATCAGCTAATGCGGCGCCATTTTCAATTGAAGACGATAAATCTGAAGCGCCATTTACATCATCAGCAAGGTCAGAAAACGCATCGGGTGCATTTTCCATTGCAGTAGCATCGCTAGCTTTTGTCTTTTCACCATCATCTGGCTTATCAGGTGATGAAACCTCGACAAAGGGATTATCAAGCACCTGTTCCTCAAGAAATGCGGCGATGTCCATATTCGTCATTTGCAACAGTTTAATTGCCTGTTGCAACTGTGGCGTCATGACCAAAGATTGCTTTTGCTTCAAATTAACTGATGGCATTAACTGCATAGCTACCTCCCTGTTGCAATCACTATGCGAGCCAAAAATGAAGCTTGCAAAACTTCTATTTGACAGGAGGGTTTGTCACTTTTCCGACAAAAATATTTATAAAATACAGCTAATTAAGAAAAAATGATTTTAAGGTAAATGCAACCTGTCAACAAATAGACGGCTTTTAAAGTCATTTTGATGCACTATTTTGATGAAATGGCATGATAATTGTAATGGCCGCAATTACCATATGCGTTATAACTAAAAATGCTTTTGCTGATTAAGGACAATGATGATTACTCTTAGCCGCTTAAAACCCAATAGAGGTACCGTCTGCCACCGTTGCCAATTTATTCGCGCCTTCATCATGATGGCTTTAATGATTGTCATTTTTGGTCTTGCGGCAGGTGAAAACGCCGTTCATCTGCAGGTTATCACAACCGAACGTGTCGCCGCAGCTATCTGCATTGGCGGCAGCATCATGTTTTTATTCAAACTTCTATTCTGGTGGCTTGAGAAGCGCGAAGATAATAAAGCGCTTAATGACGATCACGAACAAGGCGCACAGCAAGTTGCTGATACGGGAAAAACCGGCCATATGTAAGCCCTGTGGCAAAATTGACAGACCACACATGACGCTTGGCAAATTTGTTTACCTGACCTGTCCAATAAGGCACTGAGTCGGTGCCAGGGAACATCTCGGCATCAATTTTAGGTTTGTCGCATTCATTGCAGACGAGTCCCTCGAGTTCTTCGCGATTGGGCAAGCGCCATTTCCCACCAAGCTGTTCATTAGCCTGTTCAATAGCTTGCTTGATCATTTCATGATTGAGTGAGAGCACTTCACCAGTGCATGTTTCACCATCCCAGCGCTGGCCAACGCTACAACGCAGCCAATCAACGCCGTATCGCAGGTCAACAACGATATGATCGCGCGCCATAAATAAGGCGGCTTGGGCATTACCCACGATCCCGACACTGAAAAACAGAGACATTACAGACAATACATATAGTCGATTTCGCATTTGCTCACGCATGTGATCTCCTTACGCAATCTCACTGTTGTATTCCTAAAATATAAGAATACACTTAATTAGCTACGCGTTAAACATTGTTATGTGCATAAATCATGCCGCAAAACGTACTGATAATGACAAAGAATCCAAATTGGTACGCTTATTGCTAAGACTTTCGGGTATGCACATCCAATTTAAAGGTGGATTAGACTTATGGATTTAGCTTCTCTTATTGGAATACTTGGTGCCGTTGGCATGATTTTATGGGCTATGCTGGCAGGTGGTGGCCTAGGCACATTTATTGATACACCATCACTTTTGATTGTGTTTGGTGGTACGTTCTTTGCGGTCATGTATACGACGCCATTGGCAACGTTCCTTGGAAGCTTTGGCGTCATGGGAAAAGCGTTTCTGCCACCTATTAAAAAGCAGGAAGACCTTATCGAGCGTATGGTTGAACTGGCCGGTATCGCCCGTAAAGACGGTATGATGGCGCTTGAGGGACAGGAAGTTCCCGACAAGTTTTTCTCTAAAGGCATGCAAATGCTGGTGGATGGTGCTGACGAAACAAAACTTACCGCGCAATTAAATCAAGAAATCAAGGCCATGAAGATGCGCCATGAATCTAATCAGAATGTTGTGAAAGCCTGGATTGATATCGCGCCTGCCATGGGCATGATTGGCACATTGGTTGGTTTGGTGCTTATGCTTGGTAACATGGCCGACCCGAAAGCGATTGGTCCTGCTATGGCCGTTGCGTTGCTGACAACGCTGTATGGTGCCTTTATTGCAAACGTACTTTTTGCCCCCATGCTGACAAAGCTAGAGGGCTATACTAGTTATGAAGTCACCTATCGCGAAATGGTTGTCGCTGGTTTGCGTAACATAGCACGTGGTGAGTCTCCTCGTAACATTCAGGATCAGTTGGTCTCTAATTTACCGCCTAAGATTCAAGCCAAGCTTGAAGAAGCAGTATAACCCTTTGATGCATAATTAGTTCAAAGGTCATACGTGGCTCAATTTTGAAAGATTTGAGAGATGGCAAAAAAAGAAGACGAAGTCGAAGAAGTCGAAGAGAAGGAAGAGGAAGATTGTCCTAAATGTCCGCCTGTTGGTGCGCCAGCCTGGATGGCCACCTTTGCCGACATGGCGACATTGTTGATGGCCTTCTTCGTTCTTATCCTGTCATTCGCGGAATTTAACGTTCCAAAGTTCAAGCAGATTTCGGGTTCGTTAAAAAATGCCTTTGGTGTGCAGCGTACGGTTCCGATTGTTGAGCAACCTAAGGGTACGACAATTCTATCGCTGAATTTCAGCCCAAATCCGGCACCGTCTGCTACCAACCAGATGAATCAGGATACAACCAAGGATACGCAGCCTGATCTGGATATTAAGAACAAAGACAAAGATGATGATGGCGGCGATAGTGAAAGTGCCGAAGATATTGTCAAGGCGCTTGAAGATGCCATCGCACGCGGCGAAATTCAGGTTGAGTCGCTTGGCGAAAAAGTCGTTGTGAATTTCACCCCTACCGACGCGCCTGAAGAAAATATGCCCCAGTTGCTGAAAGAAACTTTGAATGCGATTGAGCAGGCCAAGGATGCCGCCGGCAAAGCCGAAGCCGAAGTTCTTTTCGGAGGGCTGGAACAACAGCTTGAAAAGATGCTGGAAGCTGTGGAAACGGCAAGTGCCAGTCAGTCACAATCCGAGGCCGAAGAAGCCGAAGCCCAAGAACAGCAAGATAAAAAGAACGAGCAAGCACAAATTGCCGAAGGCGAGTTGAAAGTGGCTTTGCGTCAGGAAATTGGCCAGGGGCTGGTTGCGGTCGAGCGTGAGGAAGATCGCGTCATTATTACCGTTGGATCCAGCGGTGCCTTTGCTTCAGGTTCAGCCGAGCTAACCGATGGCGCATTGGAGATCATGGCGCAGATTGCCGAAGTGAGCGCCGATGGTTCGAGCTTTATCAATGTATCGGGACATACCGACAATATACCCATGATCTTTGGATCGCAATTCCGCGATAACTGGGATCTGGCAGCGGCGCGCGCATCAAGCGTTGTGCAGGCGCTGGAAGATAGTGGCCAGGTGCCCGCCAACCGGATGCAAGCGGTCAGCTTTGGCGAGTCCAAGCCGCTTGAGAGCAACGAAACATCCGAAGGGCGTGCGCTGAACCGGCGTATCGAGATCGAAATCAACTATTAAGCTCAGATTAAACGCGTTCAGGCACTCAGCTCTGCCTAATGCGATGTCGACATTATGGCCATCACCCGCATAGGGTGGTGGCTTTTTGTTAGGGAATCCGGGCATGCCATCAGCAGGGCTTAACAGGCCTATACAACATACAAGACAGCGCAGGCAGATGAGACGCTAGATTGTGTGAAACAGTCTAGCTTGCTTGTCGCTGGTCTGAGAATACTTCTGGAGACAGGTAGACATGCACCGATACCGCCGGTGCACATGGCTGGGTTAATGATGAGTTATATTGATAGGCTGATAGGCTGATCCGCGATCAACGTCAAAATCGCTAGGCTATGACGTTTGGTTCTGCGGGCGACGACGTTTTTTTGGCGGCGGTTCATCAACCGGAACAGGACCAATTTCGCTATCAATGAAATCGCATTTAGGATCAATTTTGCGGCAGATTTCCTGTACCTCGCGTGTAGAGCGTGCAGCGATTATCAACCACATCTGCCGGTCTTTAAACAGGCTGAAACTGCGCCTTAAAGGCACTTGCGCCTTTTTGAAATAGAGGGACAGCAAAGCATAGGAAATCACAAATAGCACCCAATGGACGCTCAAGGTGACGCCATAAATCAAGATCACTGCCAGCAATGCTTCCCATAGTCTGTTCTGCAAAAGCCATATGGCAGGGATCAAGAGGGCAAGATCAGATGAGCGTGTGTCAATAATGTCGGTTTTACGTCTGATATCTCGCAAAACCTCAAACATCACATAATCGTCTGGATGACCTATTTCTGCAGCCTTGAAATCATTGTTAATGGCTTCGGAAATTTCAGGTTTGGCATATTCGAGTGTGCACCCAAGAGGGCCACGAACGATAACGTTGAAAACCACGCCCTTGCGCCAAATTGTAAGCATGGCAGATTTGCCAGCTTCAAGTTCAAACAGAATATCCAGAAATGTATCAATATCACCATGAAAAGGCTTGGCATCGACGGCGACAATCGCATCCTCTTTTTGCAGGCGCAACGTCCGCGAACGCGATATGGTGCCAATTTCGGCGATTGATAGAAAGCTGTTACGCGGCGCCTGATCCTTAGTTTCAGGATTTTCCGCGTCTGTTACAGTATCCGGATTTGGGCTGGCCTCATAGCCGAATGCCGTTTTTGGCGAGCCACCATCAGGCGCCCCGCCAGCTTGAGTATTGCCGGTACTGGTTTCGTTTTCACTCATCTGATGACCTTGACGTACTTAATAGGCAAAAAGGGTTCATGTCAGAACCCCTTTTTAACCCTTGTCGATCACGGATAGCAAGGTCGATCACGGATAGCTAACCCTGTTGTCTTTTGCTTTGAACTGCGCAAGGATTTCCTGATTTTGTCCTGCCAACCCTTCGATCAGGGCGGCAATTGCAGCCTGGTTAGCTGACACCTGATTTAGTACCTCATTACTTGCCATGCTACGCGCCAGCGAGTCCATAGCGCCCTCATTTGATTTCGCCAGCTGTGCCATCTGCTTGGTGATTTTGCTGGTCTGGCTGCCCATTTCGCTAGCAATTCCATTGGTTATGGCATTTGCCAGCTTATCATTATCAGCGGACATTTTATCATTGCTATCGCGCATGCTGGCAATAACTTCACGATTTGAGTCGACAATGGTTGTCTGCAAATTATCGAGTTCTGCGATAAGTGTCTTGTTCAGAGATACCAGTTCTTGCTGAGCCTCAAGTGACACCTTCAATTTATCCAGTGAACTGTTCATTGTATCAACATTTTCTGCAAACACGACCAACGCTTCACGACTAGTCGTGGTCATTGTTGTCAGATCAGACAAAGTTCTGAAATAGATCAACGACGCAAAAATCAACGCTGCCACGGCGGCAACCATTGAACTGGCAAATATAATTGCTGTATAGCGATGAATCATTTTAATTGACCCTTCCAGTTTTTTGTTTTCACGCTTGATTTTGTTGAATTCAGACGAAACGTCTGTTGCGGCATCTGCCGCATCCAGCGCGATTTTGATACTTTCCTGCACCGCATTATATTCGCTGCTCATACCTGTCTCCTGACGAATTAAGGCGAAGACCGACGCCCAGATGGCATCTTCTTCGAGTGAAAGTAAGCACATTTCATGCCAGTTGCCTCAAAAACATGTCTTGAAGGCAAAAATTGTCCTTTAAACCCAAATTTCTGGCATCCATAAGGCCGACCACGTTCATGCGTTATGAAATGGAAACGGCAATCAAAGCAATTTGGTGGCTGCGCGGATTTAATATGTTTTTTCAGTTTCATTTTTTATGCCTTTGACCCTGATCGAACATATTGGCAATGGTAAATCTTGCCCCCCCTAAAAAACATAGAAAAGAGGCAAGGAAAATTAAAATTGTCTTATAGAGTGGCTCATCAGCCTCAAGCGTGGCCATACCATGCACGAAAGCCCCTGCCGACACACCATAGAAGCTCACAGTGCTAATCATTTCGCCTAAACTTCTATGCGTACGTCGTGCCATTACTCTGCATCCTTAGTAATTTTACCATTCTCATCAAAACGAAGATCTTCTGGCAGATCGATATCGGGCATTCCCAGCGTTTCGCCATTATCAATGCGATAAATATAGGCCAAGGCGATCGCTACAGCATTATATAATTTTTCGCTAATTTCACTGCCAATTTCACTGGTAAAGAATAGAGCACGTGCCAGAAGCGGACTGCGCATAATGGTTATGCTTGCATCATTTGCACGTTCGATAATCTGCTCGGCAATACGCCCCTTGCCCATAGCCAGAACAACCGGCGCACCTGCCTCACCTGCAACATATTTCAGTGCCACGGCAAAATGTGTCGGGTTGGTGATGATCGCTGTAGCGTCAGAGACATTTTCAAGCGACTCACGTTGCTGGCTGGAAGCTTGTGATTGTTCCATCTGCATACGACGGATTTTAGCTTTTACCTCAGGAGAACCTTCGGTTTGCTTATGTTCGTCCTTCTGTTCCTGACGGCTCATCTTCAGCTTCTTGCTGTGCGAGTAGCTTTGCCAGGCATAATCAATCGCCGCGATTATAAATAGAACGATCAACATTGCCCCTAAAAGAGCCGGAAACACGTCGCTGATTTTTGACATGGCACCGTTGAGCGTGCCTTCAGACAAGCGCAAAATACCCGGCATCTGGCCATAAATCAGCAAGCCAGCAACGCCAAAAAGAAGCACAACTTTCAAAATCGACTTGCCAAGTTCGACAAGTGATTTAGCCGAAAACATACGCTTTAAGCCCGCAATCGGATCAATACGGCTTGCCTTAAACGCCATCGATTTTGGCGCAAAATTAATCCCGCCAACTGCAAGCTGGGTAAATAATGTGACAACCATCATCGGCACGCCAATGATAATCGATATAGTTATAATAATCCAAAATGACTGAACCAGCTTGCCAAAAGCAAGCGTATCCATTTGATCGCCGCCCTCCCAGCGGAATAAAGCACCCCAATGGGTCAAACCAACTGACGACACAGAAGACAGGCCAATGAACAGAAGTACTGCCATTGCCAATGTTGTGAAAACAAACGCTTCCTTGGAGGATAGAACTTGACCATCTTCACGGGCTTTTTCGAGTTTCCGTTCGGAGGGGTCTTCGGTCTTTTCCTGGCCATCACCGGATTCTTCAGCCATTTAACAAATTCTCCATCAATATTCTTACATCAGCAATTGCATTGAAAACCAAATCCGACATGTTGCTGGACAGCGTACCTGCTGAAAAATACAGAACAATAAAGACACCAAGCATTGAGATCGGGAAACCAAATGAAAACAGGTTTAACTGGGGTGCAGAACGTGTGATGACGCCAATAGATACGTTGATCATCAGCAAAATAACCACAACCGGAAGCATGATGATGGCACCAACAAAGAACATCGATCCAGCCGCACTGATACCCGCTTCAACAAGAACGCCCATATCCGGCACATGGCCTAGCGGCAGAATGCTGTATGATTCTAGCATGATCCTGATCACCATCAGATGCCCATCAAGTGATAGAAAAATTACAGTCAAAAACAGATATAATATCTGACTGACAACTGGCGTTTGACCACCCGTTGATGGATCAACCTGAGCTGCGAAACCAAGACCGGCTGTCGACGCTATTTTTTCACCTGCAAGTAATGCACCGGCAAACCAGATTGTCAGTATCAGGCCTGCCGCCAATCCAATCGTGATTTCTGTAGCCATAATGAAAAATCCAGCCATTGAGGTCATTACATTGGCGTCAATCGGTTCAACCTGACCCGCTACGCCCATAGCCAACATAAAGGACATGATGATTCTGATCTGTAATGGCATCCATCGCGCGCCAAACATAGGCGACGAAATCATGAAGGCGCCAATTCTCAGACTTGCAACCAAATATTGCACCAAAAGCGTCACGATCCACTGCAAATCCATGCCCGGGAGTGCAATCATATTTTGGGTGACAACAGGAAGCATTTTACCAGTTAGCTGATTGTAGCGATTTGATCAAAAATGAAAGAAAAATAGTCGGATAGCTGCGCAAGCATGAAGCTGGACACCAACCCAAAAGTCAGCATTACAATCACCAATTTGGGCACAAAGCTGAGGGTCTGTTCGTTAATTGATGTAGCTGCCTGAAAAATACCGATAAGCAGACCAATGGCGAGCGCCACCCCAAGAAGCGGGCCTGCCGAAATAATAATCTGCCAGAACGCTATCCGAAGAAATTCTACATTAGAGTCAAAATCCATAATCACTATTCCATTCTAAAACGTAATCATAAGAAGCGATGCGAGGCTATGATCCAGCGTAGGTAGCCACCAAAGAGCCAACTGTCATTGCCCAGCCATCAACCAGAACAAACAGCAAAAGTTTAAAAGGTAATGCAACAAGCATCGGGCTCAGCATCATCATACCTAGCGACATCAAGATGGACGCAATGACCATATCGATAACCAGAAATGGCAAGAACAGCAGAAAGCCAATCTGAAATGCCGTTTTCAACTCAGATGTGATGAAGGCAGGGAGCAAGACTGTTAAAGGCACGTCTTTTGGATCGTCATAGGTTGTGTCACCAGCCATTTCGGTGAACATGACAAGATCCGTGACACGCGTATTTTGTACCAAAAATTCTTTCATAATATTGGTGCCATCCGAAAGTGCCGTTTCAATCGGCATGGTGCCATCCATATAAGGTGACAATGCAGCATCATTGAGCTGAGAAAATGTTGGTGCCATGATGAAAAAAGTCAAAAATAGAGCAATTGCAACAAGCACCTGATTAGGCGGTGTTTGCTGGGTACCCATAGCCTGACGCAAAATTGACAGAACAATAATGATGCGCGTAAATGAGGTCATACCCAAAACCAGCGAAGGCAACACTGTCAGTGCTGTCATCAACGCTAGAATTTGCAAAGATAATGAGTAGGTTGACGAACCATCTTCACTGCCAGTGATGTTAAATGCGGGCAAGCCTGGTGGCGTGTCGCCAACAAGTTGCGCCTCGGCACCGCCGATCACACCGCATAGGGCAAGAACAGCAATCGGCAAAGATGAAATAAGGATGCGCAGGTTACGGGTCATTCTTCTAATCCTAATTTTGGGTTGCGAAGACGCGCCTGCTTGATAGCTGCGGAAATCGGATTTTCTTCGGCATCAAGTGATTCAGCCTTGATCGTTTGAGATGCTGGCTTTGCGGTCGGAAGTGACGGGTTTGGCCGGGATGGTTGCGCTGAAGGCGATGCCGGCTTTTGCGCCACTGGTTTTGAGGAAGGCAGATTTTTGTCCAACTGTACGATTGAACTTGGTTGCCCCTTTGAAGTGAAAATCAAAAAGGTGGTGCCCGCAACATCAACAAGCCGCAAACGTTCATGCTGGCTTATCGACAGTTCTTCAATTAAGTTCATGCGTTTATCTGGCTGGAGTCTTTTTTTAATGCCGCCACGAAATTTTCGAACGATAAGTAATAGCAGAAGCATGAGCGTCAAAAACGCCAGGGTAATGAGCCCCTGTTCTGTTGTTACTGATGTCAGCGTCATAATATGTCTCCGCCTTGAATGAAATTCATTTCAAACAAGGCAAAGACCATGCCATTCGCAAGTTATGAGGATGATTATCTCATAACTTACTGTTTTTAAATGACTTAAAAAATCATTAATTTAGCTGGATTTCAGGATATTGATCGGGATACCCGCGCAAACTGGCAAGCATCACTTTGCGTCGAAAAATTGACAATGATGGTTATAGTGTTTCCATCCGTTTTTCAGGTGCCACAATTTCCGAGAAACGGATACCGAATCTTTCACCCACCATAACAACTTCACCTTTGGCGATCATTGTTCCGTTAGCCAAAATATCAAGCGGATCACCTGCCAAACGATCAAGCTCAATAACCGAACCTTCATTTAACCTAAGCAAATCACGAATTTTGATTTCAGCACCACCGACTTCCACTGTCAGACTGACATCAATATTTTCGAGAACGCGCATATTCTCCATGCTAATGCGCTCATCAACAGCTGCATTATCGGCTTTGGGCGCTTGCACCTCTTCTTCGACAGCATTTTCTGTTTCATCAGACATTTAATTATCCTCTCTTAAACTCGATCCAGCATAATACCGAGATATAAAGCTATGATTATTCGACTATTCGCGTTGTCAGATTAATGGCTGACTGCCCACCAACTTCGCCCATTTCTCCATAATAAAAGCGATGTTCATCCATAAGAACTTCTACACCATCACCAATCTGGATGGGGAAAACATCCCCTTCCTGCAACCTAATGAGTTTGCTCATCGATACAACTGGCTCACTGAGTTTTGCCGTCATTTTAATGGGGATATCAAGAACGGCCCGCTCCATGCGTTCACGCCAGCTTTGATCATCCTCGACGCGATCTGACTGAACACGTGACCGCAATTGCGCGGCAATAGGCTTTAGGGTCTGCAAGGGATAAATCACGTCAAAGCTAGCCGCATCAATATCTGGCAGTTGAACGACAAATGAGCAAATAATGACCAAATCCGTACCATCGACAAATGACGCGAATTGCGTATTCACATCACTGCTTTGATGCGTCAAGGTAATTGGTGTTAAATCGCGCCAGGAACTCTCCAAAGTATCATTTAACCCGCGATTGATTAACTGAATAACGCGTTCCTCCGTGGCGGTAAATTCCGGACGACGCGCCTTATTTGTTTCAATTTTACCACCATAATAGGAATTGGTCAGAACCGAAATAAATGAAGGGGGAAGCACTGTCAGGATGTTGCCACGTAATTCCTCAAGGCGGCTAATATTCAGGCTCATGAAGCTGTCAATGCCCGCTGAGTATTCGTCAAAACTCTTTACCTCGGGTGGAAATGACGAAATACGTGGCTGAACACGCAACATCGGCAGAAAAACAGACCGCGCAAATCTTGCAAATCGTTCATTTATCATACGAAGCGCATAATAATCACCAAGTAGCGACAGATCGTCCGATCCGAATTTGAACGGACGAATATCTGCCATATCACCAACATCCATCGACGCCGTTGATGACGAGTCAGAGCCAAGCCCTTCAATCAGGGCGTTGACTTCATCGCTACTTAATTTCCGTGTTGATGCCAAGATTACACCTATTCAATCTCAAATTTACTGCAACACAAAGGATGTGAAATGCACTTCGGCGACACCGCCAAAATCTTCAAGCGATTCAAGCTTGGCATTCATAGCATCACGCATGGCGTTGGCCAGCTTTTCACGACCTGCAATGCCCTGCACATCCTCTTCGCCGAACTCGCTCAAAACACCAAGCACGACCGAACGAAGCGCAAGCTGATGTGACTCGACCATTTCCATGACGCTATCATCATATTGCGTTGATACACCGACACCTACCTGAAGCATTTTACGTGAACCCATCAGATTTGATGTAAATGTACCCGGAAATTCGTAATAGATAGTCACAAAATTCTCGACTTCCGGCGTTTCCTTAGACACACGCTGGTTGGTTGCATTATCAAGTGCTTCCTGTTCAGCGGCCTCGGCTTCCTGCATCTTGCGTTCAATGATTTCCTCAATCTGCTCGGATGGATCAGGTTGTGAGGCGCCAAACAGCAAATAGCCGACGCCAAGGCCTGCGCCAATCAACACAAATCCGCCTACCACGAACAAGATAATCTTTATAAGAAACCCTTTGGACTTCTTTGGTTCTTCATCATTTTCAGCCATCATTCCGTCCTTTGTAGAAATCTATCATCACGCTAAAATATTCAAAACAGTTTTATTATCTTTTTCTGATGTATTTGATGTTTCTTCATCAGTTTCGGCCTCACCGCTCAGATGCGCGCTGTGGTTTTTTTGTCCTGATTGATCACCATTACCCTCAGACGTACCCGCCTGACCAGAATTGCCCTGACCAGCCATGTTAGTATTCTGGTCGAAACCTGAAGAGCCAGTAGCGTTAGTCTGCAAATTGGCCAACCTAAGACCAGCTTGATCGAGCATCTGACTCAACCGGCTCTCACCTTCGGACAGCAAAGCGGCGGCGGCGGCTGTTTCGGTGCTAATCTGGATCCGTGCAGCGTCACCCTGAAACCCGAGCTTTACCTGCATACGTCCAAGCTGTCTTGGTTCAAGCGCAATACGAATGAGGCTGTCGCCATTTTTAATGCTGTTCTCAACGCGGCGCACAAAGCCTTCCTGCCATGACTTGTCGGCCATGTTCAGACGGTGCGCCGTCATGATCTGGCTATTGCCGCGGGATGCCTGCTCAAAGCCACCACCATCACCCCTGTTGCTACTGGTCTGGGCACCTGAGCCATTATTGCTTTCGCTAATTTGCGTTGACGGCGCTGTCTCATTGACCAGCCGTTGGGGCACAGGTTTTTCGCCTTGTAACCGCATCGCACCATTATCAACGATGATTGAAGCGCGCGCCGCTATGTTCTTTGGCGCAGACACTGTGATGCCACTATAAATGATATTGTTAGGCTGGGCTTTGGTGTTGGGCTGGATTTTGCTTTGCTTTTCCGATTGAGCCATGTCAAAGGTTCTAGGCTCAGCCTTTGCCTCAATGACTGTGTGCGCTTCGTTATAAAGAACAGCGTCGCCTGTCGCTTTCCCCGTAATGGCAGGCATTGGTGTATTCTTGGCGACCATATCATTAGCTGTCAGAACGGTATGCGGCGTATCATATGTGACAATATTGCCAGTAGATTTGGCCATAACGTTAGGCATTGGGGCTGTGCTGGCAATTTTTGTAAATTGTTGTGCAGTCAAAACTGTATGCGGCTCGTTATAGGTGACAGAGTCACCAGCAAGCTTATCAACAATAACCGGCATGGGAGCCGTTTGAACTGTTGTCTCCCGCGTTGGCAGAACTTTGTATGAAGTATCAACAACATGCGGTGCAGTAACGACTTGTGGCGTATCAATGACATTTGGCGCAGCAACGACTTTTGGGGTATCAGCAACTTGCGGGGTATCAGCAACTTGCGGGGTATCAGCAACTTGCGGGGTATCAGCAACTTGTGAGGTAGCAACGCTAGCAACAACTTGCTGTGTGATGACACTATCAACATCAGACGGCAAAACTACAGTATGCGGGGTATCATATGTGACAAGTTCACCAACTGGCTTACTGATGATTTTTGGCATTGCATCATCAGATGGCGGCGTTTCAAGCGGCTGAACTCGTGATGTCTTTTCATCCTTCGTTACCACCGCCTGCTTCAAGAAGTTCATCAACTGATGCACAGGTTGTGGCCCGGTGTCATAATTTTTTCTTGATGGCGCAGTGACTTCACCTTTTACGAGAGCGCGTGCCTTGGCAAATAATTCAGCTGGCACAGCAACTGGAAGGTCAGCATCACTATTATTTTGATCTTTTTTCATTGCCGGCAGTGGCGTTCCAATTTTCAAATCAAGCGTGGCTGGTGCATCTGTATCCGTATCTTGGCCACCAACCGCATCAACCAGACCAACACTCTGGGCTAACAAAAGCGTTTGCGCCATAGCAAGCGCACCATCTGAAATTTCAGTTTTGGGAACTTCTGTCATGCCCACTTTTGATACATCGCTGGTGGTGTCATCCATAGGTGCCGTAAAAACATTCATATGCTGGGCCAACTGTGAGTCTTCGACGCCTGCCTCAACCGAACCTAGGGGTACCGATGCAATAATTGCTGGCAAAGACGCAAGCTCTCCATCTAGTTCAGTCACACTGTCTACGGCAATATCACCCTGCGCCACCATGGCATCCGGCATATCTGTCGCCGTTTGCATCAAGCCAAAAAGCGTTTCAAACAACGCCGCATTTTCACTTTCGAATGCGGACATGCCATCGGTTCCAGAAGGCGAAACAATTCCTGTTTTGGCTGATGAGTCGATACTTGTCATACTGTATTTCCTGCCATTAATATCCAGGAAATTACCCGGAAAGAACTATAATGCCAAAAGCATTGCAAGTTCGGTGCCAGTCACAGAATATCGGGAAATCTATCTAGCGATCTGTCGAGGCGCGGTTGATGCGCGGCACATCAGACGCCGCTTTTTCTTCTCGCTCTTCTCGCAAAATACGACGCCTTTCATCGGCTTTTTCAAGTGAACGGTTATGCCGATGCAAAGCTTCAGCGATATATTTTTTTTGTGTGCCCACTTCCTCACTGAGAAATTCTGAGCGATTTTCAACCGTTGCTAATTGATCATGAATTTGTGCGCTGTACCAATTTGACGAGCGCAGTTCACGAACACTTGTTTCACCCTTTTTGATGGCGGTATCATCGACAATCGCCTTTAGCTGGTCTTTGATAGTTGTGACGCGCGTCAATTCTTCCTGCAAGGTCTTCATGCCACGTGCCTTTTGCATCATCAGCATCTTTTCCTTGAGAGCAAGCTTGTCGTAGATTGTTTTATCTTTTTGCATCATGCATTTCTCATCAATCCGATAAGCGCATCGCGGCTGATTTCAAAATTTGCCTTTTCTGACTCTGGTTGTTGGATGTGCTTGGTCAAGGTAGGCCACAATTCAACTGCCAGATCCAGATCGGGATCCTGACCGGGGGTATATCCACCCATGAGAATCAGATCACGATTTTCCATATAAAGTGAAACCAGCCGCCGAAAGCGTGATGCTGCTGCTTGCTGATCGGCATCGGTAATATCATTCATAACCCGGCTAACCGATGTTGTTACATCAATTGCAGGATAGATGCCCATTTGCGCCTGCTGGCGCGAAAGCAGAATATGGCCATCCAGAATAGCACGCGCTGTGTCGACAACAGGATCGTTTGCGTCATCACCATCCGCAAGCACTGTATAAATTGCGGTGATTGACCCCTGCCCATCAACGCCAGTTCCTGACCGCTCGATAAGCCTTGGAATCATGGAAACCACAGATGGCGGATAGCCCTTTGATGTTGGCTGTTCCCCAAGAGCAAGGCCGATTTCACGGCGCGCATGCGCGACACGTGTCAATGAGTCCATAATCAGTAGGACATTTTTACCCTGATCCCGAAAATATTCAGCAATGGCTGTAGCGCGTTCGGCACCACGAATACGCAACAATGGCGATCTATCAGCGGGAACAGCTACAACGGTAGCGCGATCACGACTTTCACTGCCAAGAATATAATTAACAAAACTTCCAACCTCGCGTCCACGTTCGCCAATCATGCCAACAACAACGACATCAGCGTCGGTAAACCGGCTCATCATGCCCAATAATACGGATTTACCAACACCCGAACCGGCAATAATGCCAACACGCTGCCCCTGACCAACCGACAAAGTCGAATTTATGATACGCACCCCAACGTCCAATGGTTTATCTACTGGTTTACGTTTTAGCGGGTTTAATTCTTTTCCCATTAAAGGCCAGCGCCCATTCAGAGGAGGAAGCGGGCGATCATCAAGAGGCATGCCAAGCGCATCAGTTACACGTCCCAAAAGCCCATCACCAACAGAAATCTGAGCGCCATCGTCAACAAGAGACACGCGGGCACCAACGAGAATCCGGGCACCGTAATCATAAATCGAAAGTAAATTATTACCGTTATTAAAACCAATCACCTCAGCCATTGCTGGCATTTCATCATCGGTTTCCACTTCGCAAATCGCCCCGATATTGGCAGGGAATCCGTCACATTCGATGATCTGACCGTCATAGCGGCTGACATGCCCATATAGGGTAATTGGCTGATCCAGCCTTACCGCACCCAAGTCAGACATAATGGCGTCATTCAAGATGCTCATATCTGATTATCATCCCCGTCTTTGGCATTTTCGGCATCAGCTCCTTCATCACCGGATGTGTCCTTGTCAGTTGACGAAAGCTCTTCGGACATATCCTCAGCAGAGATTGCAGCTTTTTCATCCGTAATATCCGTTTTTTCTTCAAGCACCACTTCCGGATTATCGATTTCATCGACTGTTTTATTTGCTGATGGAGCCTCATGGGGTTCAGCCTTTATGTCAGCTTCATCAATAGCGGGCGTTTCAGTCACGTCTGTTGCTGACGTATCTGGTTGCGCTTCTGCTTTCACAACCTCGTCTGATTTTGAATCTTCATTTGTGTCCGCTATGGCAGAAGATTGCTGTGATGTATCATCCTCATCGTCTGACTTGCGCGTATTTGTACGATCTGACATTTCATCAATCAGCCCTACACCACCAACTGACATTTTTATGTCTCCACGCGCCAGCGCTTCATCAACGACAAATTTACAATTTTTAAGCTTATCGCGGTTCTGTGCCAGCGGTTTGATACTCGCATGATCTTCAGCGTTTAAATGTATGGTCGGGCTAGCCGTTTCAGACTTGACCATATTGATCAAATCCTCAACACGTTTTGCGAATGGTTCAGGCATATCTGTAATGGCCTGGCCAGCGCGATCACTTGCCAGTGTCATTACTCGGCTGGCAATTTGTGCGCTTAGAGCAGACACATCAAGGGCTTCGGGCTTGGCCAATGCCAGAATGGCCTGCTCAAAATTCTGTAAAACTTTTTCAAGCTGTTCGGCTGCTTTAGCCTGTCCTTCAGCAAGTCCAGCTTCCTGACCGCGTTTATATTCCGCCTCAAGAAGTGCCGGATCCGGAATAGCTGGTTCAGGTGGTTTTGACTCGGTTTCTGATGGGCTGTCAGCCTGAGCATCTGCCGGTTCTGCGGAGACGTTTTCTGCGCCATCAGCAACCGCATCAACGCCCTTTTCAGGCTCTGATCCAGCATCGCTCTCCTGATCAACCGCCGAAGCCGCTTGCGTTTCGGTTTCAGATGGTGCCATTGAGGTGGTATTGTCTGTCGCTGAAGATCCGGTTTCATCAACAGATGGAGCCGCCGTTGCATCATCTGATGCTTCGACAATATTTTGTTCCGGTGAAGCCGCCTGTTCTGCAGTTGCCTGTTCTGCAGGGTTTTGATCTGAAAGAGCCTTTTCAGCCGCTGCACGCGCATTCGCTTCATCACGGCGCTTTTGCGCCGCCATTGCAATTTCAACAAGGCTTTTGGGCTCAAACGGGCTTGGCTCTCGCACAGGAAGAATATCAGACCGCGAGTAGCTTGCCTGATTAGATAGCGTGATCAGCCGCGCAATTTCGGTATCCGCTAGTCCATCTGTATTTTCTAGAGCTGCTTCGTTCATTTTACTATCTGTTCTATGACTTCATCATCTTTATTTTAGACAAAGTCATCACCTCCACGACCTGCAAGGACGATACTGCCTTCGTCAGAAAGTCGGCGGGCAACGTTAATGATGCGCTTTTGCGCTTCCTGAACCTCGGTAAGACGCACAGGCCCCAAAGCCTCCATCTCATCAGCAAGGTTTGCCGCGGCTCGTGCCGACATACATGAAAACAGCTTTTCACGAAGCGGTTCATCCGCACCTTTGAGTGCCAGAACCAAATCTTCGGTATCAACATTACGCATAAGTGTCTGAAGCGATTTATCATCAGAACCAAGCAGGTTATCAAAGACAAACATGGCTTCCTGAATACCCTGCATAAGAAGCTTATCGCCTTTGGCAAGCTCCTTCATAATGCGGGCTTCCATATCCTGTTTGGTAAAGTTCATAATTCGCGCAGCGGCCTTTACACCACCAACCTGAGTAGCACGCAAAGTCGTATTTGCCTTGAACTTGCGCTGCATAACGTCTTCCAGTTCGCGAAGTGCATCTGGCTGGACCGTTTCGAGTGTTGCAATACGTCCAATTACGTCAGACTGAATTTCATCCGGCAAAAGCATCAGCACATCGGCACCCAGACCGAAGTCCAGATAGGAAATAACAAGTGCAATGATCTGGGGATGCTCATCGATTATAAGCTCTGAGATTGAACGTGCATCCATCCAATCCAGAATTTCAATTGGACGATCACTGCTTGAAGGCGTAATCCGGCTAAGCACTGATTGCGCTTTATCTTCTCCAAGTGCTTTATTCAGAACGTTACGAATATAATTACCGGCACCAAGCCCCAGACTAGTCTGCTCTTTAATGATCGCCAGAAATTCATCCAGCACTCTGTTGACGGTTTCCTGATCAAGGCCTTGAACCGAGTACATGGCGGCACCAAGATGCTGAACTTCACGAGGCGAGAGGTTTTTCAATATTTCAGACGCTTCTTCCTCGCCAAGCAACATCATCAGGATTGCTGATTTTTGCGTGCCTGATAACTTATCGTACGCTTCGTCTTTTTTGTCCTGAGCATCTGCCATGTCACTCTCTTCTACTCTTATCTAATATAGTTAGCAAAACTGCCTAGATGAATTGATCTTAACCTATGTCACGTTCCATCATGGATTTGAATACGTTTGATACACGACCTGCTTCATCACCCACGATCATTCTGATTACAGCAACTTTATCATCATAAGTGTTGGCTGTATCTAGCATTTCTGCCGAAATTGCAGCCTTCTTAGGCTTCAGTTTGGCCTTGATGTCCTCAAGGCTCTCACCTTCCTGAACTTCGACAGTTTCAGCGTCTAAATCATCTTCAAGACCGACCATAGCTTCACCAGGCGCACCAACGGCGGCTGGCACCATAATCCGGCTAATCAACGGACGAATGACACCCAGAACAACAACCCCCATGATAAGAAGGGTCATGCCCTGCTTCATAAGATTAATTGCCCATTCCATATCATACCAAGCTTTTGAAACACCCTCGATCGCTGAGACAAAAGCTGAACTGCTGACGGTTAGCTGGTCGCCGCGTTCAGTATCAATACCGATCGCATTGGCCACAAGTTTCTCAATTTCAGCCAGTTTTTCAGGAGAAAACGGAACAACTTCTTTCAGCCCGGTTTCAGGATTCACAACTTCCCTGTCTCTCACGAGGACAGCTGCCTGAATACGAACAATGCGTGTTGAAGGGCTTTGTGTTGTCGAGACTGTACGGCTGATTTCGTAATTGCGCACCTCGTTTGAAGATTGCAAGGACATGCCGCCTTCTGCACCGGGATCGTCTTTCTGTACGGTATCAATTTCACTTTGTAAAGGTGGACGATTGGCTGTTGCCCCCGGGATACCGCGCGCATTCGCTTCTGCTGTCATATCGACACTTTTCTGTTCGCTACGTAAGGCATTACCCTCAGGATCAACGCGTTCTTCGGTTGTCTCGCTGCGAGTATAATCAATATCAATATTGATTTGCGATGTAACATTGCCTGCACCAACGATAGGTGACACCAGAGAAATAACACGATTACGATAGATGTTTTCCAAGCGAATTCGGTGTTGAAGCTGGTTGTCGGAAAGTAATGAGGCGGAATCGTCCGTTGGCTTTGATAGGAGAGCACCGAACTGATCAACCACTGTTACATCCGTTTTCGCCATGTTGGGCACCGATGAAGATACAAGATGCACAACGGCATCGACCTGATGTGTACCTAGCGTACGGCCATTATTCATCTGGACAAAAACAGATGCTGTTGGCGGTGTAGAATTGCGCGCAAAAACAGATTTTTCGGGAATAGCAAGATGAACACGTGCCGAAACAACACCGTCAATTTCCCCGATTGAACGTGCAAGCTCAATTTCCTGGCTTTGCTTGAGGCGCACATTTTCAACCGAACGGCTTGATCCCATCGGAATGTCGCCAACGCTGGCATAACCATCCGGCACCGATGTCGGCAAGCCCTGTGCGGCAAGCGTCATCTTCGACTCGTGAAAATCATTGGTTGGCACCAGCACATCGCCAGTTGTTGGATCAAGCGTTACCTCGACGCCAGCATTAATCAGCGCTTCGACAACGCGCGCCTTTTCCGCTTCGGGCAAAGACGCGTATAGGGTTGTGCGCTGTGGCGCTTGCATAAAAACGAAAACAAAGAGACCAGCAACGGCGAAAATTATAGCCGCAAAGGTAGGAATAGCGCGGCGGACTGCCGGATCTGAGGTAAACCGTCTGACTGTTGAAAGCATGCCTTTGTCCGATTGAACAACAGCGTTTGTGCTATCTGCGGTCGCGTCACCCATGTTTACTGCTTCAGCCATTTTAATCTCTCTCTAATAAGTCGCCATTCAGGCTAATAAAATTCAAAAAATCTATGCGGATTAGACCGGCATATTCATGATGTCCTTGTAAGCGCTCAAAACCTTGTTTCGGACATTCAATGTCATCTGGAAACCAAGTGATGAAACCTGCTGATTGATCATGACCTTTGTCAGATCATTTTCCGTGCCCACTTCATAGGCTTTGGTCAAATCAGCTGATTTCGACTGTGCGTCCGCAACTGATTTCAAAGCATCGCCGATACGATCTGTAAAACCGGTATCTGCCTCTTTACCCAAGGCCGCTTCTGCACGCTTCAAAACCTGCGCGTGTAAGTTCGATATATTGCTTCCTACTGGTCCGATAGATGTCATTGTCTAACTCCCTTATCCGACAGCTACGTTCTGCAAGCTATCCGATGCAGCCGGTTGCCGGTTCATGTTATGGATGGCATCGTCAGTCACGATATCTGCTGCCGTAACTTTGTTATCCATGGCCAGCACCAGAGCCCGCTGCAGAACATTTTCAAGTTCCCGAACATTGCCCGGCCATGCGTAGCTTGTAAGCTTTTCAACCGCACTGTCGGTAAGCCAAGGAATGTTGGTAATATCCGTACAGTGGCGACGCATCAAAAATGTACAAATAGGTACAATATCAAGCGCACGATCAGCCACACTGATGGTATTTAGAGGAAACACATTCAAACGGTAATACAAATCCTCACGAAAACCACCAGTGCGGATTTCATGCGCCATATCGCGGTTAGTCGTGGCAATCACACGAACATCAACCGGAATGTCAGTTTGCGACCCGATAGGTGTAACGGCCTTTTCCTGAAGCACTCGGAGCAGTTTGGCCTGCAACCCAAGTGGCATTTCCGAAATTTCATCCAGCAAAAGCGTGCCACTGTCAGCCGCCCGGAAAATACCCTTATTTGACGTAGAAGCGCCGGTGAAAGCACCTTTTTCATAACCAAAAAGGATAGCCTCGAGCATATTCTCAGGAATGGCCGCACAGTTCACACCCACAAAAGGAGCAGCCGTGCGCGATGAATGATTATGCACGAATTTAGCAAGAACTTCTTTACCTGTTCCAGTGGGGCCATTCACGAACACGGTTACATCTGTGCCTGCGACTCTTTTGGCAAGATTCAGTAATTCGAAGCTGGAATTATCTCCAGCAGCAACATTTTTTTCATCTGACAACAATGTGGCGATCAATTGCAAACCATAGTCATGGGCACGGTTTGCCAATGCATCATCATGCTTCACGGTATTTTCAGGCAGTGCAATTCGGATAAACTTACCACCGAACTGTTCTTCAATTTTAAATTCTGGCTGATTTTCGGCTACGATCAGAACCTGGCTTGCACGATATTTCCGACCAAGTGCGATGACGCCTTCCTGGCCACCTGATTTGGCCTCAAATGCAGCTGAGCAGACATAGGCATGTGCGCGTGCCTGATTTTCACCTTCCCCGGATGAGGCAATGCTATCTTTCGATGTGAATGGAAGCATACGGTCATTAAATATATCAGCCAGACGCGTAGCAGCATCGAAGCTGTCGATTTCCAAATGAATTGTGCCCATAATATTCGCCTTCGGTTAAAAATTGTTGTCCCCGAAGTAAGGCAAAAACCTTGCCAAGTTTAATTATTGGTTAATTTTTCTTCTTACCTATTGTTTTTATAAGTTTATTTTTTTGCATTTTTTTCAAAAAAATCTGTTCAAAAT
>JBMZPN010000009.1:0-25344 GCA_049620845.1 Puniceispirillum sp. (SeqCode)
CGTGGTTCAGGCGCAGAAATATTGCCAACCTGGCTCAATGGCATCTTGGAGCCGTAAGCATCAACCATAATGGGTTCAAGCATACCGGTAGATGCGCGACCAGCCCGAAGCCCCATGAACTCATTTTTCAGATTGGCAAAACCGCCTTCCATCCGACGTTTCATATCTTCAATGTCAAAATCAGCCATTTCCCCTACCCTTAGCTAAATTAAAGTCCGATGCCATTCTGTTTATAAGTGCATATTTAGATTAGTGCACGATGGTAAATTTGCCTTGATGCTTCAATACGCTAGCAAACCCACCTGCGCTTTCAATAGAAAAAACAAGAATGGGAATATTGTTCTCACGCGCTAGAGAAATAGCAGATGCGTCCATCACCCGCAAATCATCGGAGAGCACCTGTAAATAACCAAGCTCTTCATAACGCTTTGCATTTTTGTCTTTTTCGGGATCAGCCGAATAAACGCCATCAACGCGTGTGCCTTTGAGCAAGGCATGGCAATTCATTTCAGTTGCGCGCAGGGCGGCGGCCGTGTCGGTTGTAAAGAACGGATTACCGGTACCCGCCGCAAAAATGACAACACGCCCCTTTTCCAGATGCCGCGTTGCCCGCCGCCTGATATAAGGTTCGCATACAGCACTGATTGGAAGCGCCGACATAACGCGTACGGGCACATCCAACTGTTCAAGCGCATTTTGCATGGCAAGGGCATTCATAACAGTAGCAAGCATGCCCATATAGTCGCCAGTGGCACGTTCCATACCTGCCGCGGCACCAGACACACCGCGGAAAATATTACCACCACCAATGACAAGGCAAACCTCGACACCAGTGGCGATAACATCTCTAACCTCTACAGCAACCTTGCTTACCATTTCAGGATCAATACCATAAGCCTGTCCGCCCATCAGGGATTCCCCTGAAATCTTGAGCATGACGCGTTGATATTTGAGTTCCGTTTCGGCTTTGCTTTCGGTTGCCAAGGCTTGCTCCTGTATCTTTAACCTAGGAAAGTTGTGCAGCTACTTCCGCCGCAAAGTCTGACTCTTCGCGTTCAATGCCTTCACCAAGATTAAATCTTACAAACGCCTTTAAAGCAATGTCTGCACCGGCATCTTTACCTGCTTTGATAAGAACATCTTCGATCCGTGTTTCACCGTCAATCACAGAGGTCTGCTCAAGCAGAACGACTTCCTGATAGTATTTTTTCATACGGCCTTCGACCATCTTTTCGGCGATTTCCTGGGGCTTGCCTGAAGCTTTGGCTTGTTCAATCAGCACGTCACGTTCACGCGCCACCATATCAGCATCCAGATCATCAACGGAAAGGCTGGCTGGTGATGTTGCCGCAATATGCATGGCAATCTGTTTCCCTAAGCCGGTAAGCACATCAGCAGATGCGGTTGATTCAAGCGCTACGAGAACGCCAATCCGGCCAAGGCCATCTGCGGTCGCATTATGCATGTATGAAACAACCGAACCGCTGGAAACAGATACTTTTTCCATACGGCGCAGTGACATATTTTCACCAATTGTCGCGATCTTGTTTGTGAGCTCTTCTGAAACGTTACGACCTGTATCCGGATAATCCAGTGTCTGCAAAGCTTCAATATCCGAAGCGCCAAGCGCAAGTGTACCAAGGTTTCTGGCAAAATCCTGAAACTCGGTGTTGCGTGCGACAAAATCAGTTTCCGCATTAAGTTCGACAATGGCACCTGTTGTGCCATCAACGGCAACAGATACAAGACCTTCAGCCGCTACACGACCAGACTTTTTGGCAGCCGCCGCCAAGCCCTTTGTGCGCAACCAGTCAACTGCCGCGTCCATATCGCCATCGGTCTCGCCAAGTGCTTTTTTACAATCCATCATGCCCGCGCCAGATTTTTCGCGCAGTTCCTTAACTAGTGCAGCCGTTACACTCATTTTGCTATCCTTATTTGCAAAGTTGTTAAAACCATTTGCCCGCATTATGCAGGCGAAGCTGTTTTCCCCATAGCGGGGAAAACAGATATTTATTATTCCTTGGCAGCCGCGTCTTCTGCAGGTGCCTCAGCTGCCGCGTCAGCAACCACTTCGGCAGCAACCTCAACTGGTGCCTCTTCAGAGGTGGCTTCTTCAGGCGTGGCTTCCAAAGCCGCTTCGACTGGCGCTTCAATAGCCGCGCCAACATCACCACCGCTTTTCATCAATTCGGTCTGCAAACCGTCAAGAACCGCGCCTTGAACAAGTTCGCAATAGAATGTAATGGCACGCATGGCGTCGTCATTACCCGGGATCAGGTAATCAACACCTTCCGGGCTGGCATTACTATCAACTACAGCGACAACCGGAATATTCAAACGGTTAGCTTCCTGAACTGCGATAGCTTCTTTGTTGGTATCGAGAACAAACAGGATGTCGGGTAGACCGCCCATTTCCTTGATACCACCAAGGGTGCGCTCGAGCTTTTCCTGTTCGCGCGTCAACTGCAGGATTTCTTTCTTGGTCAACTGGTTGATCTCACCACTTTCCATACGCGCTTCCAGATCACGCAAACGGCGGATTGACTGGGATACAGTCGCCCAGTTTGTCAACATGCCGCCAAGCCAGCGGTGATTTACATAATACTGGCCGCAATCACGCGCTGTTTCGGCAATTTTTTCAGATGCGGCACGCTTGGTACCAACAAACAGAACACGGCCACCTTTGGAAGCAACATCACTGATTGCTTTCAAGGCGTGATGCAGCATCGGCACGGTCTGCTGAAGATCGAGAATATGTGTTTTGTTGCGCTCGCCGAAAATATACGGCTCCATGCGCGGATCCCAACGACGAGTGCTGTGACCAAAGTGAACGCCTGCTTCCAGCATTTGGCGCATAGTAAAAGTAGGGAGAGCCATGTTATTTACTCCTGTTCTCCGGTTAAACCTCCATGAGGGAAATGAAAGGCGCTTGCCTTCACCGGATGGCCTGAAGCATGGATTTTGTCATGCCTGACCGCCCTCATGTGTGAATTGCCGTGAGGTGTAGACCCTAATCTTGAAAAAAGCAAGCCAGAAAGCCCAATTTTACAACAAAGTCAGGAATAAAGCTGCATAGATGAAGCGTTAGAGATCACGCACTTCAAGAATGCCCGGGATACGTCGTAAATTCTGGCGTAATTCACCGCTCAATTTAAAACGGCCTGCCAGTGCCACACGGACATCATAGCCATCAACGGTAAAATGGAGTTTGACCTCGGCCTTGCCAGGGCCATCATCGCGGAGCGCCGATTTAAGCTGTTCTAGCGGTTTGTCGTCACGTATCCATAAACCAACGCCGCCATGCCATGCCGCTACGGCATCGTCAAGCAACTGAACACGTGCGGCCAGCAACCGTGGGCCACCTTCTTCAATTTTTACATTAGCAGATACCAGTAATGGTTTATCATGATTTAACAAATCTGAACTTTCTGATAGGACATCTGAAAAGAAGGTTGTTTCAAAAACACCGGTCTGGTCGGTGAATTGAACAAAGGCAAATTTGTTACCACGTTGTGAAACGCGCACTTGCTTGCCGGTAATTGACCCAGCCAGATTAATGCGTTGTGGCGGTCTTCCAGCCTCGATCTGCCGGTTTAATTCGCTGGCTGTAATAATGCGCAGCTTTTCAAGCTGGTTGCCGTAACCATCAAGCGGATGCGCCGACAGATACAGCCCCAGCGCGTCAAATTCCTCTTTCAGGCGATCCATGACAACCCAGTCATCGCATGGCGTTAGCCTTAACGCACTGGCCATGCTGTCAGTATCGTCGCCAAACAGATTGTTCTGGTTGGATTCCTTATCACGCCGCAAGGTTTCTGCATGCGCCAGCAAGTAATCGATATTCTGCAATAGCTCCTGTCGATTATCATGAAGGCAGTCAAGCGCCCCTGCCCGCACCAGATTTTCCATCTGCCGACGGTTGCTGGCGTCACGTGGCAAACGTTCAAGAAAATCCATCATATTTTCAAATTTGGCGCCAGCGTCACGTTCTTCGGTAAGCCGCGCCATAGCCTCGGCGCCAACATTTTTGATCGCTCCCAGCGCATAACGAATGGCCAGCTTGCTTTCGCCATTAGCAGATGCAGAATTAGCATCAGGCTCAACGCGGAAACCGCTAAAGGAGTGATTAACGCAAGGTGGCTTGATGGTGATGCCCTTTTGCTGGCATTCCTGACGGAAAACAGCCAGCTTGTCTGTATTGCCAACGTCAAGCGCCATGGATGCGGCCAGAAATTCGACCGGATAATTTGCCTTGAGATAGGCTGTCTGATAGGAGACAAGCGCATAGGCGGCGGCGTGGGATTTATTAAAGCCATAGCCAGCGAAGGCCGCGATAGTGTCAAAAATGTCAGATGCCAGCTTTTCAGATATCTGGTTTTCAACGGCGCCATTCACGAACGTTGCCCGCTGCGCATCCATTTCAGCCTTGATTTTTTTACCCATTGCGCGGCGTAGAATATCGGCAGCGCCCAGCGTATAGCCAGCGAGCACCTGCGCCGCTTGCTGAACCTGTTCCTGATAGATCATGATGCCGTAGGTTTCTTTCAACACCGGTTCAAGGTCAGGATGCATATAGGTGATCTGTGAGGGATCGTGCTTTCGCGCTACATAATCAGGAATGTTTTCCATTGGCCCCGGGCGATAAAGCGCCACCACAGCAATGATATCTTCAAAACGGTCAGGCTTCAGGCCACGCAGAACATCGCGCATGCCTGCCGATTCCAGCTGGAACACACCAACTGTGTCACCAACCGACAGCATTTCAAAGGTTTTGGCATCGTCAAGCGGTATCGCGTCAAGATCAATGTCAATGCCGCGCTGGGCAATGAATTCAACCGTCCGCTGAAGCACAGTGAGTGTTTTCAGCCCCAAAAAGTCAAATTTGACAAGACCCGCCTGTTCAACCCATTTCATATTGAACTGCGTTACCGGCATGTCCGAACGCGAATCACGATAAAGAGGCACCAGATCAGCCAGCGGGCGATCGCCAATGACCAAACCCGCCGCATGTGTCGAGGCGTGACGATACAGGCCTTCAAGTGACAATGACATATCGATCAGATCGGCAACCTGTTCATCCTGATTGCGCTCGGCACGAAGATCAGCTTCACTTTCCAGTGCCTGTGCGATGGTGGTTGGATTGGCCGGATTATTGGGTATCAGCTTGGCAATACGATCGACCTGCCCATAAGGCATTTCAAGCACGCGCCCGACATCACGCAAAGCGGCACGCGCCTGTAATGATCCAAAGGTAATGATCTGGGCAACGCGATCCTTACCATATTTTTCCTGCACATAGGTGATGACCTCATCACGGCGATCCTGACAGAAATCGATATCGAAATCAGGCATCGAAATACGTTCGGGATTCAAGAAGCGTTCAAAAAGCAAACCCCAGCGGAGCGGGTCTAGATCAGTAATTGACAACGCCCATGCCACCACCGAACCGGCACCAGACCCCCGCCCTGGCCCCACCGGAATACCCGCATTTTTAGCCCATTGGATAAAGTCGGCAACGATTAGAAAATATCCCGGAAATCCCATTTGATTGATAACGCCAAGCTCAAATGCCAGTCGATCCTGATAAGGTTTGGCAATGTCTGCTTTGGTAGCTTTATCCATATCATCGCCATAGACATGGCGTTCAAGCCTTTGCGCTAGGCCATCTTCGGCCTGTCGTGCAAGCGCAACATCTTCGGTTATATCCGTCCCCGCGGTAAAGGCAGGCAGGATTGGTGCGCGTTCAGGTGACATATAGCTGCAGCGTTTGGCGATCGTCACGCTATTAGCAATAGCTTCTGGTATATCAACAAATAAATCAGCCATTTGTTTTGCTGACTTAAAGTGATGGTTTGATGAATATTTAATCCGGTTGTCTTCTGAAACCTTGCGCCCTGTACCAATGCACACCAGCGCATCATGCGGCCCTGCCATCTTTGGCGAGTCAAACCGGCAGTCATTCGTGGCGACCAAGGGCAGATCGAGTTCATCTGCCAATCCAACAAGCACAGGTTCAGCCACCTGCTCTGCGCCCATGCCATGGCGTTGCAGTTCGATATAGACACGTCCCTGCATGATGCTGTGCAAAGCCTGCAAGCGTGACTTTGCCAAGGCCTGACAACCATCAGATGCGGGCAGACCAACAAAACCATCCATCACACCGCCTGATAGCAAAATCAGCCCCTCAGAACGTGCTGCCAAAGCATCGAAGTCACAATGCGGATCGCTATTCGCTTCAGAATTCAGCAAAGCATCGGATAAAAGATGGGAAAGATTGACGTAGCCCGTTTCGTTCTGCGCCAGCAAAACGACTTCGCCAGACCCCTGACTGTCATTTATATTGAGCTGGGCGCCCATGATTGGCTGAACACCCAGATTTATCATGGCTTTTGAAAATTCAAGCGCGCCAAACATATTGTTTGTATCAGTGATCGCGGCGGCGGGCTGGTTATCTTCAGCCACCAGACGTGCAAGATTTTTGATCCGCAAGGTCGATTCGGCCAATGAATAGGCTGTATGCAGGCGAAGATGGACAAAGTTTGCGGGCATTACAGACCTATTTCATAGACAGAACAGACAGCATAAAGCATAGAGACGTGAGCGCAATGCACTGGCTCATAGATGCGTCACTATTTTTGGAAAATCTGAAAAAGATCAGTTAATCGTTTCAATGACACCGTTTTTAAGGGTCAGAATGCTGTCCATTTCATGGGCGAGCTGTTGATTATGCGTGACGACCAGGGCTGCGGTGTTCGTACCACGAACGATAGCTGACAGATGTTCAAAAACGCCAGCCGCCGTGACCGGATCAAGATTGCCTGTAGGTTCGTCAGCCAGCAGAACGCGCGGCGCATTTGCCACTGAACGCGCGATCGCGACACGCTGCTGTTCACCGCCGGATAACAAGCCGGGGCGATGGCTATTGCGGTTCATCAGGCCAACCATCTGTAATAACTGTTCGGCACGCGCGGCGGCCTCATCACGGCTAAGGCCATTCAACATCTGCGGAATCATGATATTTTCAAGCGCCGAAAATTCAGGCAAAAGACGGTGGAACTGAAACACAAAACCTATATGCGAACGACGTAACTGGCCACGTTTCCGGCTTCCAATCCTGTCGGTTTTCTGGCCAGCTATAGTAACGGTGCCACTTGTAGGCGTTTCGAGAAGCCCGGCGATATTCAGCAAGGTTGATTTGCCCGACCCCGAAGGCCCAATAAGCGCTTTCATTTCACCTGATGCCACGGACAGACTAGCATCTGTCAGAATTTCCAGCTTGTTATCGCCCTGGGTGAAATTCTTTGTCACCTTTTCGATTGACAGCATAGGCATGCGGCTTGGTTCATTACTACTCATAGCGCAATGCCTCGGCTGGGGCGATCCGTGTCGCCCGCCATGCTGGATATAGACTGGCCAAAAAAGACAAAGAGATTGCCATTACAATCACCATCAAAACTTCCTTTGAGTCGACCTTGGCTGGCAGATTAGATAGAAAATAAATTTCAGCCGCGAATAATTCGGTACCAGAAATTCCTTCAAGAAATTCTTTAATCGAGTCAATTTTCCAGCAAAAAAGCATCCCCAGAACGGAGCCAAAAGCCGTACCAACAACGCCGATGCTGGCACCTGTCATGAGGAAAACCCGCAAAATCGACCCGCCGCTTGCCCCCATTGTCCGCAATACGGCGATATCGGCATTCTTTGAACGCACCAGCATAATCATCGATGACACGATATTAAAAGCTGCGACCAGAATGATAAGTGTCAGGATCAGAAACATAACATTACGCTCGACAGCCAGAGCATTCAGAAAGCTCTTATTTCTGTCCAGCCAATCAAAAGCCCGCAGATTTTTATCCAGTGTACTGGCTATTGTTGAACGGTAAAAAGCAATGTTCTGCGGATCATCAACATAGATTTCAAGTCCTGAAACCGTAGTAGGCAGACCCAGAAACTCACCCGCTACGTCAAGCGGCATAAAGATGAAACTGGTATCATATTCATGCATGCCAACATCGAATATGCCAGCGACCTTAAAGCTTCGACGCGTGGGCAGAGTGCCAAAGGCTGTCGCTTTGCCCCGTGCCGTGGTCAGCGTTATCGAGCCTCCGGGTGCAATACCCGTCTTGAACGCCATCGTCTTGCCAATCAGGACGCCACCATCATCACGAAAACCAGCAATCGCCTTTTCATTAAGTGAGTCCCACAAAGGCTTGCGCGCCGCCAGATCTGACCAGCGCACCCCCCGAATGACGGCACCAAGGCTAACCGCGTTCTTGGTCGCCATGACCTGACCTTCGATCTGGGGTGTCACCGCGATAACACCCGGCATTTCGGTGATTGTAAGCGCCAGATCGTCATAATTCGTGATGCCGTTGCCCTGTGTGCTGTAAATGGCAACATGACCATTAAGACCAAGAATACGATCAACAAGTTCGGCACGAAATCCGTTCATCACCGACATCACGATAATCAGCGTGGCCACGCCTAGCGTAATACCCGCGAGTGAAAACCAAGCAATTACTGAAATAAATCCCTCAGCCCGACGCGCCCGCATATATCGTATTGCCAGCATCCGTTCGACCGGAGAGAAAAATAGAGCCATCAGACAGTTCCCAAGATAGATGATAGGAGAATGTTATGTGTTATTTATACAGCAATTATCCATTTAAGATTTTGGTAACAGCAGAATCTGGCGACATTTCGGCAGTTTCACCCGTTTTACGCCGTTTTACCTCAACCATATTATTTTCCATGCCGCGTGGCCCGACAATAATCTGCCATGGAATACCAATCAAATCCATGCTTGCCATCTTAGCTCCCGGGCGATCATTGCGGTCGTCAAGCAACGGTTCCAGCCCTGCATGATCGAATTGCTGGTAAAGACGTTCGGCTTCGGCATCGCATACGTCATCACCCGGCTTTAGATTGACGATGGCAACACCGAATGGTGCCACCGCATCTGGCCATATAATGCCCTTGTCATCATGGCTGGCTTCGATGATACCGCCCACAAGCCGAGACACCCCGATGCCATAAGACCCCATATGTACGGCTACGGGCGTACCATCAGGGCCACTGACCGTTGCGCCCATGGCTTGAGAATATTTTGTACCAAAGTAAAAAATATGGCCAATTTCGATACCACGAAGAGACATCAAATCATCAGCCGCCACCGGACAGTTTTCAGGATCATGCATATCATCAGCACGCGCATAGAGGCTGGTAAACTTATCAACAAATGGCTGTAAATCTGCATTGTAATCAATATCTGCATCCAGATTGATATTCATCCAGTCCTTGTGAAAATAGACGCCGCTTTCGCCAGTTTCCGCCAGAATGATGAATTCGTGACTCATGTCGCCGCCAATTGGCCCTGTATCAGCCTCCATCGGGATAGCTGTTAAGCCCATGCGTGCAAAGGTTTTGAGATATGAAACAAACATGCGGTTATAAGCCGCGCGCGCCTTGTCACCATCCAGATCAAATGAATAGGCATCCTTCATCAAAAATTCGCGGCCACGCATAATGCCAAAACGCGGGCGTACCTCATCGCGGAATTTCCACTGGATATGATACATATTAAGAGGAAGCGCCTTGTAACTTCGCACATGCGTCCGGAAAATATCGGTGATCTGCTCTTCATTCGTTGGCCCGTAAAGCATGTTGCGCTCATGCCGGTCAACGATGCGCAACATCTCGGCACCATAATCGTCATAGCGACCTGATTCCTGCCATAGCTCGGCTGGCTGAATTGTCGGCATCAGGATTTCAAGAGCCCCTGCCCGATTTTGTTCTTCACGGACAATATTTTCAATTTTATCAAGGACACGCTTGCCAAGCGGCAACCATGAATAGATGCCTGCGCTGGATTGTTGCACCATGCCTGCCCGCAACATCAAACGATGTGACGCGATTTGCGCTTCTTTCGGGGTTTCTTTCAATAAGGGGAGAAAATACTGGCTAAGACGCATCAAAGTTTCCTTGGTATGGCTGATTTACAATCAAGTCGGTGCAAAATCGAATCTGAGCACGTCTGATGACGCCCTGCTAATTTCGATAATCTAGATTGAAGCCCCGCCTAACGCAAGGCCGGTAGCCCATCATGATTAAAGATATCGGCGATCATATCATCCGAAACCTCAGCCAAAGTTGCTGGCGACCATTTTGGCGCATGATCCTTATCCACCAGAACAGCTCGAATGCCTTCGGCAAGGTCGGGGCGACGCATCATCTTGATAGCCAGCTTGAAATCAAGATCAAGCGCAGCATCTACATCAGTCAGCGTATCAGACAGGTTCAGCAAATGGATAAACAGCTTGATTGACGTCGGACAGCGTGTTGTCAAAAGGCGCGCGATATCGGCCGCAAATTCATCGCCCTTGATACGCGCCATATCATCGGCACGGATGACCATATCTTCAGCCTTTTCAACGCCAAATATATAATCGATTGCCGGACGGTTGGCGTTAAGCCCGGGAACACCCGGATCAATCTGAAAATTGCTAATGACAGCGTCAATTTCATCTGGCGCGCATGCCGCAAGCGCAGTCGATAAAGCGTCAATATCAGTGCTTTTGACAACCGCATGTGCAAGCCCCAGCATCATGCAATCAGCGCCGTCAATCATAGCCCCCGTGGTGCCCATCCATAGGGCAACCGGTCGTGGACACCGCCCCAGAAACAGGCTGGCGGTCGCATCCGGAAACAGGCCAATGGCGGTTTCCGGCATGGCAAAGCGCGTTGTATCGGTGGCGACAATATGCGAACAGTTCTGTGCAATGCCTGCACCGCCACCCATCACGATACCGTCGCAAAGGGCAATAATCGGTTTGGAGAAATGCGCTACCGCCACATCTGCCAGATATTCAGCCCGGAAGTAGCTCTGCGCCCCATCAACGGGGTCTTCGCATAATAATTCGCGCGCAAAGCGTACATCGCCACCCGCGCAAAAAGCCCGCGGCGAACTGCTCTTGATGATAACATGCGACACCGTATCATCTAGATCCCATGCCGTGAGCTGATCATGCAGAACCGTTACCATCTCAATGCTGAGGGCATTCAAAGCTTTGGGACGATCAAGGGTAATGACACCAACCTTGAGCGAAGTGGCAGTGGTTTCTAATGAGCAGATAATGTCGCTTTGTCGCATTGCAGAAAAGACCGTATTTGTTTACATATATGTTGCATTACGAACCATATCGGAAACCAGCAGGCATGAGTAGAGGTCAATTTCCATCCACACGGATGCGTCGTAACCGCATGCAGTCATTTTCACGGCGGTTGATGGCTGAATCAAGCCTGTCGGTTGATGATCTGATCTGGCCGATGTTCGTGATCGAAGGGCAAGAGATAGACGAGCCTATCGCGTCAATGCCCGGACAATATCGCTATTCGATCGACCGGCTTATTGAAAAAGCAGGTGAAGCTGTGGCGCTGTCGATTCCAGCCATTGCGGTTTTTCCAGCTCTGGATGCATCGATGAAGGATGCGGACGGCACCGGCGCGCTTGATGGTGACAACCTTGTCTGCCGCGTTGTTCGTGCTGTCAAGGACGCCTATCCGGATCTTGGCATCATTTGTGACGTTGCGCTTGACCCCTTTACCGATCATGGGCATGACGGCGTTATCCGCAACGGTATGGTGGCCAATGACGAAACCATCGAGATTCTCTGCCAGCAAGCCGTTCTGCAAGCTAATGCAGGCTGTGACATTATCGCACCATCCGACATGATGGACGGGCGCGTGGGCGCCATCAGAACCGCACTTGATAATGCCGGCCACCAAAATGTGATAATCATGTCCTATGCTGCCAAATATGCTTCGGCGTTTTATGGCCCGTTCCGCGATGCGGTCAAGGCAGGTGCATCGCTGGGATCAGCAGGCAAATCAAGCTATCAGATGGATCCGGCGAATAGCGATGAAGCCATGCATGAAATCAGCCTCGACCTGCAAGAAGGCGCCGATATGGTTATCGTCAAACCAGGCATGCCTTATCTGGATGTTCTAAGCAGGGCAAAAACCGAATTCGGGGTGCCATGCGTCGCTTATCAGGTGTCTGGTGAATATGCCATGATCGTGGCCGCATCAGATAATGGCTGGCTTGACCTTGATCGTAGCATGATGGAAAGCATGGCCGCTTTCAAACGCGCAGGCGCAGATGCCGTGATCACCTATTTTGCCCCGCAAATTGCCAAAATTCTGCACGCACGATAGCATCTTTACTAGCGAAGATGTTCAAAGCCAGCTAACGTTTCAAAACAATTTCGTCAGCGATGCCGGACATGCCCCCACATGTTTGGCATTAAATCTATAAAGGGGGTCTATATGAACGTCTCAGCCCAAGATATCCGCGATGCGGCCACATTACTTGACGGTAATGTGATCCGTACGCCAATGGTAAAATCGCCTCTGCTATCACGGCAATTAGGATGCGACGTTTTTGTAAAGCTCGAATGCCAGCAATATACCTCGTCTTTCAAGGCACGCGGGGCTTATGTTGCCATGCTGGGGCTTGATGATACACAACGTAAAAAAGGTGTCATCGCCATGTCGGCAGGCAATCATGCGCAAGCGGTTGCCTATCATGCTGAAACCATGGGCATTCCCGCCGTTATCGTGATGCCGTCACAAACTCCCTTTGCCAAGGTTACCCGCACGCGTAGCTACGGTGCCGAAGTGGTGCTGGAAGGCCGCAATCTGAATGAATGCGAAAATACCGTACAAAAACTGATCAAAGAACGCGGGCTGACGCTTATCCACCCCTATGACAATGAAAAGGTCATGCAGGGACAGGGCACTGTCGGACTGGAAATGCTGGAAGATCAGCCTGATCTGGACATGCTTGTCGTGCCGATTGGCGGCGGCGGGCTGATGGGCGGCATTTCGACAATAGCGCGTGATATGCGACCTGATATCAAAATCTATGGCGTGCAGACCGAAGCCTATCCTTCGATGAAGCTGGCTGTGGCCGGTAAGGAAATCGTCTGTGGTGGTGAAACGCTTGCCGAAGGTATTGCGGTCAAAAAACCTGGTGGTGTTACCCTGCCAGCCATCGAAAAGAATGTTGACGATATTCTGCTGGTAAACGAACAGCAGCTTGAATGGGCTGTCGGCGCGCTGATCGAACAGCAACGCGTTGTATCCGAAGGCGCAGGCGCGGCAGGTATCGCCGCACTTTATGCCTATCCGGAGATGTTTGCCGGCAAGAAAGTCGGCGTTGTGATCTGCGGCGGCAATATCGACCCACGCTTGCTGGCATCAATTTTAAACCGGAATATGGCCAGTGATGGCCGCGTGGCGCGATTGCGTATCGATATTTCGGATGAACCGGGCATGCTGGCGGCGATCACGGCATCCATTGGCCGATGTGGCGGCAATATCATTGAAATCTATCATCAGCGCCTGTTTTTTGATGTACCTGCCAAGCTGGCCAAAATTGACGCGGTGATCGAAACGCGCGGCACCGATCATGTAAAAGAGATTATTGATGATTTACGTCAGGCAAACTTTACGGTTCGCCAGCTTGATGAAGCCGACAATAGCTAGCATATCATTAAATTAGTTTTTACGTTAAGCAGTGCTTGATTTCTAATGTTGTTAATTGGCACATTAGATTATGGATCAAGATAAGCGTCTTCATAAGCAACCGCCCCTTGCCGTACGTTTGAGCATGCGAAGCGAATGTCCATATATAGATGGACGTACCGAACAACGCGTTGCTGTTGATATCAGTCAGAATCCAGCATTGCATGACCGCATGGCGCGGGCTGGTTTCCGTCGCGTTGAAAACTGGGTTTATAAGCCTGCCTGCCCCGGGTGTAATGCCTGTATTCCGTGGCGCGTCGATACGGTTAATTTCAAGATGGGACGCAATCTGTCACGAATCTGGCGTGTTAATGATGATTTAGCTCGTCATATTGCGCCGATATCGCCAACCGCAGAACATTATAACCTGTTCAGACGTTATGTAGGCACGCGTCATGGTGACGGTCAGATGGCATCAATGAATCATGACGAATTCATCAGCATGATCGAAAACAGCCCGATAGAGTCAGTGTTACTGGATTACAGAACCGCAGATGGGCGGCTGATTGGCACAGTGCTGACTGATGTTCAGAATGACGGCTTAAGTGCCGTTTACAGCTTTTTTGATCCTGACGAAAGCAAGCGATCTCTTGGTACATATATGATTATGGACATGATTGATTTCGCCAAGGAACTTGGTCTGGCATGGCTTTATCTGGGCTATTATGTCGAAGATAGCAGTAAAATGTATTACAAAGCCCGCTTCCAACCAGCGAGTGTTTTTATTGATGGCCAATGGCAAATATATGAAGCGCCCAAAAAGACCTAGATCAAATCAACAAATCATATCGTGAAATGGGTAATTTAAAAATCTAGGTGAATTTTGCCGGACGTGGAAAGCCTGTTGGCGGTAATTTTCCGGCAGATGCTCTTTTGGCAATCCAATGGGTCATATCTGTTTCGGTGCGCGTACGCCCACCGCCTGCCTGCCAGCTTAACCCCTTGTCACTATGGTAAACTGTTACGTCAGCAAGGCCACCATCCTTGAAGCGTTGCAGAATGACGCCACGGCCACGCGTCATTTCGGGCAATTCGCTGACCGGAAAGGCAAGTAGTTTACGATTTACGCCAACCGACGCGACCATATCGCCATCAACCATACAGCAGGCAACAGCGCGCGCATCGCCTGGCAGGTTGAGCACCTGTTTGCCGCTTCGTGTCTGCGCAATGGCTGACTGCGTATCAACAATCAAACCATGACCTGTGCTTGCCGCGACAAGCATTTTTCCCGCTACACCACGCAACAATGTTACGATTTCGATATCGGCTGGCAGATCGGTCAACAGGCTTACAGGCTCACCGAAGCCACGCCCGCGTGGCAAGCGATCACCTGCCAATGTGTAAAAACGGCCATTATCAGCAAATAGCAGAATCTTGTCGGTGGTTTCAGCATGCAAAACCAGACCGGGGCCATCACCCTCCTTGAACTTAAATTCAGTATCAAGCTCCTGATGGCCTTTCATGGCGCGTATCCAGCCCTTGGCCGAGCAGATGATCGTAATCGGCTCACGCTCTACCAGAATTTCAGTTGGATCAAAGTCAATTTCAGGCGCATCAGCCAATGTTGTGCGACGGCTATCATTCTTGGCAAAGACATTTTTCATATCTCTGATTTCAGTCGATATTTTCTTCCATTGCAGGTCTTCATTTGCCAACAGGCTCTGCAAATCAGCCTGTTCGGCGACCAGATTATCCCGCTCGGTACGCAGTGCCATTTCTTCAAGCCGCCGCAAAGACCGCAAGCGCATATCAAGAATGGCATTGGCCTGAGTTTCAGTCAGATCAAACCGTGCAATCAGCGCTTCACGCGGATGCTCAGACTCACGGATGATCGCGATCACCTCATCAAGATTAAGATAGACAATCAGATAACCTTCAAGCACCTCAAGACGATGTGCAATCTTGCCTAAACGGAAACCGGCACGGCGTTGAAGAACAACCTGTCGATGCGCCAACCATGCATTCAAAGCCCCGCGTAAATCCATGACGCCGGGTCGTCCTGTTGCATCAAGCACATTCAAATTCAGAGGCACACGCGTTTCAAGGTCGGATAGCTTGAAGAGGGTTTCCATGACGATTTCAGGTTCAAGACGACGTGATTTAGGCTCTAGTACAATACGTAAATCTTCAGCTGACTCATCGCGGATATCCGCCAGAACAGGTAGTTTCTTGGCATTAAGCATTTCTGCAAGACGTTCGATAAGACGCGATTTTTGAACCTGATAAGGAATTTCGGTAACAACAATCTGCCAGCCACCTCCCTTTTCCTTTTCAATTTCCCAGCGTGCGCGCACCCGAAAACCACCGCGTCCTGTTGCATAGGCATCACGGATAGATCCAGCCGGTTCGACCAGCAATCCGCCTGTCGGGAAATCAGGACCTTTGACATATTGCATCAATGTATCAACCGATGCGTTCGGATGTTTGATTAGATGAAGCGACGCATCAGCAAGCTCTATGACATTATGCGGGGGGATCGATGTGGCCATGCCAACGGCAATACCCTGAGCACCATTGGCCAGAAGATTGGGAAAACCGGCAGGTAGCAAAACCGGCTCTTCTGACTCGCCATCATAAGTGGGGCGAAAATCAACCGAGTCTTCATCGATACCGTCAAGCAAAAGCCGCGCGACTTCGGTCATGCGTGCTTCTGTGTATCGCATAGCGGCCGCGTTATCGCCATCAATGTTGCCAAAGTTACCCTGCCCATCCACAAGCTGGTAACGCATGGCAAATTCCTGTGCCAGACGCACCATCGCATCATAAATGGCGGCATCACCATGCGGGTGAAACTTACCCATTACATCACCGACGACACGGGCAGATTTTTTGAATCCCTGTCCCGGGTCAAGCTTTAGCTGGCGCATGGCAAAAAGCAGACGCCGATGTACAGGCTTTAATCCGTCGCGCACATCTGGCAAAGACCGTGATGTGATCGTAGACAAAGCATAGGCTAGATACCGTTCACTTAACGCATCAGAAAAGCTTGTCTGATCAATATGCTCACCGGGATTGGTATAAGTATCATTAGCCATGATGTACCTTGTTAAGATTGCTTTTGGTCACTGACTCTATTCGATATGAGTGGTTTGGTTATAGCGGTTTGAAACCATATCGGCTAGTCGTCTTCGCTGAATTGGCAGATCCTGATTATGCGCCGCAAAAACACGTTTCTCAAGGAAATGTCCGGTTAAATTCAGGCCAGAAACATAATCGGATGCCACATTCGTAACCCCGCCCAGAAAGACCGGTAATGTCAGCATGCGCTGGACATATTCGCCTGCCTGATCCAGAGCGATAGCACATCCCGATTTTGGACTGACATAGGCAAGCCTGTCCTGCGCGCCACTGGCGGCACAGCGTGTCAGATCAAGCTGATAGCCAGCCGCATTCAGCAAGCCAAGTTCCCACCGGACATAACCCTCAATCCAGCGATTATCCAGATCATCCAGACACATCAGGTCAAACAGGGCATTCGTGCCGCCATATAAGGCATATTGCGCTTCACGTTCGGGCAAAGTGCCATCAAGCAAGGCACAAGCGGATGCGATGCCGGCAAGGCGCAGAGGATCATCCAGCATCAAAGCCGGTATCGCCTGTACCAATTCGATTTGCATCTGCCCAAGCTGGTCGATAAGACGGGCACGCCAGCTTACCCGAACACGATTACCGGGTTGCAATATCCCGCGCATTTTTGACGAGTTGCCACCACGAACCAAGCCGGCATGACGGCCATTTTCTGCGGTCAGTACAATGACAACAGCACTGCCCTCACCATGGGGCTTTACTGAAATAATGACCGCATCGGCAATCCATTCAGGCATTATAATCGAGATCCCACAGTGAATAACGCGCGGAGTCATCCATCCAGTCTTTACGGTATTTTACATGCGAAAAGACATGTACGCGTCTTTCGAGCGCATCTTCAAGATCGCGGCGCGCCGCCGAACCAATACGCTTAATTGTCTGCCCCTGTTTACCAAGAATGATGCCGCGATGCCCTTCGCGGGCTACGTAAATTGATAAATGCACCTCGGCACTGCCATCGTCGCGTTCTTCCCAGCTTTCGGTTTCTACCGTCAGCTGATAGGGCAATTCCTGATGCAGATTCAGAAACAGCTTTTCGCGCATTATTTCTGCCGCCAGAAGCCGAAGCGGCATATCTGACAGATCATCAGGATCAAAAAGATAGGGACTGGCAGGCATAAGATCAGCCAGCCATGATTTCAGATCGTCAATTCCGTTTCCGGTTTCCGCGGACACCATAAAAATACGCTCAAAATCATAAAGTTTTGACATGGCATCAGCGCGTTCAAGCAAGCGTTCCTGCGGGGCTAGATCAATTTTATTGAGCACCAATGATGCCTTGCGGTCTGATTTCTTGAGCTGTTCGATAATGTTCAACGTGTCATCATCAATTTCACGGCGCGCACAATCATGCAGCATGAGCAGAACGTCACCATCTTCGGCACCTTGCCAGGCAGCCTGAACCATAGCCCGGTCAAGCCGCCTTTTGGGGGTGAAAATACCCGGTGTATCGACAAAAATGATCTGTGCCGTATCATGCATGGCAATGCCGCGAACACGGCTTCGCGTAGTTTGCACCTTGGGTGTTACAATCGACACCTTCTGCCCGACCATAGCATTCATCAAGGTTGATTTGCCCGCATTCGGGGCACCTATCAGGGCAACAAAGCCTGCTTTGGTAGTCGCTTTATCACCCATCATTACATTCTTTCCTGGTTATTTGTTCGACCATGAGTGCGGCTGCTTTCTGTTCGGCCATTTTCCGGTTTGATGCCGAGGCAAGCGTGGATTTGTAACCGTCAACATGAACTTCATATGTCATTTCAGGCGCATGGTCAGGACCAGATTTGGAAATTAATGTATATATTGGCAGGGCAAGCCTTTGCTTCATGACCAGTTCCTGCAATCGGGATTTTGCATCCTTGTCGGTGCCTGCTGGCTCGGCTGTATCAAGTGCCCAATGTTCAAGAATAAAGGCGCGCGCCACATCAATTCCACCATCGAGATAATGCGCCGCGATCAGACTCTCAACCGCATCGGCAATAACAGAGTCATTTTCGGCAAGCGCCATGCCGTTCTGAACCGAAATGAAGCTGGCCAGATCAAGTTTACGACCAATTTCGACAAGCTTTGACTGACGGGCATCGGCATGAAGCCGCAAGGATAACTTACCTTCATCTTCATCTGGACATTCAGAATAGAAAAAGTCGGCAAGAACAAGCCCTAAAACCCGGTCACCCAGAAATTCAAGCCGTTCGTTGTTTTTTGTCGGCCCTGCAAAACTGGAATGTGTCAAAGCGCGGGCAAGCACTGATGGATCACTAAATTTATGTGATAGTGTTTTGATTAACGGTTTCAGTTCAACAGTTGCCATCAAATAATTGTATCACCAAGTCGACCAAAGCGAATAGCTAATGGCCATTTCCATATTTCCCAGAACCGCGCACTGCCGTCGTGGCTGTAGAACAGGATTTGCGCCTTACCGATGAGATTTTCGGCAGGCACCATGCCAACCGATGGCGTCCGGCTATCGCGTGAATTGTCCCGATTGTCGCCCATCATGAAATAATGATCCTCGAGAACGGTAAATTCCACCGTATTGTCGAGGCTGTCATTATCGGAACGTTCCTGAATGTAATGTTTGGTGCCATTCGGGAATGTTTCTTCATAGACCTTGAAATCGATCACCGATGTTGCATTGCGGGCTTTTGTCTTGCCGACATAAGTGCGTTCAACCTGCTCACCATTGATATACAGGATACCGTCTTTGACCTGAATGCGATCACCCGGCAAACCGACAACACGCTTGATAAAGTCTATCGAAACATCGGTCGGCTGGCGAAATACGACAACATCGCCACGTTCGGGTTTATCTTCGGCAATACGGCCATCAAAAGGTACAATCCCCAATGGGAAGGAATAGCGCGAATAACCATAGGAAAATTTCGACACAAACAGGTAATCACCAACTAACAAGGTTGGAACCATCGAGCCTGAGGGAATGTTAAAGGGTTCAAAAAGGAATGATCTAAAACCAAGTGCGATAGCGCCTGCAATTATTATCGTTTTAAAAAGCTCGCCCTTGCTTTCTTTTTTATTAGCCATTTTATGTTCCCGTTTGAATCGGTGTTGCACTGATGATAACGAATGCCTGCGCATAGGGCAGTTCATCGGTAAGAGAAATATGTACTGAGGCCTTATAGCCTTCCGGCGTTAAGCGCTCAAGCGCCGTTTTACATGCGCCAGAAAGATGTAATCTTGGCGCGCCATTCGGATCATTCAGCGTTTCCGCCTCGCGCCAGCCAAGGCCAGCCAGTCCGGCACCGCTTAAGGCTTTGTAAACAGCTTCTTTTGCAGCAAAACGCTTGGCATAAAAACTTGCCGGATCGGGTTTGCTGCGGGCTATTTCAATCTCATTATCGGTGAAAATACGGGTTTCAAAACGTGTGCCAAAGCGATCAAGGCTAGTGGCAATCCGGCGGCTATCAACCAGATCCGTTCCAATACCGAGGATCATACTGACAAACCTGTGCGCGCATCATCCATCAGACTGCGCATGCGGCGGATCGCTTCGGGAAGACCCAAAAGGATGCTTTCGCCAATCAGAAAATGCCCAATATTCAATTCTTCCATTTCGGGTATGGCCGCAATCGCTCCGACAGTGTCAAAGGTCAGTCCATGACCAGCATGACATTCGATCCCCTGCTTGACAGCATAGGTCGCTGCCGAACGAATACGCGCGCATTCATCAGCACGGGTGGCTATATCATGGCAATAGCGTCCGGTATGCAGTTCGACAATATCAGCGCCAATAGCACGAGCTGCATCAATTTCGGCGTCATTTGCTTCGATAAAGAGCGAAATTCGGATGCCTGCATCTTTGAGCGGTTGTAGCAAGGCACCTAACCGGTCTTCATTACCCGCAACCGCCAGTCCACCTTCGGTTGTAACCTCTTCACGACGTTCCGGTACAATACAGGCCGCATTTGGCCTTACCGCCAGCGCCATCGCAACCATCTCGGCATTGGCCGCCATTTCAAAATTTAACGGTACTGCAATTGCTGCCTTGATCGCATGGATATCATCGTCACGAATATGGCGTCGATCTTCACGAAGATGCGCGGTGATACCGTCAGCACCTGCCTGCTCGGCCAATAAAGCGGCATCAACCGGATCCGGATGCGTACCACCTCGCGCGTTACGTATAGTCGCGACATGATCAATATTGACGCCAAGCCGTAATCTGGAAAGCGTTGATATGGATGATGTTTCGGACATAAAAATTCCCTGCTTCAACTGAGTCTCTAAGAGGACTAATCACTGGCTCTGATCTGTGTCACGATCAAACTGTGAAGGCGTGTCATGCGATGGTTTTGAATCATCCCCCTGCATTTTATGTGCGCGTCGCAGTTTAATCTCCATAAGTCTTTTTGCCCTATGCTTGCGCCAGACGTCAATCGTCCAATACGCCGCGCCATAAGTTGTAAACCAGCTGATTGCCCCCAGCACAAAGCCCCCAAGTGTTAGTGGCAATAAAAGATCAGTCGGATGTGATGAAAATTGCCCTAATGAAAGAGGCTGATCGCCGAAATCAAATCCCATAGCACGTAAAATGAAAGTGCCCAGTTCGTAGTCGGCATACCAAATGAGCGGGAATGTCCATGGATTACCAGCAATGGTGCCGATCGCCGAAACCAGAACATTTCCGCGCGCCAATGATGTCAGAACAGCCGCCAAAATCAGATGAAAACCAATAAAGGGGGTAAAGGATATGGCCACACCAAAAGCCAGACTGATGGCAATCGATGATGTACTGCCCGGCGTTCGCAAAACGCGTTGCATCAAATAGGTTAGCAAGCGGCGAAACCCGCGCTCTGGCCAAATCATACCGCGCAACTGTGACAGTCGGGTTAGAGGGTTTCTGCGCCTAAACATGATTAAGCCTGACGCCTGTCCCCCTAAGCACATAAGAGTGAGCAGATATATTATCCATTAATGTCCCGCTCCACACTTTCGATATGCTTATTTGCCTGTAACACGCCAATTATAGACCTTAGGTGTTCAACATTTTTAACGTCAAGTTCCAACTGGAAGCTGAAAAAATCAGGGTTCCGGTCAATCAGGTGGATATTTGATATATTACCACCTTGCTGGCCGATAACAGTGGTCAGGGCGGCAAGGCTTCCGGGCACATTGGACAGAACTGTCTTTAAGCGCCCAGATACACGTTTAGGCCCCTCGCGCTCCCATTCAACATCAATCCATAATTCGGGCGTATCATTGAATTTGGATAAGGTATCACATCCGATCATATGCACCGTGACGCCTTTACCCGTTGTAAAAATACCCACAACATCGTCACCTGGTAATGGATGACAACAGCGCCCCATAGTGATCGCGGTTCCCGAATTATCACCTTTTATTTTCAGGGCAACATTCTTTTTCTTGGCTGGCTTGCCAGTTTTGCTGGTGCTTTTGTCTTTTACAGCAACCGCAGCATCCGGATGGACAGTTTCAAAAATAGTCAAAGCCGGTATCCGTCCCTCACCTACCTGTGCGAACAATTCTTCAAGCTTTGTCACATCGAGTGCGGTCAGATATTTTTCGATTGTTGACTGCCGAAACGGTTTGCCATTTTCACGAAATGTTTTCTGTAATATCGCCTTGCCAACACGGCTGAACTCGACAATGCGCTCAGCCCGCAAAAAGCGCCTTATGCCAGACTTAGCGCGCCCTGTTTTGACGAAGGCTTCCCACTCGGCGCGTGGCCGCGCATTTTCATCTGTCTGGATATCAACCTGATCACCATTTTCAAGTTCAGTAGCTAGCTGGCGTATCTTTCCATTGATACTGACGCCATTGCATCTAATGCCAATTTTTGTATGGACGGCAAAAGCAAAATCGACGGCTGTTGCACCACGCGGCAGGGCTATCAGATCACCGCGCGGGGTAAAACAGAACACCTGATCGCGGTATAAATCCATTTTGGTATGTTCAAGAAATTCATCGGCGCCCGCCTCATCATCCAAAATAGAAACAAGTTCATTTATCCATTTGATTTTTTTGTAATTATCGACCTCTTCTTTACTCTTGTAACTCCAGTGTGCCGCCACACCGTTTTCAGCATATTGATGCATTGATGGTGTACGAACCTGAATTTCAATCTTGTGGTTTTCCGGCCCTATAACCCCTGTGTGAAGCGATTGATACCCATTGCGCTTCGGCGTCGAAATATAATCCTTAAAGCGCCCCATAACTGTGGGATAGGCACCATGCACGGCACCAAGGGTACGATAACAGCTTTCGATATCAGGAACCAAAATACGAAACGCCATGATATCGGCAAGCTGATCCATCGTGACCTTTTTATGCTGCATTTTACGCCAGATAGAATAAGGCGTTTTTATGCGCCCGGTGACACTGCATTCGATTTCGTGGCGTTCAACAACATGCTGAAGCTCAACACTGATAGTCGGAATAATGAGTTCGGTCTCAGAAATAAGATACTCAAGACGATTTTTGATCGTCTCCTGCATTTCAGGGTTGAGTACACCAAAGGCATAGTCTTCGAGTTCATTCTGAATATTCGTTACACCAATCCGTTCGGCAAGCGGAACATAAATTTCCATCGTTTCACGGGCAATGCGAATTCGTTTTTCCTCTTTGGGGATAAAAGATAACGTGCACATGTTATGTGTGCGGTCAGCGAGCTTAACCAGCAAAACCCTGACATCTTCGCTCATCGCCAGAAGCAGTTTACGAAAATTTTCTGCCTGCGCGGTACTTTGCCGATTTTGTTCGCCTATCCGGCTCAGTTTGGTAACACCATCCACAAGCTGGGCAACATTACTGCCAAACATCGCTTCGATGGTATCGAGCAAGACATCACAATCTTCGACAGTATCATGCAAAAGTGCTGTTATGACCGTATCAAGATCAAGCCCCATCCCCGCCAGCAAATTAGCCACGGCAACGGGGTGCGTGTAATAGGCCTCGCCGGAAGCGCGCAACTGACCTTCATGCGCATTCTTACCAAAGTCAAAAGCACGCGTAAGAGTGTCGCTATCGGCCAGAGTGCCGAAGCGTGACATAGTGTCTTTTATCTGATCTGCAGTTTCAATCATCCATGATCCCATTGATGCTTAAAATGCCAGCATCCTTTTGGGCTAGGTGAATGATACTGGCTTGCTTAATCCTCGCCCTGCAATTCGGTGAGGTCAACATCTTCGAAGCCAGATTCTTCCAGCTCTTCACTGCTGCCGATTTGCATACCGCTTTCCTGCGCATCATCATCACTGTAGTCACCAACCATTTCAGACAGATCAACTTCAGCGGCAATAGCGGCATCATCGTGCGTTTCCTGCTCTTCACGAACAGAAAGGCGCTGCAATTTTTTAATCAAACCTTCTGACAAAACATCAAGATCGACTGTTTCTTCAGCAATCTCACGCAAGGCAATTACCGGATTTTTGTCATTATCCCGATCAATAGTCGGAACATCACCCTTTAGAATACCGCGGGCGCGCTGGCCAGCTGTCAGAACAAGTTCAAAACGATTTGGAATTTTTTCAATGCAATCTTCAACGGTGACACGTGCCATTCAGGTCTCCACGATTGGCGGCTAAAGCCAGCTCAAAAATTAATGATTAGTGGCTGTTTACAGGATTTAAAAAAAAGCCGCAAGCCCTTGATAGGCCGAAAATTCTATACAGGTCGAATTATCTGATCATCGGGTAGCGCTGCAATCAAGGTCTGGATCGCATCACCAGTCACTGGATGTATCCAATCAGGCGCCAAATCATGAAGCGGAAGTAGAACGAAAGCACGTTGATGCATCCGCGGATGCGGTAAATGTAACGATGGGGCTTCGCTGTGCATACCGCCAAAATCCAGCAGGTCTATGTCCAGAACACGGGCTTCATTACGTATCCGGCGCTGCCTTCCAAAATTGGCTTCAACTTCATGCAGAGCTGCCAATGTATCGGCGGCATTAAGTGGTGTTCTGGCATGAACAACAGCATTTTTAAACCAAGGCTGATCAGACATTGGCACGGGTGCTGACTCAAACCAGCGGGAAATGTTCTGAATGGCAATATTGTGATCAGACAGAGCATCAAGCGCGGCTTCGCACCCAGCTTGCGGACTGGCAAAGCCATCAGGCGTCAGGTTGGCACCAATGCCCAGAAATATATCCGTTAACTGCATATTCATCCCTGAAAGTAACGTGCCTTTAAAAGCAAACCACAGACATAATAAGTCAAGATGATTAATCTGACGTAGTTATAGGCAAGTTGAATATATAAGTCGCTTTATTTTTTTGGAAAAAACTCTGCTTTTGTGCATTTATAAATATTATAGATTTATGAATTGCATATATTCTTCACGCATCATTTTTTAAGGATTTTTAATTATGGATAAAACAGCGTTATTTATTGATGGATCAAATTTTTATGCCGCCGCCCGCGGGCTAAATCTGGATATAGACTTTGCGCGTATGCGCAGCTATTTCGCCAAAGATACGAACCTCATCCGCGCCTATTACTATACTGCCATTCCCGAAGATCAGGAATTTTCATCCCTTCGGCCTCTGGTCGACTGGCTGGATTACAATGGCTATGCCGTAGTCAGCAAATTCACACGTGAATTCATCGATGAAGAAACGGGAAAACGCCGGCTTAAAGGCAATATGGATATGGAACTGGCACTGGATATGCTGAAGCTGGCACC